>NZ_OZ038523.1:2765920-3107061 GCF_964036595.1 Tenacibaculum sp. 190524A05c | reverse complement strand
TGATAATAATGGATTTCCTCCATTAATCTTTTTCTGATCATTTTTTTGTAAAGTCTTTCCTAAGTTTAAAATTGTTTTTTTCATTGTATTGAATTTTTAATTGAAGTATTAAAGTTATTCAATGCTTAACAGGATTGGTTAGAAGTTTGGTTTAACGTAAGTAAAAAATGTATAAACCTTACTTTATAATAGTTAAGTGTATTTATTAATAATTTCAAGGAGTTTACTCTTATTTCTTACGGAAACTGTTATTCTCTCATTGGTACTCAAAACAATGGCTTCACGCTTATATACAGAAATAACAAACTTGAGATTCACCAATACCGATCTATTTGCTCTAAAGAAATCTTTAAAAACAATTAAATCCTGATAGTATTTTAAAGGTTTGGAAACTAAATATTCTTCTTTCTTATCTGTGAAAAACTTTGTGTAATTACCACTGGCCTCACATTTTATAATAGAATCAATATTTAGGCAAATGTAAGAATCGTTAACATGGATAAATATTTTCCCTAAATCTCTATAATTCTGTGAATCATTTATAGCCTTTGGACTGGAATCCAGGAAAGAATTAGATTGTAATTGAAGTTCATTTGAAAAAAGCTGCTGTAATTGCTCAACACTTAACAATGTCTGTTGAGAGACTTCTTTTCCATTGCTTTTTTGAACTATAATTACAGCGAACTCTTTTATCATTCTTTTCTTAAACATAATTTTTTTAGAGACAACGTCTCAATAATTATGTTCTTTAGAATGATAAAATGTTACTACTGAAATTTAAATTATTTAGCTTTTTGTTGATTTTCTTGAGCTTTTAACTCTAGTTCCGCTTGGAATTCTTCTAATACAGGCTTAACTGTACTTTCAGGTAAATCTGACACCTTTATATACATTAAACCATCAATTGCATTATTAAATTTAGGATCAACATTAAACGCTACTAAACGCGCATTTTGTTTAACGTATTTTTTAATTAATACAGGAATTCGTAATGCTCCAGGCTCAATTTCATCAATTACCTTGTCAAATTTATTCATATCTGACTGCGTAGCATCGAAAACAAAATCCTTGTCTCCATCTTTAAGTTTTACCTTAAATTCTTTTTTAGGATGGATATATTGAGCAACATAAGGATCGTAGTAATGTGATTTCATAAACTCAATCATTAACGACTTAGAGAACTCTGAAAACTGATTACTAATACTTACTCCTCCCATTAAATACTTGTACTTAGGATAACGTAAAGTAACATGTACAATTCCTTTCCAAAGTAAGAATAATGGCATTGGTTTTTGCTGATATTGCTTTATGATAAAAGCTCTACCCATTTCTATAGTTTTCTCCATCATTGGATGAAGTTCTGGCTCAATTTTAAATAGCGATTGAACATAGAAACCATTAATTCCGTATCGTTTGAAAATATCTTTTCCTAATCCCATACGATAAGCTCCAACTACTTGATTCGTATTATTGTCCCATAATAATAAATGGTGGTAATATTTATCGAACTTATCTAAATCGATAGGATTATTTGTTCCTTCTCCAACTTCTCTGAAGGTGATTTCTCTAAGTCTTCCTATCTCGTGAAGAATATTCGGAATTTCTTTAGCATCGGTGAAGAAAACTTCATAGTTTTTACTCTCCAACATTCGCTTTCCATGATCTCTTAATCCGTCTATTTCTTTAATAAATAACTCTGGATTTCTTTGAGATGTAATTTTCTTAGCTTTCTTTGGAAGCTTTAATTTTTGAGTTGAAATTAATTTCTGATTCTTCTCAAAAGGATTTGCCAACATGTACGTTTTCTTACGTAAAAACTCGTAAAATGCTGGAATTTCTTTATAGTTATCTTGATCTTTTACAGAGATAGGTTTTCCTATTCTAACCTTAATAACTCTATTTTTTTGTGATAATAATTCTGATGGTAATTTAGCCGTACGTAATGTGTCACTAATTCTTGACAACACATAAAACAGTCGACTATTTTTAGCATGAAAGTAAATTGGAATTACTGGAACTTTTGCTTTTTTAATCAACTTAACAGCTCCCTCTTCCCATTCTTTATCTACCATTAATTTTCCGTCTCTGTAAGTAGAAACTTCACCTGCTGGGAAAATCCCTAAAGGCTTTCCTTCTCTTAAATGCATTAAGGAACTTTTAATTCCAGCAACACTAGATTTAGCATCCTTATGATCTTCAAAAGGATTCACTGGCATTACATAAGGTTTTAAAGGATCTACCCTATGTAATAAGAAATTCGCAATAATTTTATAGTCTGGACGATGTTCTACCAATAATCTTAAAAGTAAAATACCATCAATACCTCCTAATGGATGATTAGATATTGTTATAAACGGACCATCTTTTGGAATACGTTTAAAGTCTTCCTCTGGAATTTCAAAATCAATTTGAAACTCATCTAAAAGTCCTTTTAAAAATGGTAAATCATTAAGATGCTTATGCTTATTATAAACTTTGTTCGCCGTAGATATTCTTAAAATTTTCATTAGTAGCCATCCAATGAATGTTCCTACTATTCCAAGTTTATCTACTTTTATCGCTTTTGCAACTTCTTTAGATGTAACTAAACCCATAAGTTTGGTGTTAACGTAAAGCGCAAATATATAAGAAAATTGTTTGTCTTAAGCGTTTTCTTGAATAACTAACTGGGCAGTTTCCGTATTAATCTGTCTTATAATTGCTCTTCCTTTACTTTTTATACTCTCAATCGCTTCATCGTTGAAATGTCTCACTGTATATAAAGTAACATCTTTGTATGACTTCATATTGAAGGTAGATTTTAAATCATTATAAAACTTATCGAAGTTATTAAACTTATCTTCAATACATACAGAAAAACTAATGGCTGAGTTTTGAATCAAGTTTACCTTAATTTTGTAATCGTGTAATTTTTTGAAAACTGCACTAATATTATCTTCAACCATAAATGAAAAATCTTTCGCTGAAACCGAGACTAACGTTTGATTTTTCTTTACAATATAACATGGTACTTCAGGCTCTATTCCTTTTGCGCTCCCTGAAACTGCAGTTCCCTCAAGATCTAAATCATCAAATGAACGAACGAATAAAGGAATTTGTTTTTGCTCTAAAGGCTGTATTGTTTTTGGGTGAATTACTGAAGCTCCATAAAATGCCATTTCAATTGCTTCTGTGTAAGATATATTTCTAAGTAATTCTGTTTCTTCAAACACTCTTGGATCCGCATTTAAAACTCCTTGTACATCTTTCCAAATCGTAACACTATCTGCATTTAAACAATATGCAAAAATACCTGCGGTATAATCGGATCCTTCTCTACCAAGTGTAGTTGTATACTCTCCATTATTCCCTAAGAAACCTTGCGTAATATTTAACTTAGAAGTATCTACTTTTTCTTTGATAGTTGCTTCTGTAAGTTCCCAATTAATTTTGGCATCTCTATAGTTACTATCTGTTTTTATAAAGTTTCTTACATCTAACCACTGGTTATCAACACCAATCTTAGCCAAGTAAGCACTTACGATTGTTGTGGAAAGCAACTCTCCAAATCCTACCAATTGATCGTAGATATAGTTGTAATCTTTTGAAGTGTTAATTGCCATTCTTCCAGCAAGTTCACCAAAAAGATATGTTACTTTAGTATAAATCTCATCATTCTTATCAAACAATCCATCCATCATTTCTGTATGGAAATCCTTAATTGCTTGTAAAGCTTCATTCAAATCATCAGACCCATCAACATATGCCTTTATTAAACGCTCAAAAGCGTTAGTCATTTTTCCCATAGCAGAGATAACAACTAATGTATTTTCAGTTCCTTCATGCTGAAGTACTCTCGCTACATTTCTCACCGCATCTGGACTCTTAACAGATGCTCCACCGAACTTAAAAATTCTCATTTATAAATTTCTCTAAATTTTGTTTATTCATTTGAGCAACGTCCCAATCTCTTAATACTTTTGCTCCTGTGTTTTCATAGAAATTGATTGCATTTGTATTCCAGTCTAAAACTTCCCATGCAACACGATTATAATTATTATCATGAGCATATTTTAAAACTGATGCATACAACTCTTTTCCTGCTCCAATTCCTCTTTTTGATGCTGTAACCATTAAATCTTCTAGATGAATCGCTCTACCTTTCCAAGTAGAATATCGTTCATAGAACAATGCCATTCCTATAATTGTTCCATCTGATTCTTCCGCAACAAAGGTTTTAAACCTTGGATTGTCTGAAAAACCGTCACGAATCAAATCATCAACAGATATTTCTACAGCATCTGGTTCTTTTTCAAAAACAGCTAATTCAACAATTAAATCTAAAATTGCTTGTGCGTCATTTTTATTTCCTTCTCGAATTTTAAAACTCATTTTTAAAAAATTTATGCAAAAATACTTTTTATGATACCTTGTTAAAATAAATTACAAATTACAACACATCATTATGTTTTGTTGATTTTTTTTAAGAAAAATTGAAATTAAAATTTCTTTAAACTAAAAAAAGTACAACTCTAACAGTTGTACTTTTTAAAAACTTTCCATCTACTTCTAGATAGATTTCTTTATTCAAATTTTGAGCTATTCCTTACAGTCAGTAAGATCCTCGCAAAATTTGATTAAACTTTTTTCGTTGTTCTTATATTCTTTCTTTTTTGCTTTTGCTGCGACAGTAGGACAACTTTTTGCCATCTTAGCTAGTTGCTTTCTGAATCCAAAAACAAAACTAACTGATTGTGTTGATTTTCCTTTTTCACTTCCATTAGGAACTAGAACTAACTCTTTATCATTAAACTTATAAAGTCCTATTTTATCTGATTCATAAATTACTTGACATAACTTATCTGTTGCTCCTCCTAAAACAAGTTGTCCAACATCAGCAGAACCTGATTTTGTAGACGATTCTTTAAATTTTATGTTCTTAAAATGAAGCCCATCTACAAATAAAATCTCTTTACAAAGATTTGCTTTTCTAACCTTAGTTCCAATAAGAGTTCCATCATTGTCATAGGCTACAGTAGCTACATCATACCCAATTTTCCATATATCTTTCTTTTTGATTTCTACAAGAATAGTATCATTCTTTTTTGTTATTAAGTATGCTTTACTTAATTCTAACTTAGGACTCTCTTTTACTTGTTCAGTTTCTGTCTCTTCTTTTTCATCCTCTACATTACTTAAGTCTTCAGTTACTACCTTCATGTGCCTAGACTTCATGTTATTTTTCTCCATTGACTCTTTTAAAGACTCTGCATATCTTAAGAAACGTCTACCGTCAGATTTATCATAATCATTATCAATTATTTTTTGTCCATATTCCTGAACTTTATCTGGCATATCTAAGTAGTAATAGATATTTGCTAGGTTGTAATAACTAGCATATTTAATTTTTCTCATTTTACGTTTAGTCCCAGGATATTTAGGAATAACACTCTTAAAATACTCTATAACAGGCTTAAGCTCTTTAGCTAATTCGTCTGTAGGCTCATCATACTTCATCTTCGCAAAAGCATTTTTCGCTTTGGTGTACGCATCATTGTGCATTGCATATTCTGGGTGTTTTTTCGATGCTAAAATCCAAAAAACCTCATTTTTTGTGCTGTACGGTACATACCCATATCTTGAATTTAAAAATGATCTAATTCTACTTTTAACTGCTTTTTTGTGTTTGATTCTGTAATTACTTCTTAAATCATATTTATTGTTCTTATAATGCTTTTCAGCTTTGTAATTACTATCAAATGAATTACTAGAATATTTTGAACTTTCTACAAATGATTTTTCATAACTCTTACCCGTTAAAGCATTTATAACATTAATTGTATAAGTAGATTTGTAAGTGGCTTTAGCAACATAAGTGTAAGATACTGATACTACCTTACCATCTTTTTTCTTTTCATGCTTAGTTTTATCTATTCTAGCATCACTTATCGTAGTTCCAGAGGAAGTAAATTTAACGTCGATATTTCCAGGAGCTTTTACCCTTGTAAATCCACTAACCGATACACCTCCTAAATTAATAGAATATGTTCTTTGACTATTATCTAGTATAGGTTCTGACGGCAGATTTACTAAAGAAACGTGAAATCTCTCCCTATCTAAATTAGTTCTCTGACTAAAGGAAATAGTTCCGGTTAATAACAAAAGAAAAAGTAATGTTTTTTTCATAATTAGCTTAATTTTAACATTTTTAAGGCGCAAATGTAATTAAAATAACTTTTTCTTAACATTTAAATATGAATAAAATACAGCATAAACCCAAAACAAAAAACAATAATCTAAATCGTTGTAGTTTAATAAAAAGTTGTCATCTTTGCGTTAACTAAATATTCTTTATTGCTTTATGGCTAAAAAAAATCAAACCCTTGGTGAATTCATTATAGAAAACCAAGCTTCCTTCAAATACACTTCAGGAGAATTGTCAAGACTAATTAACTCTATTCGTTTAGCTGCAAAGGTTGTTAATCATGAAGTGAATAAAGCAGGTTTAGTTGATATTATTGGAGCTGCAGGTGAAACCAATATTCAAGGAGAAGATCAACAAAAACTAGATGTTTATGCTAATGATAAGTTTATCCAAACCTTAACTAATAGAAATATTGTTTGTGGTATTGCAAGTGAAGAAGAAGATGATTTTATAGTTGTAAACAGTCAAGATGAAAATCACCAAAATAAATATGTGGTTTTAATCGACCCTTTAGATGGTTCTTCTAATATTGATGTAAATGTTTCTGTTGGAACAATATTCTCAATTTACAGAAGAGTTACTCCTGTTGGAACTCCCGTTAGCAAGGAAGATTTTTTACAGAAAGGTAGCGAGCAAGTTGCTGCAGGATATGTAGTTTACGGAACCTCAACTATGTTAGTGTATACTACGGGAGATGGTGTTAACGGATTCACATTAAACCCAGCTATCGGGACATTTTATTTATCTCACCCAAATATGCAATTTCCAGAAGACGGAAAAATTTATTCTGTAAACGAAGGAAATTATATTCACTTTCCAATTGGAGTAAAAAAATATATTAAATACTGTCAGGAAGAAGAAGGAGATAGGCCATATACAAGTAGATATATTGGATCATTAGTTTCAGACTTTCATAGAAATATGATTAAAGGAGGAATTTACATGTACCCTAAAAGTTCTAAAAACTCAAATGGTAAATTACGTTTGTTGTACGAATGTAATCCAATGGCATTTTTAGCTGAACAAGCAAAAGGAAAAGCTAGTGATGGTTTTAATAGAATTATGGATGTGCAACCAACTGAATTACATCAACGAATTCCATTTTTCTGTGGAAGTAAAAATATGGTAGAAAAAGCAGAAGAATTTATGTCAAAATATTCATAATGATATTACATTTGCCATTTTTATAAAAATTTATATCATGAAAAAGACGCTTTTACCATTACTTTTAATTTTTATTACAAGTTGTGCAACCGCGAATTTAACTTCAAATAAAGCTAGTTGGTACACAAAAAAAATAAGTAAAACTTACGTTATCGCAAATACTGCGGAACAAGCTGAAACTTTTACAAGAGCACTTTGTAAAGAACTTTTATTCTTGTTTGAAGACAATTCTATCGAGAGTGATTTTGAAATAAGAAATCCATTATCTCTTGACTCTGAACAAGATGTTGAAGATAGAATAAAAGAGTTCAATCCAGACCAATTAATACTAATTAAACAAACATCATTGCACTCTACAAATGGTTTAGTGGACGGCGGTAAATTTGAAATTAGTATAATAGAAAAAGAAAACAAAAAAGTTGTTTGGAAAGGATTATTAGATGTTTACGGTCAATTCGGGATGGAAATGTCTATTAAACAGAGTTTGAAAAAACTAACTGAAAAATTACAACAAGACGGATTACTATAAAATTTAATTATAATAAAATAGTTTTCAAAATAGGATTAACCATTGTTAATCCTATTTTTTTGCAGTAAATTCGTATCAGTTAATTAGTAATCAGATAAACAAAAAATTATGGCTTTTGAATTACCAGAATTAGGATACGCGTACGATGCGTTAGAACCAAATATAGATGCAAGAACAATGGAAATCCACCATTCTAAGCATCACAACGGATATACTAACAAGTTAAATGCTGCAATTGAAGGAACTGATTTAGATGGAAAGTCTATTGAAGATATTTTAACAAACCTTGATATGAACAATGGTGCTGTTCGTAATAACGGAGGAGGATTTTATAACCACTCTTTATTCTGGACAGTAATGAATCCTGAAGATAGAGGATATCTTTCTGGTGAGTTAAAAGATGCTATTGAAGCTGAGTTCGGATCTAAAGAGGCTTTCATTGAAGCTTTTTCTAAAGCTGCAGCTACTCAATTTGGTTCTGGATGGGCATGGTTATGCGTACACAAAGGAGGTAAAGTTGAAGTATGTTCTACTCCAAACCAAGACAACCCTTTAATGCCAGGTGTTACTTGTGGAGGAACTCCTATTTTAGGATTAGACGTATGGGAACATGCTTACTACTTAAATTATCAAAATAGAAGACCAGATTATATTGATGCTTTCTTTAAAGTAATCAACTGGAATGAAGTAGAAAGAAGATATGCTGAAGCAAAGTAATTCTTGAGAAACTACTTTTTCTATAATAAAACAAAAAGCACCCAGATGGGTGCTTTTTTACGTTTAAACTATTTTTGAAAGTGCAAAACTTTTAGACCCTTTCATTTAAAGTTTGTTGTTTGTTATACTTTAAGTAACATTCCTTTTCAAAAAAGTTAAAACGGGTTTTGTCTTCAATATTTTCTGCAGAGAAGACGATAGTAACAAATTAAAATACATAAGCGAACTCAACGTCAGAATGAAGAATCCGAACTCAGCTTCTTTTGGGATTATTTCTACTATTAAATTCATTATCTATATTTTTTTATACCAATTGGTATATTTTTAGCCAAAAAAATTTAAACTCTTAACTCATTCGTTATCATATTCTGCATCACTTCTGCTAAATCTTCCAGATAACTTCCATCTTTCATTACGTGTGACATATATACAGCGCCTTCAATCATGTACGCAAACCTTTTCGCATATATCTCACTATTTACTTCACTTCTCACTTGGTTCGATTCTTTCGCCGCATCAATTAATTTTGTGAACTTATCTAATATTCGTTCGTTATACGATCTCACTAATTTCGAAATCGAAGTTTGCTGATACTCAGAATCTACACCAATATTTAAAATTGGACAGCCTCCAAATTTCTTACTGTAACTATAATAATTTCTGTAAAAACTTGAAACGTTAATTAACCTATCTAACGCTGTGTCCCCCTTTGCAACGTTTGCATTTAAATCTTTAAGAACGGTTCGTATACAATATCGAAAAGCTTCTATTGCCAATTCTTCTTTACTTTCGAAATGACCATAAATTGCTCCTTTCGTTAATCCTGTTGCTTTTGTTATTCCGGATAAACTCATTCCTGAATATCCTTTCTTGTTAAATAACGGAGCAACAGTCTCTAAAATATGTAACCGCGTCCTCTCAGATTTCAACATACCAGACAAATATATAAAAATATACCAAGCGGTATATTTTTTATTGGTTTTTATTAATAATACCTCAAAACAATATTTAAATAACGAAATAAAATAATTTATTATTGTTTATCAATAATTTTATTTATTTTTCATCCTGACAAAATTCACAAAAAATGGACAAAAAACACAAACTCACGGCATTTTTACACCTACTCTCTTCAATTTTATTTTGGTTTTTCATCGTTTTTTTAACATTTGACACAACTTTGAATCTATTTTTTGAGAATTCAGAAATAAAGACAGGTGAAAATTCAAAAATTGCAAATTCAAAAGGATATGCTATTCCGATGAAGGTAAGCTTAAATTTAAAAAAGGAAGGATATATTTATAAAAAAGGTGGTACTTCGGTTCAGGTTTTTAATGATGAGAAACTCAATGAGTCTTTTCTTTATAATGAAACTTTTACAAAAGAATTTATTAAAGAGATAAAATCATCATATGATGAAAGGCAAAAAACAGGAAGTAATTTTATACTTACTGATCCAGCTCAACAAGGTAATTTTGATTTTACTAATAGGACGATTGACTCTAAAACAAGAATAATAGTAAAACCAAAAACTACTTTTTTAACCATAATGTTATTCTTGGACAATTACCATTCTATATTAATTACTATTTTAATTCTATACTTTCTCAAACAAATATTCTATCATTTGAAAAAGGATTTATCTTTCAATATGGAGGTTTCTAAAAATGTTAAACGCATCGGGTTCTTATTAATTTTAATGGAGGTTTTGGGTGCTATATTCAATCTAATCATAGGAATACACATTTCTCATGTAGGCATTGAAACTGATATACTATTTCGTAACGCTTTTGATATTAATTTTAATCCTACGATAGAATTTGATTTATCTATGTTCATAACTGGTTTATCTTTGCTAGTTGTTAGTATACTTCTAAACAAAGGAAATGATTTACAAACTGAAAGTAACTTAACCATTTAAGCTATGCCGATAATTGTAAACTTAGATGTAATGCTCGCAAAGAGAAAAATGAAAAGTAAAGATTTAGCTGAACTTATAGGAATAACAACAGCAAACTTATCCATATTAAAATCTGGAAAAGCAAAAGCAATACGATTTACAACACTAGAAGCCATTTGTAAAGCTTTAGAATGTCAACCAAGTGATATTTTAGAATATCGTAAAGAAGAATAAAAACAAAAAAACTCCAAATTTTGGAGTTTTTTTATGCTTTCAAAGCTTGATCTAGATCTTGTAGTAAGTCTTCTATATTCTCAATTCCAACACTTAATCGAACTAAAGAATCGGTAATCCCTATTTTTAATCGATCTTCCTCGGGAATGGATCCATGCGTCATCGTAACTGGATGGTTAGCTAAACTTTCTACACCTCCTAAAGATTCAGCAAGCGTAAACAACTTTATGTTCTCAAGAAATTTAAACGTAGCTTCTTTACTTTCATCTTTTAACTTGAAAGATACCATACCACCAAAATCTCTCATTTGTTTTTTCGCAACATTATAGTTGGGATGAGATTCAAATCCAGGAAAATACACTTTCCCTACCTTTGGATGGTTCTTTAGAAAATTAGCTACTGCAATTCCATTTTCACAATGACGTTGCATTCGCACATCTAATGTTTTTATTCCTCGTAAAGCTAAAAAAGAATCCATCGGACCAGCAATTGCACCAGCCGCAAACTGAATAAAATGTAACTCTTTGGCAATCTCCTCGGTATTTACCATTAAGGCACCCATTACTAAATCTGAATGTCCTCCAATATATTTGGTTGCCGAATGCATTACAATGTCAACACCCAAATCTAAAGGTTGTTGTATATAAGGAGTAGCAAATGTATTATCAACCGCAATTAAAACATCTTTATTTTGTCTTTTAACAGCATTGCTTATCTCTTCGATATCGGCAATCTTCATTAGAGGATTCGTTGGAGTTTCAATCCAAACTAATTTTGTTTGATCGGAAATTGCTTCAGAAACGTTAGACACGGAATCCATATCTACATATTTGAACTGTAAACCGTACTTTTCAAATAATCTTGTAAACATTCGATACGTTCCACCATACAAATCATCTCCAGCAATTACCTCATCACCAGGTTTGAGTAAACGTAAAACACAATCAATTGCAGCTAAACCAGAAGAAAACGCAAAACCATAATTCGCATTTTCAATTGCAGCTAATGCTTTTTCTAAAGCTGTTCTTGAAGGGTTCGCTGATCTTGAATACGCATATCCTTTATGTTCACCTGGACTGGATTGAGCATATGTAGAAGTTTGAAATATTGGAGGCATGACAGAACCTGTAGATTCCTCAGGTTTTTGACCACCGTGTATAACTTTCGTACTAAATTTCATCACTTCCTTTTTAATTAAACTTCTTAAACCAATTTGGTTAAAGCCATAATAGCTCCTAAATGAATTCCTTCGTGTAAGTTATTAAATGCAATTGCAGTATCTATTGAATCTAGTACAAATCCTGTACTTGTTGGATACTCAGTATACTCTTTAAAAATACCTTCGTTATAATCTTCTATTAAAGTATCAGGTAAACCAACTAAAAGTTCTTTCACTTCCTCAAAATCTTCTGCACTCATCTCTTCAGATGGAGAAGTTCCTTTTCTATACTTTTCAATTAAATCATCTGGCACTAAACATTGTAATCCTGATAATTTATAATGTAGCAACTGTTGTGTAACTACTAAATGAGCAACATTCCAAGCTATATTATTATTAAATCCTTCAGGAATTTTATGCAATTGCTCGTGAGATAATCCCTCAATTCTTTTTAAAACAAGTTCTCTTGATTTTTTTAAAATATCGAATTGTGTATTCATTTTCTGTTTATTTTTGGCGATGATAAAGATACTTATTTAACATGAAGAAAGTCTATTTTTTACAAACTTGTGATACGTGTAGAAGAATTTTAAGAGAGGTAAATCTTGAAGGATTTGAAAAACAAGAAATAAAACAAAACCCTATTACGGTTAATCAACTTGAAGAACTATATAGTTATACAAAAAGCTACGAAGGCTTGTTTAACAAAAGAGCTAAGCTATATAGAGAAATGGACTTGAAAAATCAGAATTTAGAGGAGAAAGACTACAAACAATATATTCTAGACGAATACACCTTTTTAAAGCGACCTGTATTTGTAGTTGAAGATGAAATATTTGTTGGGAACAGCAAAAAAACTGTTGAGCAACTAAAAGAAAAGCTTCTCTAACGAGAAGCTTTCTTATCTTTTAAAGATGATACTATATCTGCAAATTCATCTTGAGTAAGTGACACTTTTAAACCTACCATAACTAGGTTTTCCTCATCGCTATTTGCTTTTACTATAATCTCTTTTATCAAATCTCCTTTTTCTTTAAAATAAATTGCAGCTCTGTCTTTTCCATCTTTCACCTTAACTAAGGTTGTTAACCCATTTCTTCTTGCAAATTTTCTAAAGCTTTTTTCTACAGAATTTCCTTCGTTATTAAAAATTGTGACTTTACAATGTTCTGCTTTCTTTAAAAGCACATCAATTTCCTCAGTATCTTCATCTGAAAGAAAGTTTGTTAACGATACAGGAACACTCATTGAAAATTGTGAGTCTTCTTTATGATCTTTATAAAAATCGTTGTACGCTGTTTTCTGAGCATTAATTGTAAATGCTACTAATACTAATAATGTTGTGAATAATTTCTTCATAATACCTGGTTTTGTAATGAAGACGACATGCTTTAATTTTTGTTACAAAAAAATCCCGCCTAGACGGGATTCTCAATTAAATAACCAATCAACTATTCTAGTGAGTAGCTGCTTTTTCTGATGCATTAACGGCTAAATTAAATACCACTAATCCAAATCCAATTTTATTAATTGCATCTCCTATATTGTAAATTACGTCCATTGCTAAACCTCCGAAGATGCTATCGTACCATCCTGGAGTACCTGCCATATATCCAATCGGATAAATAGCCCAACCCACAAGTACAAACCAACATAATGTTTTATGAGCTGAAAGTACAGCTCCACCAGCTTGTTCTGCCAATTTCTTAGCCGAACCTAACCAAATTTCATATACAATTACAAAATATGCTATACCTGAAATTAATCCCCATAACCATGCTTGATCTCTATATACTGCTTCACCGAAGTAACCTGTAACTAACATTACAACTGAAAGTCCAATTAGTTTCCACATTAGACTCTTCTTTGCTCCTGCGACTTTAAGTATTAAGTAGAATTCAACGCACATTAGAGGAACAGTTAAAATCCAATCTACATATCTAAAAAATGTAGGGGAACTTCCATTACTGTACCAATAATCTCTCATATACCAATAATGCACTGCTGCAATAAATGTAATCAATCCAGAAACCAAGATGGAAGTTCTCCATTTTCTATCGTAATTGTTCATAGAAAAGAAAAAGAAAACTGATGCTGCCATCATGGCCATACAACCAACGAAGAATGTAAAACCTACATAATCGTCTGTAGCGATCGGGGCAATTTTAATAAATGTTAATAAAGAGTTCATTTTGTAAAAAATTATTTGTTTAATCAAATTTACGAAATATTAAACAAAAATGTTTAACTTTATATAAAAAATGTTGAACAAAATATTTTTTTAATGACTGATTACAAGAGTTTTATAATAGTAGCTACATTCTTCTCTCTCTGGATCGCAGTGTTCTTCAGTTACGAAGTTGAAAATTTTCTTGCCTATATTTTAATCCTATCATTTGGCATTATTCACGGTTCAAACGATTTGAAATTAGTTGAGCGTAAGTATGTAAACCTTAAGAAATCGTTCTTTATCAAAATTCTTTCTATATATGTTCTATTTGTTTTAGGAACCAGTGTAATCTTCTACTTTTTTCCAATGATTGCTTTAACCTTATTTGTTCTTTTTAGTGGCTATCACTTTGGTGAAGAACATTTATCAAATACAATTAAAAGAATAAATGTAGTGGCCTCATTTACCTATCTATTTCATGGCTTACTCTTATTCTCTATAATTTTTTATACAAATTATTCGTCTGTATCCACTATAATTAAAGAAATTACTGATATAGATATACCATATATATTCTTTAGAAACTTTTTTTACATATCACTTTCTTTAATTGTAATTTCGTTTTTATTGCATTTGAAAACCAAAACAGTTACTCTCTTAAAAGTAATTGAAGAAAGCTTTTACTTATTAATTCTTTACGTAATCTTTAGAACTGCTTCTTTGATATGGTCTTTTGCAATTTACTTTGTGTTTTGGCATAGTATACCGTCTCTAATAAGACAAGTTAATTATCTATATGGTAACTATAAATTATCAAGTTTTAGAGAGTACTTAAGATCTTCCTTTGTATACTGGTTGATCTCAATTATAGGATTAGGAGTTATTTACTTTCTGTTTAGTAAAAATCAGACTTACTTTACACCTATACTTTTTATTTTATTGGCATGCATAACATTTCCACACGTATGGATAATTTCAAGATTGGATAAAGATTACTAACCTTTATTGTTCAGTAGCTAACCAAGTATTAACGCGTAACTTGGCATTCTCTCTGATATCTTGCCAAAATAAATTAATATCTCCCGCGTGATAATTTTTTAAGAATGACATGAAAAAACGCAATGGAAATTTTGGATTTGTACTCCAAACTAATCCATCTGTAATTTCAACAGTTAGTGCTTTACTGTAAATTTTACCGTTTGTGTATAAAAAGCCTTTATGTTGATTTAATGTAGTCGTATTGGAATCGTTCCAAGTAATTGGATTCGTAGTTACACATCCTTTATACCAATCTTTATCTTTTTTAGGATAATTGTTTCTCTTGTAGGTATTCCAAGAAACATATCCACCAGTTTGATTTGGTGAATTCATTACTTTCAAAACGTTAAAATCTTTTGTTTTAACTCTGATACCCGGTATATAAGCGGCAATGAGTTGTTTTTGTAATGGTTTTCCATCAAAAAACTCCTTTAACAATCTTGATGTATGTGTGGTTCCTTGACTGTGGCCTACCATTATTATAGGTCTACCCTTATTATACTTTTTTAAGTAAACCTCAAAAGCACTTTTTACATCCGAATATGCTAATTCTTGAGCTTCCTTTCCCCCTTCTTTATATAGCTTATATGAACGTAAATGCGCTTGTCTATAAAACGGTACATAAACTTTTCCAGAAGAAGCAAACGCAGATGCTTGCATTAACACTGCTTTATTTACAACGGTTTCATTTTGTTCGACGTCAGTAATTGGAGCATTCCAACGTGTATCTTTTTTATCTGTAATTAATGTAGGATACACGTAAAATACATCTGCCTTTAATGTATCTAATTGATTAGATGCATAAACTTTAAAATCATCTGTGTATTTCCAAGGTAAAACCGCCCAAGAACTCTCTAGGTTATAATCCGGCTTAGGAGGAATATTCTGAGTTAAAAATGCCTGAGTTTTGTAAGTAGATTTACAGTTGTAAAAAACAACTATAAAAAGTAAAAAGTAAAGTTTTCTTAATGAAATTAATTTATGTGTAATCTTCATATGATTTTTCTTCAACTAAATCAGAACCTGTAAGAATATTAATATCTTTCTTCACTACAGATCTATCATCATTAGTAAAATAAACAGCTCGAGCTAAATCGATAAAAGTCTGTCCAAAATCTTTTTTGCGTTCACACTCACGAATATCATCCTCGATCTTCCATAATTTCTTATTAATGGTTAACAAGTTATTATGTAAATCTTTCAACTTAGATTTGTCCGATACTTCATTATAGATAAGTTCAATAATTGGACTCAACACATCATATTCATGTTGAACATTAGCTAATTTCTTCTCATCCTTAATTTCAGAAAGTTTAATTTCTAAAATCGTGTACTTATCTACTATCTCTCCGTTAGATACTTCTATCTTCATATAATAATCTTAAAATAAATTTACGCGAAACGACGCTCAATAATTTCTAATAAACGTGTTTCGTATTCTTCCTTATCACTCCAGTCATAATCAGGTTTTACCATTTTACTGATAAAACTCTTTGCTTCTTTTTCTGTCTTAAAGGTATTTAATTGAGACACCACTCTATTAAAGTTAGCTTGATCTCCTGCAAATAGATGATTTACAAAAGCAATACGATCATTTAAATCGATTTTAATTGTGTTTTGCAATAAATCATTTACCGTTTTTTGAGGTTCAACTTTCTGAAATAAATCAGCCATTACATCAACAGGTAATGTATCTTGAAGCTCATCTTCCAAAGTTGGTTGAGCATCATGATCTTCTATTTTCTTGGCATCTGGTGATTCTACAAATATCTCTTCTTCACCAAATAATAGGTTTTCTAATTCATCGAATGGTTGTTCTACAATTTCTTCAACAACCTGTTTTGTTTCTGCCACCTCTTCTACAGGTTCATCTACTTTATTTTCCTCTTGATCAATTTCACCCTGAACAACCTCTTCTTCAAGAATCTCTTCTGTTAAATTTTCTGGTGTATCGATTTCTTCTTCCTGAACTGGACTCTCTAGCTGAGTTTCAACAATTGTTTCTTCAAGAGACTCTTCCACTAATTCAATAACTTCTTCCTTTACTTCTTCAGCAAGTTGAACCTGTTCTTGTTCTACAATTGACTTATCAGTGGCAACCAATACTTCAGTCTCTTTTGCAATCACAGAAGACTGCTCAATTTTTTCAATTAGCTCTGCTTTCGTTTCTTTTGCTTGTGGAGTTGTATTTATATACTCTTCCACATAAGCTAAAAGCGCTAATTTTTCATAAACCTCGTATGCTTTTTCTTTAAGTGCTAAAACATCTTCTTTATTTTTCATCTGTAAGATGCTGTGTGCTAAACTAGTTAAATCAGACGCTAATTTTTTGTGCATAAGTTATTTGTAGGTTTTAATTTTTGCCTTTAAATTTTAATAAATTTGTTGTTTGTTAAAAGCAAAGCAAAAATAACTAATTGAGCATTAAAATTACAAAATGTTTCTTGAAAACACAGTAAATCATACAGAACAATTTGGGTGGATTGAGGTAATTTGTGGCTCAATGTTTTCTGGCAAAACCGAAGAACTTATTCGTAGATTAAAAAGAGCGAAATTTGCAAAGCAAAGAGTTGAGATTTTTAAACCTGCAATTGATACTCGTTATGATGAGGAAGAAGTAGTTTCTCATAATGATAATAGAATCCGTTCTACTCCGGTACCAGCGTCTGCTAACATAAGATTATTAGCGAATAATGTTGATGTTGTAGGAATTGACGAAGCGCAATTTTTTGATGATGAAATAGTTGCTGTTTGTAATGATCTTGCAAATAGAGGTATTCGTGTAATTGTAGCAGGATTAGATATGGATTTTAAAGGAAATCCGTTTGGCCCAATGCCAGCACTAATGGCTACTGCAGAGTACGTAACTAAGGTTCATGCGGTATGCACTAGAACAGGAAATTTAGCACATTACAGCTTTAGAAAAGCAGAAGGAGAAAACATTGTTATGCTTGGGGAAACTCAAGAATACGAACCACTAAGTAGAGCCGCTTACTATAAAGCCCTAAAAGAACAAAGTATTCAAAAAATAGAGGAGGAAGAATGAATAATCATGTAACAGTTTTAGAAATAGATGCAAATGCAGTTTTGCATAATCTTCAGTTTTTCAAACAAAAATTACAACCACAAACTAAAATATTAGCGGTTGTAAAAGCTTTTGGATATGGAAGTGAAGCTGTTGAAATAGCTAAGATTGTAAAAGATCACGTTGATTATTTTTCTGTTGCCTACTCTAGTGAAGGTATCGCATTAAGAGAAGCGGGTATTGATACTCCAATATTGGTTTTACATCCTCAAATTCAAAATATAGAAGATATTGTTAGATATCGATTAGAACCAAACTTATACAACTTTAAGATTTTTGAAGCTTTCTTGGCATATGCAGATCAGGTTCCTTTAATGAATTACCCAATTCATATAAAGTTCAATACTGGATTAAATAGATTAGGTTTCTGGCATACTGATATTCCAAATATAATTTCAGAATTAAAGAAAACAAATCACGTTGTTGTACAGTCTATCTTTTCACACTTAGCAGCAAGTGAGGATTTAAATGAGCAAGAATTTACGGTGAATCAAATTAATAATTTTGCTTATATCGTAAAGCAAATTTATTCTCACCTTGGTTACGAACCGATGATTCATATTTTAAATACATCAGGAGTTGTACATTATCCGCAAGCACAATTTGATATGGTAAGAATAGGGATTGGTTTATACGGATTTAGTAATACACCAAACGAAACAGCCCAACTAAAAAATACGCACACTCTAAAATCTATTATTTCTCAAATCCATGTAATTCAACCTGGTGAAACCGTAGGATATAACAGAGCTTTTGTGGCAAATAAAGTTACCAAAAGTGCTACGATACCAGTTGGCCATGCAGACGGAATTTCTCGACGCTTGGGAAATAAAAACGGATTCGTAATTATCAATGGGCAACCTGCACCAATTATCGGAAATGTTTGTATGGATATGATAATGGCAGATGTAACTAAAATTGAATGTAAAGAAGGTGACGAAGTAATTGTATTTAATCATCAACAGCATATTGAATATATGGCTCATAAATGTGAAACCATTCCTTACGAGATCTTAACTGCATTATCGCAGAGAATCAAAAGATTGGTGAAACGTTAATTTTTTCTTAAATTACCCTTCTAAATAATCAAAAACAAAAACATATGGGAATGTTAAAAGAGTTTAAGGACTTTGCCATGAAAGGTAATTTAGTAGACATTGCGGTTGGTTTCGTAATGGGTGCTGCCTTCAACAAAGTTGTTGCTTCATTTACAGGAGGAATAGTTTCTCCTTTAATCGGACTTTTATTTAATGCTGACTTTAAAAATTTAAAGTATGTAATTAAAGAAGGAGTTGCAGATGATTTAACAGGTAAAGTTAGTGGTGAAGTTGCTGTATTATACGGTGAATTTATTACTAATGTTATCGATTTTATTATTGTAGCATTTGTAATGTTTATGATTGTAAAAGGTGTTAACGCCATGAAGAAAAAAGAAGAGGAAGCACCAGCTCCACCAGCAGGTCCTACTCAAGAAGAGTTATTAGCTGAAATTAGAGACTTATTAAAGAAAAACTAATTAGTTTTTCTTTTAACTACTACATAAAAAAAGCTCGCAAATTGCGAGCTTTTATTTTTTATAGAATTTTTGAAAACAGATTATACGTGCTTTCCTTTATTCCATCCATGTTTTCCTAAATACTGTTCTCCACTTTCAACCGCACCATCTTCAATACTTGTTCCCATAGAGTCATTCCAACGGTTTAAGTAACCGAATAATGAAATAACACCTAACATCTCAACAATTTCGCCTTCATTCCAGTGTTCATACAAACGAGCTTTAATTGTTTCATCAACAACATTTGGTACTACTGAAGCTGCTAATGAAAAATCTAACGCAGCTCTTTCTGCTTCAGAAAAAGCAGGATGAGTTTTATATTCCCAAATATTATCTAATTTTTCTTGTTCTGCTCCATAACGCTCTGCAGCTCTAATAGCATGAGCCTGGCAATATCTACAACCTGTAGCATTACTACTTACCCAAGCAATCATTCTTTTTAATGCAGAAGTAACGCGACCATGATTAGCCATTACTGCTTTATTTAAGTTAATAAATGCTTTAGATATATCTGGTCTTCTTTGCATTGTCAATACCGAGTTTGGGCAGAAACCTAAAGTTTCATTATAAAAGTCTGACAACCTTTTTGTTTCCTCATCATGATTAGGATCTAACGGTGTAACTAATGGCATAATTTATTTTTTAAGTAGTTTTGTAATTCGACACAAGTAACGAAAAAAATCTCATATGGCATCGAATATTGTAACTACAGAATGGAAGAAAAATTTATTATTTAAAAGCGATAATCCTAACGGAGCTCAGGTTTTAATGGACACCTCTTTTGTAAATGGAGGAAACGAAGTCGGAGCATCTCCAAAAGCATTAATGCTATCATCTTTAGCTGGATGCTCTGGTTTAGACGTAGTTATGATCGCTGAAAAAATGAGAACTTCTTTTGAAGATTTAAGAATAGTTGTTGAAGCCAACTTAACAGATGAACATCCGAAATATTATGATAAAGTTCATGTAAAATACTTTTTTGAAGGAAAGGATCTCGATCAAGAAAAATTAACAAAAGTGGTTAGTTTATCAATAGATAAGTATTGTGGAGTTATGGAAATGTTCAGACAATTTGCAACCGTAACTACTGAAATTATCTTTAATTCCTAAGCATTTATTTTCTCAATAAACTAAGAGGTCCTCTTTTCTGAATTATTCTACCACTTTTATCAGTTACTTCTATTAAAAACCAATACGTATCTGAAGGTAGAATATTTCCATTATAGGTTCCGTCCCAATTTTGACTAGATTCTGAAGTTTGATACAACAGTTTTCCGAATCTATTAAAGATTTGGACTTTCGAAGAGGTATATTCTTGTCTATTATACCCTTCTACAAACCATTTATCTTTAACACCATCATTATTTGGTGTAAAGAATGAAGGATAATTGAATACAGAAAACTCAAAAATCGCAGTTCCACATCCTTTTTTATCTCTAATATACAGTGAATAAATTCCAGGCTGTAGGTTTTGAAAGGAACCATCATCTTGATAATTGATGTTATCCAAAGAAAACTCATATGTTCCTGTTCCTAAGCTTTCATTATTCACTAGAATGGAATTGTTATCTGAATCATCAGCAATGAACATTTGTTCGATTTTAATTGAAGCTATTTCAGATTCTATAACCTCTATTTCTTTAATTTCTGATTTGCATCCAAAAGTTGAAGTCGCCTGAACAAAATAAATTCCTGACTTAGTAATGCTTGCTGTTTCTAAACTGGAGATTGAATTCCCTTCTTCATCCGTCCAAGTATATACATTATTTACACTTGATGGATTGGTAATTGATAGTTCCAAACTCCCCGTATTTAAACACAAAATATTACGTTCTTCTATATCAAAATCAGGAACAGCATTATTAACTGTAGCAGAAACGGTAGTCCTCCCAGAAGAAACACAACCTTTTGAATTTACCGCTTCAACAAAATAATCCATATTAGAACTAATAGTTACTTCATAGTTATTACCAACAAAAACTGGTGTAGTACTCGAAATCGAATCGTACCAACGAACTGTTCCTTCAGATGGAGTAGCTTTCAAAATTACTGTTCCGGAATTACCACAAACAAAACCGTTTTCAGTACTTGTTATAGTTGGTAATGTATTTACAGTAGCCAACACGTCAACTCTAGAGGAAGAAGTACATCCAGGAACGGTTGTTGTAACATAAAAATTTTGAGACGTATTTAAAACTGGTGTCGTAAAATTATTTCCTGTTCCCATTAAGTTTCCTCCAACTGCACTATCATACCATAAAATAGTTCCTCCAGAGGAAGTAGCTGAAAGTGTAACGGAACCTGACCCACAAGTTGAACCTTCTGATACGGTAGTAATTTCGGGCAAATAGATTCGTGTAATTGCAGAAATATTAAGAACCGGATCATCTGGCCAACCACCATATTCAACAATATATCCTTTAGGCTCATAAACACCTGTATCTCCATTTAAGGGTAAATCATTCCAAGAACCTATTGTTCCCACAGAATCATCTGTGATATGAGCATAATCCTCATTACCATTAAAATTGTTTGGCTCGTCTTTGTTCCAAAATGCAAAATTCGGTGAAGATCCTGATGCATTTCCATTCCAAAAAACGGTTCCCATTTCCGGACCTGTTGCCCATTTCCAAACTCCTTCAGTTTCTTCATCTGTGCCACCAATCCAACCTGCTCCGCTTGATTGTTCTCCAACAAAATTAGCTTCGTCTAAAGAAGTTATTGTTGTTAAATATCCTCGCAATCCAAAATATGTTCTATTTTCTGCAAGTGTTTTCGCTTGAGACCAAGAAATTCCTACATCTGGAATAAACTCATAATAATGTTGAGTTGAGGGTAAATAGTTTGCATTTCCAATGGTTAATGAAAATAATTTTTCTCCAGAGATATTCTGATTTGTACTTTCAAAAACAACTTGATTGACAGCACTAATCAAATCTGAATGTGAGATTGAACTACCTCCAATTCCATTAAGAGTT
This sequence comes from Tenacibaculum sp. 190524A05c, assembly GCF_964036595.1. Taxonomy (NCBI): domain Bacteria; kingdom Pseudomonadati; phylum Bacteroidota; class Flavobacteriia; order Flavobacteriales; family Flavobacteriaceae; genus Tenacibaculum; species Tenacibaculum platacis. The sequence goes on along the minus strand of NZ_OZ038523.1, from coordinate 3,084,348 downwards.
AATTTACCTTCTCTATCATCCCATGTCGAAACGATGTTTGGATGACTTCCTATTAACCGAAGAATATCTCTATTTGAATCATAATTAGATGAAATTTGAATTGAAAAGAATTCAACTGTGGTATCATCTTCATCTGTGATATTAAAACTTGTAACTACCGGGATTTGTGATAAAGGACAATATACTTGATCACCTGATGCAGTTAAAACGGGAGGCTTATTTTGACATAAAACCTTGAACTGAAACAACAATAAAACAACAACACCAAATATCAGTTTCTTTGATTTCATATATGAATGAATTACTTTTACCCGTTAAAACAAATTTACGTTTTTTAAAATTATGCGATGGAAACTTAAATCAAAGCCAGATTCGGCAACTACAAAAAAATTAGCTCATGAATTATCTATTAACACGAAATTGGCTTCTATTTTAGTCCAAAGAGGAATTACCTCTTTCGATGAAGCCAAACACTTTTTCAGACCTTCTTTAGAAGATTTACATGATCCTTTTTTAATGAAGGATATGGAAAAAGCGGTATCTCGAATTGAAAAAGCCATTCAAAACAACGAACAGATTTTAATCTATGGAGATTATGATGTTGATGGAACTACATCAGTATCATTAATGTACACCTATTTGAAACAGCAATATTCAAACATCGCAACTTATATCCCTGATAGATATAAAGAAGGATATGGTGTTTCATATCAAGGAATTGATTTTGCTGCTGACAATGATTTTAGTTTAATTATTGCATTAGACTGTGGAATAAAAGCAATTGAAAAAGTAGCATATGCAAAAGAAAAAGGAATTGACTTTATAATTTGTGATCATCATAAACCAGGAGATGAAATCCCTAAAGCAACGGCAGTTTTAAATCCAAAACGAGTGGATTGTGAATATCCGTATAAAGAACTTTGTGGTTGTGGTGTAGGTTTTAAATTAATTCAAGCACTGGCTTCTAAAGGAAATAAAGAACTTGATGAATTATTACCATTACTGGATTTAGTTGCCACTGCCATCGCTGCGGACATTGTACCGATGACTGGAGAAAATAGAATCTTAGCGTATTATGGTTTAAAAGTAATAAACGAACAACCTAGAATTGGAATTCATGCGTTAATCAAAAATCTCGAGAAAAAAGAACTTACAATTTCTGATGTTGTTTTTATAATTGCTCCAAGAATTAACGCTGCTGGTAGAATTAAACATGCGAATTATGCTGTTGAATTACTAACCTCATCAAATGAAGAATTAGCTTCAGAAATAGCAACTGCAATTGAAGAATTTAATGGTCATCGTAAAGAGTTAGATAAAGAAATTACAGCTGCAGCTTTAGTTCAAATTGAAGAAAACGATGAAATTGAAAGATTCACCACAGTTGTTTACGATGAAGACTGGCATAAGGGTGTAATTGGTATTGTAGCTTCTCGTTTAACAGAAACCTATTATAGACCTACAATTGTTTTTACAAAAAGTGAAGGAAAACTTGCTGCATCTGCAAGATCTGTAAAAGGGTTTGATGTTTATGATGCACTTCATAAATGCTCAGAGTTTATAGAGCAATTTGGTGGACACAAATATGCAGCAGGATTAACAATCCTACCTGAGAATTACGAAAGTTTTAAAAACAAGTTTGAAGAGGTGGTTAAAAATTCAATTGATGAAGACCTTCTAACTCCAGAAATTGTTGTTGATACCGAACTTGAGTTCTCAGACATCTCTCCAAAATTTTATAGGATATTACAACAAATGGCTCCTTTTGGACCAGAGAACAGAAAACCAATATTTAAAAGTTCATCTGTAAGAGATAATGGATATGGAAAACGTGTTGGTCAAGATAAAACACATTTAAAATTAAGTTTGTTTCAAGGGAAACCAGAAAGTGTGATAAATGCTATTGGATTTAGTCTTGGTGATAAAATAGATCATATTAATAATGATTTCGATATCCTTTATCAATTAGATGAAAACACGTGGAATGGACGCACATCATTGCAATTACAATTAAAAGATTTAAAATAATTTATTTAGACTAAATCTAAATAGCTATATTTGTTTCATAATCAATAAAACCGATTATGGAAGAAATACTAAAAATATATGAAAATAAAATAGGAATATCTCTTCGATGGGTTAATTCAAAATCTTTTCTAACCCAAGTTATATTTAGAGATACAGGATTCCATCTTACAGAAGATGAGATTGAAATATTCCTAGAAAAAATAATTGACTCCAAAATTCAAAAAAGATGTTCAGAATGCCAATTAGGAGAAAATTGCCGATCTATATTGTTACAAACTCCTTCAAACAAAGTTAGTTTAGCTGTTTCGTCCATTGAATTAGGACAGATAGAAGACTTACTTAGAGGTACTTTATTTCAATTACGATTAAACAATTATCTAACTGAAATCTGTAAAAACTAAAAACCCAGCTTTTAAGCTGGGTTTCTATTTATCTCTTTTCTTTTATTAAGTATATATAAACTGGGTAATGATCACTGTATCCTCCAGTATACTGTCCGTTTGAAAAACTCCTAAACGGATATCCTTTATATCTACCTTTGTTTTGTACCATAAAACGTTTGTTGAATATTCCTGATTTAAACATTTTATAGCTAGAAAAATCTTTAGAACTTTTCTTGTTTAATAAAGAAGATGTAAATAATATTTGATCGAATAAACTTAAATTATCTCGGTAAGCAGTTGTATTCAATCCTTTTTCAAACATTTGTTCATATGGATTATAAATATCTCCTTTTCTAACCTCACTCTTCTCCGCTTTAGTCTTTAAAACATCTTTAAAAGATTTGTTCATAGGATCATCATTAAAATCTCCCATGATCATGACCTTAGCATTCTTGTCCTCTTCTCTAATCTTTTCAATGATTTTATTCACTTTGTAAGCAGCCTTTTCTCTTAAAGGACTACTTTTCGCTTCTCCTCCTCTTCTAGATGGCCAGTGATTTACAATAACATGTACCAACTCGTCATCTAAATACCCTGAAACCTTTAATATATCACGTGTATATACTTTTCTATTGTTCGAATATATATTTGGATTTACAGCTTCGTAATCTACTGGTTTAAAATACCGTTGTTGATATAATAATGCAACATCAATCCCTCTTTTATCAGGAGAATCGAAATGGATAATTCCATAACGCATCTTTTTTAAACGCTCGCATTTTACTAAATCTTCTAGTACTTGTTTGTTCTCAATTTCTGCAACTCCTAAAATAGCAGGACCTGTTTTCGCTTTCTCTTCTCCTAACTGACTGATGACTTCTCCAAGCTTATCAATTTTATCCCAATATACTTTAGATTTGTTCGTTCTTAACTCCATCATTGGACTCGCCTCATCGTTTTTAGACGTATCATTAATGGTATCAAATAAGTTTTCCAAGTTATAAAACGCTACGGTTCTAATTTTATACTTCTTTTGTGCGTTAACGAATAAACAACTCATTAACAATACACTTAACAACAGTAATCTTCTCATTATTTTAATTTAACTCGGCAAAAATAATACAATTTTCAGGCCGTATTTATGTTAGTTATTAACAATTTGAAATGTTAATATTAAGTTAACATTGGCATTTTCTTAAAAGCCTAATTTTGTGCGCATTTTTTATTAAAAATAATTTTAGACCAATTTATGAAACAATTTACTCTATCAGTGTTATTTAGCTTGATGATTTCTTTTGGATTATCAGCTCAGAACATTGTAAAAGGGGTTGTGAAAGACAGCAGCTCCGAAGGATTATTACAAGGTGTTTCTATAAGTGTTGAAGGGAAAAACATTAGTACAACAACTGATGTTATTGGGGCTTTCACTTTAGAAAACTTACCTGATGGTAGGCACATTATTGTAATAAAAAAGGATGGTTATGAAACTCAAAACTATCCTGTAAGTTTATCAGGAAGTATGGTAGACTTAGGTATAATCTACATGTATGAAGATGAGTTTGCTGAAGATCAAGACTTAAGTACTATCGTTATTACAGATGACGAACTTAATGATGACACAACTGCTGCAGATAACATTTCTGGATTATTACAAGCATCTAGAGATGTATATTTAAGAACAGCTGCCTTCGAATTTAGCTCTTCTTTCTTTAGAATTCGTGGATTAGACTCTGACAACGCAAAACTTTTAATCAACGGTATCGAAATGAACAAACTTTCTACAGGAAGACCAGAATGGGCAAACTGGGGAGGTTTAAACGATGTGTTGAGAAATCAAGAATTTACTAACGGTTTAGCTCCTTCTAACTTTACTTTTGGTGGAGTTTTAGGTTCTAATAATATTAGTACAAGAGCTTCTGAGTATAGAAAAGGTGGAAGAGTTTCTTACGCTTCTTCAAACAGAAGTTATGTTCATAGAGTTATGGGAACATACGCTACTGGATTAATGGATGATGGTTGGGCATTTGCTTTTTCTGGAAGTAGAAGAATTGCTGATGAAGGATTCGCTGACGGATCTTCTTACAATGCATATTCAACATTTGCTTCTATCGAAAAAGTATTTAGTGATAAACACAGCTTAAACTTTACATCAGTTTTCGCTTCTAATAGAAGAGGTAAAGCTGCACCAAACACACAGGAAGTAATTGATATTAAAGGAATTCAATACAATCCTTACTGGGGATACCAAAATGGTAAAATTAGAAACTCAAGAATTAAAGATGTTGAGGAGCCATTTATCATGTTAAACCACTACTGGAACATTAACGAAAAAACAACTTTAAACACTAATGTTTCTTACCAATTTGGAGGAATAGGAAACAGTAGAATTGACTTTAACGGAGCAAGAGTTGAAAATGGTGTTCTTGATGGTGACGGAAATCCATTTATTACAAACTTAGCAACTGCGAATCCTGATCCTACTTACTACCAAAAACTTCCTAGTTATGGAGTAAGAGAAGGTTTACCAGATGTTTTTGGTATGTACCAAGATTTCGCTAGAAACGGACAGCTAGATTGGAGTCAGCTTTATGCTGCCAACGCTGCTTCTGTAACTGGAGGAAACTCTGCATATGTTTTATATGAAGACAGAAACGAAGATGATCGTTTTACAATTAATACGATTTTCAATACTGAATTAACAGATAATATTTCATTAAACGCTTCTGTTAATTATACATCTCAAAAATCAGAAAATTTTGCAGAAATTATCGATTTACTAGGTGGTTCAGGATATTTAGATGTTGATACTTTCGCGCAAGCTGACCAAGACGATATCAACAATGGAATTACTTCATTTGATTTAAAACAAAATAACTTATTAAACCCATTATTCTTAGCTCAAGAAGGAGATCGTTTCAAATATGATTTTGATTTACTTTCTCAAGTAATTAATGGATTTGTTCAAACTCAATTCAAGTTTAACAAAGTTGATTTCTTCCTAGCAGGTAGTCTTTCTAGAACATCTCACCAAAGAGATGGAAATTTCCAAAACGGAGGGTTTATCGATACGTCATTCGGAAAATCTGAAAAGCAAGAATTTACAAACTGGGGAGCAAAAGGTGGTTTAACTTATAAAATTACTGGTCGTCATATCTTAGATTTTAACGCTGGTTATTTAACTAAAGCACCAACTCTAAGAAATACGTTTGCTAACTCAAGAGAAAACAACGCTATCGTTGAAGGTATTACTAGTGAAAAAGTATTATCATTAGATGCTAGTTATATTGTTAGAACTCCAATTCTTCAAGCTAGAGCAACAGCATACTACACTGGAATTAAAGACGCAACTGAAACTTCTTTCTTTTTCGCTGATGGTATTGGTGGAGACAACACTGCTTTTGTACAAGAAACTTTACAAGGTATTGAGAAAAGACATATCGGAGCTGAGTTTGGAATCGATTTAAAATTAACTCAAACTTTAAAATTAAAAGGTGCTGCAAATATCGGTCAGTACACTTATAATAATAATCCAAACTTATTTATTGCTTCTGAAGATTTCGTAGGAGATTCTGATGCTGATGAATTTGGTGTTAAAGATTTTGGACAATCAAATCTTAAAAATTACAGATTAGCAAGTGGACCTCAAAAAGCATATTCATTCGGATTTGAATATAGAGACCCTGATTACTGGTGGTTCGGAGCAACAGCTAACGTGTTCAATGACACTTACATAGATATCGCTCCTTTAACAAGAAGTAGTAACTTTGCGGACGACGGTGGAGTACCTTTTACAGATTACGACGAGTCAATTGCTAGAGAATTATTAAGACAAGAAAGATTTAACGACTATATGGTAGTAAATGCTGTAGGTGGTAAATCATGGAAAGTTGGAAATAGACAATATATTGGTTTATTTGCTAGTATAGGAAATATTTTCAACCGTGAATACAGAACTGGTGGTTTTGAGCAAGGAAGAAACGCTAACTATCGTCAATTAAGAGATGATAAAGCATTAGACACACCTGTTTTTGGTAATAAATACTGGTATGGTAGAGGAACTACTTACTTCGTTAACTTAAATTATAGATTTTAATAAAATATTCTTTTAAATAGAAAAAAATGAAAACTAATAAAATATTAAGCATTTTATCATTTTTTATCTTCTCAATCACTATCATTTCTTGTGTTGAAGATAATTCTTTCGAAACTCCGAATATAAAACTTGAGGAGCCTAACATTACTACTTCGTTTACAGTTGCTAAAGTTCATAACGATTTAATTCAAGCATATAACAGTAACGGAGATTTAACTCTTACGTATTTCGCTGATGAAAACAACCCAACTTATGTTACAGGTTATGTTGTTTCTAGTGATGCAGCTGGTAACTTCTTCAGAACTTTAGTTATTCAAGATGCAGCGGAAAACCCAACTGCAGGTATCGAGCTTTTAGTTAACAACAGTTCTTTAAGTGAATCTTTCGAAATCGGAAGAAAAGTTTACATTAGATTAGATGGATTAACTGTTTCTTATGATGATGGAGAAAGCACTAGCTTTATTAATCCAACAAACACTGTTCCTGGAGTATTTACTTTAGGATTATTATCTAACGAAAATAGAGTTGACGATATTCCTTACACTTCTGAAGAGCAAAGAAGAGCTTTAGTAAAATCTACTGAGTTAGCTACAATCGTTCCTACTGAAATTAAAATTGGAGAAATTGAGCAAAAGCACGTTAATACTTTAGTTAGTTTACCGTCTGCACAGTTTGATAAAGAAGAGTTAGGAAAAACTTTTGCTGGAGAGCCTAATGATGAATTTGATGGTTTTAGAACTATTTTCGAATGTGAAACAGAAGCTACTATTCCATTACAAACAAGTACTTTCTCTAGCTTTAAATCTAATAAATTACCAGAAGGACAAGGTACTGCTACTGGAGTTTTAGCTAAAGACTTTAGAGCTGAATTCTTCGTATTAATAGCAAACAACCCTGTTGAATTAGATTTTTCTAACTCTGAGAGATGTGATCCTATCGTATTAGATTGTACAGGTGCTACTTCTACTGATGTTACAGTATTCGAAGAAGATTTCCAAACAATCACTAACGAAGCTCAATTAGATGGTTTAGGATGGACAAACGTTAACGTATCTGGAGGAAGCGAGAGATATGAAGACAGTTCTTTCAGTGGAAACAGATATATGAAAATTTCTGCTTTCGGAACAGGTGAAGATCCAATGGAAGCTTGGTTAGTAACTCCAGCTATTAACTTAGACGGAACTACTGAAGAAGTATTAACTTTCGACGTTTCTGCTAACTTTGAGAGCGGTAAAGTATTAACTGCATTCATCACAGAAAACTATACTGGAGATCCAACTACTACTGAGTGGGTTCAAATAGATGCTAACATTCCAACTGGAGATGGTGGATTTGGAGATTTCGTATCTTCTTCAATCAATATTTCTTGTTTAAGTGGAGATGTTCACGTAGCATTTAAATATTTAGGTTCTGCTGATAACATGGAAACTAGATACCATATTGACAATATCAAAGTAACAGGAAAATAATCCTAATAACTTTATAAAAAAAGCCGAGTTTTAAAACTCGGCTTTTTTTATGCATCTTTATGAAAAAGAAAAATGTCTGCGAATACTAGAATCAATCGAGCTTTTAAACAAGCAAAGAAACTTCCACTCAACAATAATTCGAAGTATATATTATTCTCTGATTGTCATAGAGGTGATAATAGTTTTGCTGATGATTTTGCCAGAAACAGAAGTATTTTCAATTATGCTTTATCTCAATATTTAAATGACGATTTTACCTATATAGAGCTTGGTGATGGAGACGAACTATGGGAAAACAAATTCGACACTGTTTTTCAAGAAAATAAAGATGTTTTCATGTTATTGAAAAAATTCCATGATGCTAATCGACTTCATTTTATTTGGGGAAATCATGATATGGATTATAAGAACCCAAAAAATGTTTCAAGAAATTTATCAAGTTACTACGAGGAAGCCATTGGTGAACATCTGGAACTCATGCCTAATGCTTCTTTCTCCGAATCAATAATTCTGGAAAATAATAATAACGGACAAGCTTTATTTTTAATGCATGGACATCAAGCGGATTGGTTTAATTATCGATTTTGGAAACTAAGCAGGTTTTTAGTTCGTTTTTTATGGAAACCACTCCAAATATTGGGAATTAAAGACCCTACAAGTCCTGCTCAAAATTTTAGAGAACTTATTAAAGTAGAAAGACATATTGAAAAGTGGATTAAAAATAATAGTAATCAGACTGTTGTTACTGGTCATACCCACCGACCTCGCTTCCCTCAACCTAATGAAATGCCTTACTTTAATTCAGGCAGCTGCGTTCATCCAAGATGCATTACTGGATTGGAAATAGAAGACTATGAAATAACACTCATCAAATGGCATTTCACCACTTTGGAAAATGGGACAATGAAAATTGTAAAATCAATTCTCGAAGGGCCTAAAAATATTGAGGAATATAGGTAGCTATACCGATTTCATAACATTAAGGTAACATACCAAAAAGCATTGCTTTATACATTTGCCAAGTTTTAAATGTATTAAAATGGGAGATCCATATATTTTAATGTTAGTAGCTCTAGCTGGTCTTGCAATTTTAGATTTAGTTGTAGGAGTTAGTAACGATGCCGTAAACTTTTTGAATTCAGCAATTGGTTCTAAGGCTATTCCTATTAAAACCATTATGATTATTGCCAGTGTTGGTGTATTCTTTGGTGCTGTTACTTCTAGTGGAATGATGGAAGTAGCTCGAAAAGGAATTTTCAATCCAAATATGTTCATGTTTGAAGAAATCATGTACATCTTCATGGCAGTTATGATTACGGACATTCTATTACTCGATATATTTAATTCTTTAGGAATGCCTACTTCAACCACAGTTTCGATTGTTTTTGAATTATTAGGAGCAGCTGTTGCTATTGCATTGCTTAAAATCACAGCTAATGATGAATCTATTACAGAAATTTGGAATTATATTAATAATGAACAAGCCACAAAAATTATATTAGGGATTGTACTCTCCGTAATTGTAGCTTTTTCTGTTGGTGCGATTGTTCAATATTTCTCTAGATTGATTTATTCATTCAACTTTGAGAACAGACCAACTTATATTAATGCTCTTTTTGGAGGTTTTGCAATTACAGCAATTACATACTTCATCATTATTAAAGGATTAAAAGGAACGGATTTTTACGGAAGTATAAAGCATATTGTAGAAGGAAATACGACCATGATTATAGCTGGTGGGTTTGCAATATGGTCTGCTATTTCTTATCTATTAATTAAAGTTTTAAAAATAAATATTTTAACCGCTATTATTGCTATCGGAACTTTCTCTTTGGCGATGGCTTTTGCTGGAAACGATTTAGTGAACTTTATTGGTGTTCCTATTGCAGCCTTAAATTCTTACGACGCTTGGGAAGCATCTGGGGTAGCAGCAAATGAATTTTCAATGGGAATTTTAGCTAAGAAAGTTCCTTCAAACACATTACTATTATTGCTTGCTGGTGCTATTATGGTTGTTACTTTATGGACTTCGAAAAAAGCACGTGCGGTAATAGAAACTGGAATTAACCTTTCTCGTCAAGGAGATGGACATGAAAAATTTCAGCCAAACAATATGTCTCGTGTTGTAGTTAGAGCTGCAATGTTTTTAAATATGGGATTAAACAAACTTATTCCTCTTAAAACACAAGATTATATCAATTCGAAATTTGAAAAACCTGTAATTAAGTTACCAAAAGATAAAACTTACGAACTACCGGCTTTCGATTTAGTTCGTGCCTCTGTAAACTTAATAATGGCTAGTATTTTAATTTCTATTGCTACCTCAATGAAATTACCTCTTTCTACAACTTATGTTACTTTCATGGTTGCTATGGGTACTTCATTAGCAGATAGAGCTTGGGGAAGAGAAAGTGCAGTGTATAGAGTAGCTGGAGTTATCAATGTAATTGGTGGTTGGTTCTTAACTGCTATTATTGCATTTACCGCTGCTGGTATTGTTGCCTTTTTAATTTATTGGCATACTGCAATGATTCCTGTGTTATTACTAGTTGTAATTGGAATGCTAGTAAGAACTACTTTACAATACAGAAAAAAATCTAAAGAGGAAAAACAACAACAATTTGTTGAAAGAGCTGAATTGATTTCAATTAATGAAGTAATTGAAGAAAGCTCTGGACATATTGCAAATGTTGCAGACAGAGTAAACAAATTGTATTCAAACGTAGTAAACGATTTAGCTACACACGATTTAAATAAACTAAGAAAAACTGAAAAGCATGTAGATAAACTTAATGATGAAATTGAAAGCTTGAAAAGTGGAGTTTTCTATTTTATTAAATCATTAGATGATACTTCTGTGCAAGCAAGTAAGTTCTATATTTTGATTCTTGGTCATTTACAAGATGTAGCACAATCTATAAGTTATATTTCTAAATCAACGTATAAACACGTTAACAATAACCATAAGAATCTTAAAAAATCTCAGTTAAAAGATTTAAAATATATTGATAATAAGTTAAGCGAATTACTTCAAGGAATTAGTAATGCTTTCCAAGCAAAAGAATTTGATAATTTAAACAACATCTTAGTTGATAAAAAAGAATTATTAAAAGAAGTATCTAATTCAATTGAAAGACAAGTAGAGCGCATACGTACATATGAAACGAGTCCAAAGAATACCACTTTATACTTTAGTATTCTTTTAGAAACTCAAGATTTAGTATCTGCGTTAATAAACCTATTAGATAATTATAATGAGTTTTACATAAGCACTAAAATGACTTTATAAAATTATCATTCTAAAAAATAAAAAAGCTCGAGTTAAACTCGAGCTTTTTTTTATGATTATTTCTTTATTCTTATTTGAAAGAATTTATGACTCCACTTAAGAAGTTGTTTACATCTGCATTCTTGGTTAATCCCAATCTTACAACAACTAAATCTTGATCAGGTAAAATAAATACATTCTGCCCTTGATAACCGTTGAAAGAAAACATATTCTTTGGAACATCAGGATATCTACCACCAGCATTTAACCAAATTTGTGCTCCGTACCATCCATCAGATGTAGGTGTTGGAGTTGTTGCGTATTTCACCCAATCTTTATCGAATAAAGCATCTCCATTCCAATTACCATTATGCAAATACAACAAACCAAATTTCGCCCAATCTCTCGCAGTTGCCCATGCATATGAAGAACCAACATAGTTTCCACTCATATCGGTTTCCACAACCATTGAGTTCATTCCAATTCTATCTATTAATCCCGTATACCAAAAATCTAAATACTCTTTATGAGTTTTAAATTGTTTCCTTAATATCCCGGATAAAACATTTGTAGTTCCCGATGAATAATTCCAAGTTTCATTTGGCTTTCCAACTAAAGGCTTATCAATTTGAATTTTAGTAACATCTTCTGTCAAAAACAACATCTTTGTAACATCAGAAATAGAGTTATAATCCTCATTCCATTCTAAACCACTATTCATTTGTAATAAATTATGAATGGTAATATTCTTTCTCTCATCATTCTTCCATTCTTCAAATGGAGCTTTTTCATAAACATCCATTTTTCCTTGACATTGCAAAACTCCGAATAAAGTACTCGTAATACTTTTAGTCATTGACCATCCAAGTAATAAAGATTCCTTATTGAAACCTGTATCATAACGCTCTGCAATAATCTTGTCTTTATGAATAACTAAAATGGCTCTAGTTTTATTCACATCATTAAACATTGACGCAACTGTAGAATTCAGCTTATCATAATCAATATTTGCAAAAACAGAATCTTTAGGTTCTGCATTTCCATAAGGAAACTCAGTAGAATTATTCGGTACAGACCTCTGAGGTATTGACATCGATTTATCTAACTCTACTCCGTCAACTAATAACACATTTCCAAAACCTTCTCTGTAAACCGATTTTCTAGTCAATAGACCAAAAGCAGAAGACTTCGCTGTTTTAGATTTTTCATCTACACTGTTATGTGCTAAATCAATTGGAGAAAAATTAGTATCGGTGCTATCTGTAAATGCTAAATTTCTTTTAGCTAAAAATACGGAAGAACCCGTCATTTTTGAGGAATATCCAGCGAGTATATTCAATTTTGGGTAATTGTAAAAAACTGCTAGAAGTAAAATGGTGAAAAGCAATAATAGACTTTTCTTTAAAATTTTCATATAAGTGTACTTTTTAGACAAATGTAAGAATTTAAGTGTTTGATTGTTCGTTTGAGAACATAGCCTTATTTTTGTTATAAATTAATTTTTTCATGTTTGACATTAATACAATCCGTGAAGATTTCCCAATATTAAAAAGAAAAGTTCATGGTAAACCATTAATATACTTTGATAACGGTGCTACTTCTCAAACACCAACGCAAGTTATCGGTACCATTGTTGATTATTATACTAACTATAACGCAAATATTCATCGTGGAGTACATACGTTGAGTCAAGAAGCGACAGATAAGTATGAGGAGGCGCGAATCAAAATTCAAAAACACTTTAATGCTAAGCATTCTTATGAGATAATTTTGACTGCTGGTACTACGGAAAGTGTAAACATTGTTGCTTCTGGTTTTTCATCTATTTTAAAAGAGGGAGACGAAGTTATCGTATCTGCATTAGAACACCATTCAAATATTGTTCCTTGGCAAATGATGTGTGAAAAAACTGGTGCTGTTTTAAAGGTAATTCCTATGGATGACGATGGTTCACTTCAAATGGATGTTTTTGATCAGTTATTAAGCAATAAAACAAAACTTGTATTCTGTAATCATGTTTCAAATGCATTAGGAACAATAAATCCTATTGAAACTATAATTCATAAAGCGCATAAATTTGGAGCATATGTTTTAATTGATGGAGCGCAAGCTTGTCCGCATATAAAACCAGATGTTCAGGGATTAGATGTAGATTTTTATGTTGCATCTGCTCATAAAATGTGCGGACCAACAGGTGTTGGAATCTTATACGGTAAACAAGAATTATTGGAATTATTACCTCCATATCAAGGTGGGGGAGAAATGATTGAAACGGTAACTTTCGAAAAAACTACTTATGCAGGATTGCCTCATAAATTCGAAGCAGGAACTCCAAATATTTGCGGAGGAATTGCTTTTGGAGCTGCAGTAGATTATATGAATGCTATTGGTTTTAATATTATCCAACAAAGAGAAAATGAACTTTTAGCCTACGCTACAGAAGCGTTATCTCAAATAGAAGGTTTAAAAATTTATGGTACTGCTCATAAAACTTCTGTGATTTCATTTAATATAGAAGGAATCCATCCTTATGATATAGGAAGTATTTTAGATAAACTAGGAATTGCAGTAAGAACAGGCCATCATTGTGCCCAACCAATTATGGATTATTTTAAAATTCCTGGGACAGTTAGAGCGTCATTATCTTTTTACAATACAACAGAAGAAATTGACACATTAGTAGCTGCAGTTAAAAAAGCAAAAATGATGCTGAGTTAATAAACCGACTTGAATCTATTGGTAATAAAACACAAAAAGATTTATATATTTAAGCGTCATATTCGTATGGCGCTTTTTTTAATTTTATAAAAATGAAAGCATTTATTTCCCTTATTATCATATTAAGCACACTGAGTTGTGTTTCCCAAAAATCCAATTCTACTCAAGAATCCATAAAAGAAATTGTTTTTAACGCACAAACAAGAGGTAGTTTAGAGAACATTACAGTATCGGATTATACCGTATTTTATAAGACTCATGGAAATTCAAAAACTTATGCGATAAATGCTTCTCAAAGAAAAGAGCTTGAAGCTTTAATTAACAAGATCAACATTAAAAACATTTCGGAGCTTAAAGCTCCTTCCAATAAAAGAGCCTTTGACGGTGCCTTACGTGCTACATTAGCAATAAAAATTGGTGAAACTAATTATGTATCTAGCGAATTCGATGACGATAATCCACCTGAAGAAATCAAAGCTATAATTGATACATTAAGAAGTTATATTCAATAGGATTTATTTTCTACCAAAATCTGCAGGAATTTCTCCCCAAGCTTTTGTTTCCCATTTTAATATTGGATTAGAGTACGTATTTTCTTTCAACCAAACTTCTGCTCGTTTAATTAATTCGAGTAGTTCTTTATTATCTTTTGTAAAAGTAATATTAGTTCTGCATTGTTTCTTTTTAACCCAACTCATGGCAATTTTAGAGTCCGTATATATAGGATAGTTAAACGCTTTTTTATTTTTCAAAAAGGCTAAACCATGAACAATAGCCAAAAATTCACCAATATTATTAGTACCTTCTTTAAATGGTCCCTGAATAAATATTTGCTTTTTCGTTTTTGTATCTACTCCCCTATACTCCATTATCCCAGGATTCCCTGCACAAGCCGCATCAACAGATAAACTTTGCAAAATAGGTTTCCCAATCTTTGCAAGCTCTTCATTGGTTAGCGTAGCTTTTTTAGTATTAACACCTTTATAATCATTAAAGGTCTTTTTAAAAGCTAATTTCGCTTCAGATTCTGAAGCAAAAGATTTGTATTGCGCCCCTTCAAAACCATTAATTTGCTGCTTACACATTTCCCAAGTGTTATAAATCCCAGGTTTTTTGCCTTTCCAGACAACATAATATTTCTTTTTTTTAGCCAATTTCTTCCTCTAAAATTACTTTTTCGATGATCTCTGGGAAATATTTATACTCTAAATCATGAACTTTTTGTGCAATATCTTCAGGAGAATCTTCATTAGTTAGTTCTGTTTTCGCCTGAAATATGATTGCTCCTTCGTCATAATTTTCGTTCACATAATGAATTGTTATCCCGGTTTCCTTCTCAGAATTGTCTTTTACAGCTTTATGTACATTCATTCCATACATACCTTTTCCTCCATATTTTGGTAATAATGCAGGATGAATATTTATTATTCTATCAGGAAAAGCTTCAACTATCTTACTAGGAATACGCCATAGAAATCCAGCTAAAATGATGTAATCTGCTTCTTTTTTAAGAAAATCTAGCACTTTATCTGTTACTGTGAAATCTTCTTTATTAAAAACAGAACTATTGATATTCAGTCTTTTACACCTATCTAAAACTTTGGCACGCTGATTGTTAGTAAGCACATGAGTAACAGAAATAGATTTTTTAGTTTGAAAAAACCCAATAATATTTTCGGCATTACTACCAGAGCCGGACGCAAAAATTACAATTCGTTTCATAATCTACAACACTATATAGTTACTGCAAAAAAACAATAATTATTAACATGATTGAGGTCCGAATAAAAAGATTTTTTATTTTAGACCCCACATTTTTGAGCAAAAATTAGAATTAAAAACTAAGATTTGTATTTTTGCCTCGATTTTAAATTTAAAAATTAAAAAATTATGTCAGACATTGCATCTAGAGTAAAAGCAATTATCGTTGATAAATTAGGAGTAGACGATAACGAAGTAACTAACGAAGCAAGTTTCACTAACGATTTAGGAGCAGACTCGTTAGACACTGTTGAGTTAATTATGGAATTCGAAAAGGAATTTGATATTCAAATCCCAGACGATCAAGCAGAGAACATTGCTACAGTTGGTCAAGCAATTAGCTATATTGAAGAAGCGAAAAAATAAGAATATATGCAATTAAAACGAGTTGTAATAACTGGACTTGGCGCATTAACGCCGATAGGAAATAATATTGAAGAATATTGGAATGGCTTAGTTAACGGAGTTAGCGGAGCGGCACCTATAACATACTTTGATGCTGCCAAGTTCAAGACTCGTTTCGCTTGTGAACTAAAAAATTTCAATGTAAAAGATTACATTGATAGAAAGGAATCAAGACGAATGGATAGGTTTACTCAGTATGCTATGATTGCTTCTAATGAAGCTATTCAAGACGCTGATTTAAATCTAGACACTGTTGATAAGTATAGAGTTGGAGTGATTTGGGGAGCCGGAATCGGTGGTTTAGAAACTTTCCAAGATGAAGTTTTAAATTACGCGAAAGGTGACGGAAGTCCTAGATTCAATCCTTTCTTTATACCTAAAATGATTGCAGATATCGCTCCCGGACACATTTCTATTAAGCATGGTTTCATGGGGCCAAATTACACTACTGTATCTGCATGTGCATCTTCAGCAAATGCGCTAATCGATGCTTTAAACTATATACGATTAGGTCATTGTGACGTAATTGTATCTGGAGGTAGTGAAGCAGCAGTTACAATTGCTGGTATGGGTGGATTTAATGCGATGCATGCATTATCTACAAGAAATGATAATCCAGAAGCTGCATCAAGACCTTTTGATGCTGAAAGAGATGGTTTTGTTCTTGGAGAAGGTGCTGGTGCATTAATTTTGGAAGAATACGAACACGCGAAAGCTAGAGGTGCTAAAATTTACGCTGAAGTTATTGGTGGTGGTTTATCTTCTGATGCTCATCATATGACAGCTCCACATCCTGATGGATTAGGAGTAATAGCAGTTATGAAAAACTGTTTAGAAAACGCTGGTATTAAACCAGAAGATGTTGATCATATTAATACACATGGTACTTCAACTCCTCTTGGAGATGTTGCTGAATTAAAAGCAATTTCTGAAGTGTTTGGAGATCATGCTAAGAATATTAATATTAACTCTACAAAATCCATGACAGGGCACTTACTTGGTGCTGCTGGTGCTATTGAAGCCGTTGCTTCTATTTTAGCAATGAAACATGGAATTGTTCCTCCGACTATTAATCATTCTACGGTTGATGAAAACATTAACCCAGATTTAAATCTTACTTTGAATACACCGCAAAAAAGAGAAATCAAAGTAGCCATGAGTAATACTTTCGGATTTGGTGGTCATAATGCCTGTGTAGCTTTTAGAAAGTTAGATTAATAAATATCTCCTCATATGAATTTTCTTCGTAAAATAGTTAGACCTAAAACTAAGGACGACGAAGAATTTTATTATGACTTAAAAGCACTACTCAACTTTAAACCTATAAAGCTTCATCATTATAAAAGAGCGTTTATTCATAGATCTCTTAAAATGACTGATAGTAAAGGTAAGCCTATTAATTATGAACGATTAGAGTTTTTAGGTGATGCTATTTTGGGTTCTGTTATCGCTTCTTTTTTATATAAAGAGGCTCCAAAAGGTAACGAAGGTTATCTTACACAGATGCGTTCTAAAGTTGTAAGTAGAGAAAGCTTAAATAAGCTGGGTAAAGATTTAGATCTCATTCGATTTGTAAAATCGAACATTAATCAAAATCAAATCGGAGATAATATTCACGGTAATATATTCGAAGCTTTAGTTGGTGCCGTTTATTTGGATCGCGGATATAATTATTGCCATCAATTCATTTACGATCAAGTTATTATTCCTTATGTAGATTTACAGAAATTAGAAAATAAAATTTCTAGTTACAAAGGATATATTATTGAGTGGTGTCAAAAGACTAAAAGAAAGTATTTATTCGAAAGCTACGAGGATACAGGAAAACAAATCCAAAAACACTTTAGCGTTATCGTTTATATAGACGGGCAAAAGATTGCTAAAGGAAGAGCAACTTCTAAGAAAAAGGCCGAGGAAATGGCCGCAAAGAGAGTATATTATGCTTTTCAGAACGAAATTAGCGATCTTCAATAGTTAAAATCGAAATCGTTTTCGTTTTTTTCACAATTTCTTATCAATACATTCTTTAACTTAGCATGTGAGTAATTAATCACTTTTATGCAGGTTCATACGGTAAGTTTCGACGATTTTTCTTGTACAGAATATCACATTTTTGGTATTCATAGTGCATTAGAAGACTATCAGCTTGCTTACTTGTTAAATTCCTTTTTGAGCATAAATTTTAAGCGATGTAAGGATGACATCGACTTAAAAATTAAAGCAAAGGAAGCTTATTTTCCGTTATATGAATACACCAATTATCAAACAGATAACAGTTGGTTTTTAGTTTCGAACGTGTATAAAACCAAAATTCAAGGAGATAATTTGGGATTATTCTCAGAAAGTGAGACAAGACTATTTTTATTACCTGAAAAAAAGAAAGTTGATTATTTCTTGAAATTAGAAGGTGAATTTACTCAACATAGAATAGATAAAATTAACGAAGTAATTAATGAGATTCCTCAAGTAATTACTTCATATAATATTGATACAAACACACTAAAATCTAAAGAATTCTTAATTTTTTAACCTATGCCACATAACAAAAAGACCAAAATTGTAGCTACCTTAGGTCCTGCTACAAATACGAAAGAGATCCTTGCAGAAATGGCTGCTGCCGGTGTTAATGTTTTTAGAATTAACTTTTCTCATGCTGATTATGATATTGTTAAGGAGAGAGTAAGCCAAATTAGAGAGATCAATGAAGAAAGAGGTTATAATGTAGCTATTTTAGCCGATTTACAAGGCCCAAAGTTGAGAGTTGGTATAATGGAAGATGGCGTTGAAGTTAAAGCCGGAGATACCTTTATATTTACCACTGAAGAATGTACAGGAACTAAAGAAAAAGCTTTCATGACTTATCAGCAGTTCCCAAGAGACGTAAAAGCAGGAGAAAATATACTTGTAGATGATGGAAAACTTCAATTTGAGGTTGTTTCTACTGATAGAACGAAAGAAGTAATCACAAAAGTTATTGTAGGTGGTCCTTTAAAATCAAAAAAAGGTGTAAATCTTCCAAATACAAATATTTCTTTACCAGCATTAACAGAAAAGGACAAAAAGGATGTTGTTTTCGCTTTAAAACAAGAAGTAGATTGGATTGCTTTATCTTTTGTGAGAAATCCAGAAGACCTTCGAATGTTAAGAGATTTAATTAAACAGAAATCTAGATATAGAGTTCCAGTCATTGCAAAAATCGAAAAACCTGAAGCAGTTGAGAATATTGATGCATTGATCCCATATTGCGATGGTTTAATGGTAGCTCGTGGAGACCTTGGAGTAGAAGTTCCTATGCAAGACGTACCATTAATTCAAAAAATGCTTGTAAGACGTGCTAAAAAGGCAAGAATACCTGTAATCATTGCAACTCAAATGATGGAGACTATGATTGAAAATAGTGTTCCAACAAGAGCGGAGGTAAATGATGTTGCAAATTCAATTATGGATGGAGCTGATGCTGTAATGCTTTCTGGTGAAACTTCAGTAGGAAAACACCCGGTTCGGGTAATTCAAAAAATGACAGAAATTATCGGAAGTGTTGAATTCTCTGATTTGATTAAAGTTCCTATTGAAGCACCACACATTCGTACAAATCGTTTCATCACAAAATCTGTTTGTTATCACGCAGCTCTTATGGCTGACGACATTAAAGCATCTGCAATTTCAACTTTAACAAATAGTGGATATACTGCCTTCCAAATTTCTGCATGGAGACCGAAATCACATGTAATTGCTTTTTCTTCGGAAAGAAGAATCTTAGGAAAACTAAACCTTTTATGGGGAGTTAGAGCATTTTATTATGATAGAGAACTAAATACTGATGATACAATTAAAGACCTAAACGAGATTATCAAAGAAAAAGGTTTTGTAGATACAGGTGACTTTGTGATTAATTTAAGCTCTATGCCTGTTGATGAAAAAGGTATGGTAAACACCTTAAGAGTATCGCAAATAGATTAAAGAAACTTGAAATAGTTATATATAAAAAGCCCGTAAATTAAATTTACGGGCTTTTCTATTATTTTTAAAGAATATACTTATTTAGTCTGCAAGTATAATTGCTTTATTATCTTTCATTTCTAGTGTTCCAGAATTGATTGTTAAAGTAAGTACTTTATCATCTGCTGGTAATTTTTCAATACTACCGTGTAAATCGTCAAAAACAAGGTGATTTTGACCATGAACATGTACCTTAACTACACCTTCGTTTAAAACAGACACTATTGGTGCGTGATTGTTTAAAACTTGGAATTCTCCATCAACACCTGGTACTACCACAGAGTCAATTTCTGATGAGAAAACTACGGCTTCTGGAGTTACAATTTCTAAAAACATAATTGATCTCTAAATATTAATTATTAAGCTTCAGCTAACATTTTCTCACCAGCTTCAATAGCATCATCAATTGATCCTCTTAAGTTGAATGCTGCCTCTGGATACTTATCTAATTCTCCATCCATAATCATGTTGAATCCTTTGATTGTATCTTTAATATCAACTAATACTCCAGGAATACCAGTAAATTGCTCAGCTACGTGGAATGGTTGAGATAAGAAACGTTGAACACGACGCGCTCTGTGAACTACTAATTTATCCTCTTCAGATAATTCCTCCATACCTAAAATCGCGATAATATCTTGTAATTCTTTGTAACGTTGTAATAACTCCTTTACTCTTTGTGCACAGTTGTAGTGCTCATCTCCTAAAATATCAGCTGTTAGAATTCTTGATGTAGAATCTAATGGATCAACCGCTGGATAAATACCTAACTCAGCAATTTTACGAGATAATACAGTAGTCGCATCTAAGTGAGCAAACGTAGTTGCTGGTGCTGGATCCGTTAAATCATCCGCAGGTACATATACTGCCTGTACAGAAGTAATCGATCCTTTTTTAGTAGAAGTAATACGCTCTTGCATTGCTCCCATTTCTGTTGCTAAAGTTGGTTGGTAACCTACCGCAGATGGCATACGTCCTAATAAAGCAGAAACCTCAGAACCTGCTTGTGTAAAACGGAAAATGTTATCAACGAAGAATAAAACATCTTTACCTTGATCTTCTCCAGCTCCATCACGGAAATATTCAGCTATAGTTAAACCAGATAACGCAACTCTCGCACGTGCTCCTGGTGGCTCATTCATTTGTCCGAATACGAAAGTAGCTTTAGAATCTCTCATAGTATCTTTCTCAACTTTTGATAAATCCCATCCACCTTCTTCCATTGAGTGCATAAAATCATCACCGTATTTGATAATACCTGATTCTAACATCTCTCGTAATAAATCGTTTCCTTCACGAGTTCTTTCACCTACACCAGCGAATACAGATAAACCTCCGTGTCCTTTTGCGATGTTGTTAATTAACTCCTGAATTAATACTGTCTTACCTACTCCAGCTCCACCGAATAATCCAATTTTACCTCCTTTTGCGTAAGGCTCAATTAAATCGATTACTTTAATACCAGTGAATAAAACTTCAGTAGATGTAGATAATTCCTCAAACTTAGGAGCTTGACGGTGGATTGGTAAACCATCTTTACCTTCTTTTGGTAAATCTCCTAATCCATCAATTGCTTCTCCTGTTACATTAAATAAACGTCCATAGATATCTGCACCAATTGGCATTTGGATTGGATTTCCTGTAGCTACTACTTCTTGACCTCTTTGTAAACCATCCGTAGCATCCATTGAGATAGTACGTACAGTATCTTCACCAATGTGTTGTTGAACTTCTAAAACTAATGTAGTACCATCAGCTTTTTTAATTTCTAACGAATCATAAATCTTTGGTAACTCAGCGTTTTCTGTATTAAACTCAACATCGATAACCGGACCAATAATTTGAGAAACTTTACCTGTTATTGTAGACATTACTTTCTGTAATTTAGTTATTGTATTTATTAAGTGATGTTTATCCCACTTTTCAGAGCGCAAAGGTAATTTTTTTATAACAATATAAAAAGCCTTTGGTTAATAATTTTAAAAAAAGAAAAAAGCCTCGCAAATGCGAGGCTTTTTAATCTATATTTTGGTATTGATTACTTCTTTAAGTTAATCTCTACACGTCTGTTTTGTGCTCTACCAGCTCTAGTTTTGTTAGTAGCGATTGGGTAATCCTCTCCTAAACCTACAGAAGTTAATCTGTTTGAAGGAACTCCACCTTTACCAGTTAAGTAATCTAAAACAGCCTTAGCTCTTCTTTCAGATAATCTTTGGTTAGTCTTAGCAGCTCCCTGGCTATCAGTGTGACCTTCGATGTTGAAATTAGCATCTGGGTATTCTTTCATGATTCCAGCGATTAAATCTAACTTTCCAGTTACACCTGGTCTGAATGAAGATCTTCCAGAGTTGAAGTAGATAGCTCTTGCGAACTCATCTAATTTCTTCTTAGCTTCCTCAGTAATTACTGGCTTTGGCTCTGGACATCCTTGTCTTGAAGCAACACCAGCAACGTCTGGACACTTATCTACGTTATCAGTAACACCATCGTTATCTTTATCTCCCCAAGGACATCCTCCGTTTTCAGCAGGACCAGCCTCGTTTGGACACTTATCTTTGTTATCAGCGATTCCGTCACCGTCAGCATCTGGACATCCGTTCATTGCTTTAGTACCAGCAGCGTTTGGACATGCATCATCTTTATCAGCGATTCCATCACCATCAGCATCAGGACAACCGTTTAATGCAGCAACTCCAGCTTCGTTTGGACAAGCATCATCAGAATCTTTGATTCCATCACCGTCAGCATCTGGACATCCGTTGAATTCTTTTAAACCTGCAACTTCTGGACAAGCATCGTTTTTGTCATAGATTCCGTCTCCATCAGTATCTTTTCCTCCGAAACGGAAAACTAATCCTAAAGAGTGTTGGAAGTGATCCTGTACTTTGTCAGCAAATTCTTTCTTTACTCCAGTTTGGAAGTTTACACCAATGTTATCGTTAAACCAAACATTGAAACCACCACCTGCATTTAAAGTACCTTCGCTTCCTTCTACAAAGTTTCCAGCTTCCATTCTACCAAAGTCTACGAAACCTCCACCAACGAATACGTAAGGATCCCACCATGCAGTGTCTCCGAATAAGTGATTTAAATCCCACTTAGCGATTAAATCAATAGCCCAATAAAGCTCATCGATATCTTCTTCTGAAGCGAAAGTTTTTACTTTGTTAATAGAACCTGCTAACTGTAAAGAAAACCCATCGTTTAAGTATCTATCGATACTAATTCTTGAAATTGAAGGTAACGTGTTATCTCCCCACTCTCCAGTTCCTATGTAATCTTGTGCATAGTCACTAAATTCAGATGGAATTCTAACATCAACAGTGTTAATACCGAAACCTACAGCCCAAGGGTTGTTTTCGTCTTGTGCGTTTACGTTACCATAAGTTAGAAACGCAACAATAGCTAACATAGCTACTTTTTTTAATTGTTTCATTATCAAAAATTTAAATTAAAAGTTCGTTTATATATAAAGCAAATGTAAGTTCTTAAAACTTATTTACAAAAGCAAATCTACAAAAACTTATAAAAAAAACAAGTTTTTGACCTTCTAATTGCTAAATAACGTTTAACTCTTTTCCTACTTTTACAAATGCATTTATCGCCTTGTCTAGATGCTCTTTATCGTGCGCTGCAGATAATTGAACTCTAATTCGAGCTTGTTCTTTTGGCACAACTGGATAGAAGAATCCAATAACATAAATCCCTTCATCAAGTAGTTTATCAGCCATTATTTGAGACAGCTTTGCATCATACAACATCACAGGAACAATGGCTGCGTCTGCGCCAACCAAATCAAATCCTGCCTTCTCCATTTCAGTTCTAAAATAGTTCGTATTCCACTCTAACTTATCTCTTAATGAAGTATCATTTGATAATAAATCAAATACTTTTAATGAAGCTCCTACTATAGCTGGCGCTAAAGAGTTAGAAAATAGATATGGTCTAGAACGTTGACGTAAAATCTCAATGATTTCCTTTTTCCCAGTAGTGTAACCACCCATCGCACCACCTAATGCTTTTCCAAGCGTACCAGTAATAATATCAATTCTTCCTAGAACATTTTTTAATTCTAATGTACCACGACCCGTAGCTCCAATAAAACCAGCAGCGTGACACTCGTCAATCATAACTAAGGCATCATATTTATCAGCTAAATCACAAATTTCATCAAGTTTAGCAACTATTCCATCCATAGAGAACACACCATCAGTAACAATAATCTTAAATCTATGATTTTGTTTGTTTGCCTCAATTAATTGTTCTTCTAAAGAAACCATATCATTATTATTATAACGATATCGTGCTGCCTTACACAAACGAACACCATCAATAATTGAGGCGTGATTTAAGCTGTCTGATATAATTGCATCATCTTTTGACAATAAAGGTTCAAACACTCCACCATTAGCATCAAATGCCGCAGCGTATAGAATTGTATCCTCAGTTTGATAAAACTCTGCAATTTTAGATTCTAATTGTTTGTGAATATCTTGAGTTCCACAAATAAAACGAACAGAAGACATTCCAAATCCATGAGTATCCATAACATCCTTAGCGGCTTGGATTACTTCTTTATTATTAGAAAGTCCTAAATAATTATTTGCGCAAAAGTTAATAACCTCTTCTCCTGTTGAAATTTTAATTACAGCGTCTTGAGACGACGTAATAATTCTTTCACTCTTATATAATCCAGCATCTTTTATATCCTGAATTTCTTGCTGTAAATGCTCTTTAATTTTTCCGTACATGTTTAGTTTGTTTGCTGGGTAAAATTAGTTAATTTCTTTAACTAAAACAGCATCATTTATATATACCAATATTTTTTTTTCAATTTTAAAACCTAAGTTTTGAAGTTCGTTTTCATATAATCGTAATTGATTGATATGCGTATGACTTTCTGCTCCTGTTTTATAATCTATAATTGTAGTAAGATTATCTTTAATTACTAATCTATCCGGAATAATAATGGAGTTATTAACTGTTAACAATTCTTTCTCATTATACACCTTTACTTCTTTCGAAAAGAATTCATTCAATGAAGCATGCTCAACAACACTAAAAACTAAATTCTTAATCGTTTTTAAAAGTTGAAAAGATAAATCTCCTTGCATTTCGTAAAAATGAAAAACCTTTTCAATATCTGATACAACGTAAATTTCTGAAAGAATCGAATGTACAAGATTTCCATATTGGATCGATTCTTCTTGATCTGTATCCCATAATTTTGAAGCACTAGCAAGCAATACAATATTATGATTTTGCCATGGTGTGGTGATAAACTTTTCTTGAACTTGAATTTCTTTCTCCTTTATTTCTTTTACGCTTTCTCTATTTGACACTCCAAAATCGTATTCATTCTGATTGTCGTTCCACAATCCTTGCTTTTTTAAATATGAAATAAAAATCCCTGAGTAGTAATTCGTGTTTTCTCCTGATTTTGAAATTCTTTTTTCTGTAATTATATGCAACTGCTCAACAGCTCTGGTTAATGCAACGTAGAGTAAATTAAAATTGTCCAATTCTAATTCCTGAATTTGTTGCGTATACAAATCCATTCCTCTATCATTGATATGACTTACAGATTTACTAAAATCTATCAACAACTCTTTAAAATTATCGAATGACTCTGGTAAACTATCAAACCAAACTTTTGGTTTTATCTGCCTATACACATCTAAATCATAAGGAAAAATAACTACTGGAAATTCCAGCCCTTTAGATTTATGAATCGTCATAATATGAACAGCGTCTGCATCTTCTGAAGTAACAATACTCAGTACTTCTTTCTTAACACTCCAAAATTCAATAAAATCATGAACATCAACACCCTTATTTTGTTGATCCAAAACAACGTCTAAGAAAAACTGAGCATATGCATCAGAACTTTCTAACAAATTAAAGCTTCTTATTATATATTCAATCTTATCATAGAAAGGTAATTCGAAATATATATTTAAATTAAAATCTATTGAAAACGACTTTAATTCTTCGAAGAAAACTGTAATCTCTTTCTTTATTAGTAATTCGTAAAAGCCATGAATTTCTGTTTTTACTGAAAGATGGTGATATAAGAAATGTAAAACTTCAAATCTCTTCTCTTCATTATCAGACTGAAGTATCAGTTGAATTAGGTTGACTATAAAATTTACCTTCTCACTATTCTTTAATAATAAGGTTTCAGATGATATAATTGGTATTCCTTTTTCAGAAAGATAATTAGCAACTTGAACACCTTCGCTCTTTTTACGAACTAAAACAGCAATTTCATTTAAAGAATATTGTTGGTTTAATTCAGTAATTTTCTCATATACTTTTCTAGGATACTTCTCTTTTTCTAATTCCTTATCCTCATGCTTCTCCATAAAAGAAAGTGTTACTTGACCTCCCTTTTTTGAGTTTTCTAGCTGTTTATTTCCATCTTTAAATAACTGACTGTAATCTTGATTATTTAGAAATGAACTGACATGCTGAAAAAATTGATTATTAAAATTAATTACTTCGGAAAAACTTCTAAAATTTCTCTCTAGTTGATTAATACTTTTTTCCGCTTGAAAGACTTTAAAATCTGGACTACTTAAGTTAATAAACTGTTCTGCTTTTCCGCCACGCCACCTATAAATAGCCTGCTTTGCATCACCAACTAAAAGTAAACTACTATTTTCTTGTGCCAATGCATTATCTATTAACGGAATTAAATTTCCCCATTGCAACACCGAAGTATCTTGCATTTCATCTATGAAATAGTGCATAAAACGCTGACCAATTCTCTCGTAAATAAAAGGCGTTGGTTGATTCTTAATATTGTCCGAAATCAACTGATTAAACTCGGCATTTAATCTAATGTTGTTTTCTTCTTTTAGCTGAGTTAATTCTTGATTTATAGTATTTAAAACAGCTAAAGGAATTAGGCTTTTCAAAGCCAATTTATTTAGCGTGGAATCTTTATACAAATTCTCTGACTCTGAATATAACTCAAGTAATTCTGGCAGGATTCCTTCAATAGCAGATTTTATATCATCCGACTTTGATTTTGAATAGAATGTGTTTTCTTCTATTCGTTGTCTAAGCTTACTTTGATCAAAAAATTTAGCAGTACTAGGATTTTCTTTTAATGCAATAAAATGTTTTGGTATAAGAGAATAGTAAAAATCTTTATGATCCAATCCCATTCCATCTATAACTTGAAGTCCTCTTTCACCAATTTCTTTCAACTTAGTTTCTGTTTGAACTTGATATTTGTTCAATTTTTGTTTTAAGTTGATAAAATCTTGAGTGCTTCGTTCTCTTAAAACTCTAAAATGTCTTACATCATCTTCATTCAACAGCACTTTAGAAAATTCTTTTAATTCATATGAAATGTCCCAAGATTTATCTTCATCTATTTTTGAAAGCGAAAAATCAATTAAAAGATTGGTCAATTCTCTATTAGTTCCAATTTTAGATATTAGAAGATCTACCGCTTCATTTAAAAGAGAAACAGCATCCATTTCTACTTCAAAATTCAGTGTCAATCCTAAATCGAACGCGAAATTCTTAATGATTTTATGCGTAAAACTATCGATTGTGGTAATTGAAAAAGCCGAGTAATTCTGTAAAATTGCATTTAGTATTCTACTACTTCTTTCTTTAATAGTTTCTTTGTCTAATGTAGTTTCTAGAATAACCTGATTCACTATTTCATTAGACCTATCTTCTGTAACATCTGAAAGAGATTTTAAAACCCTCTCCTTCATTTCTCCGGCCGCCTTATTGGTAAATGTTATAGCCAATACCTTTTGAAAATAAAACACATCACTAGATTGCAGCAATACTTTGAGGTATTCTTTTACTAAAGTGAAGGTTTTTCCACTTCCCGCGGAAGCGTTAAATATTTGAAATGAAGTACTATTCTGCACTAAACTTTTTTTATGCAATTTAAGTAAAAAACACCCTAATAAATAGAGTGTTTTTCAAAAGATATTTTATTTCAAAACAGTAATAATATCGTTGTTTATTTTGACGAAGTCTTTATTCTTTGCCTCTTCAGATAATTGCAATGCTCTTTTTGCAACTTCAACCGCTTCTTTTCTTCTATTTAAGTCTTTCAAGATAAGTGCTTCTCTGGTCACCTGAAAAAACAAAGCTTTATCCGATTCAGTAACTTTTTGAATATACGTTAAGGCTTTATTCAAATCAGTTTTCGTTTCATGGTAATATAACGCAGCCCTGAAATAATCTGAGGAACTCGGGCCAGCCAATTCTTTATTTATTGATGCAATTATTTCTTCCTCCTCATTTACTTTTACAGGAATTATAATTCTTGAATTTTCCCACTCTATGTATATATCTGCACTATTCAAGGTTATATTTTGAAATCGTATCGCTAATGATTCGACTGATTCTGATACACTTTCCACAGGCAAATTAAATGCTGTAAATGGCTCTTGCTCTTTGTAAGCATTCCAGTTAGAACTTGAATACGTATACCATTTTATCGTCCATACATTCTTTTCAGGAATTGTTAGCAAACTATAATCTCCCTTAGGAAATTTTTGCCCGTTGATTACTACTTCTTTTGAAAATGAGAATTTTGTTGCACTATTTGCTCCTGTTCTCCAAACCTCTCCAAAAGGTAATAATCCACCAAAAATTTTCCTTTCTTTTTTACTCGGTCTAGAATATTCTATAGTAACTGTTGATAACCCTATGTTCTGACTTAATTTAGTTTTTGGACTTAAACTTGGAACTTTTAATTGCGCTAGCAAACCAGCATTCATAAACATGAACACCATTATTATATATGTTTTCATTCTTATTGTTTTTGATTAAAATATGCTGATGGAGAAACTCCCATCAAGCTTTTAAAAGATTTATTAAATGTTGTTTTGGAATTGAAACCTGCTTCTTGGGCTAATCCAAAAAAAGTAAATTTTTTTCCTTTTTCACTTTTTGCTAAATCAACAAATTCTTTAATTCTATAGTAGTTTACATATTCGAAGAAATTCATCCCGATATTTTCGTTTAATAATCGTGATAATTCCGGACCATGTACTCCCAACATTTGAGCCAGTTCTGTTTTCAATAATTTGGCGTTTAAGTAAGGTTTTTTCTCTAGCATTAATTTCTCCAATGCTAGTTTTAAACGATCTAAATCTTCATGAGTTAATTTTGATTGATGATACTTCTTAACTTTTACATCTGGAATAGATTTCAATACCTCAGGTTTTAGCATCATATAGTAACTGATAAAGAGAATTACAAACGTTAGTATAATCCAGATATAAGGTCTTGCAGTGCGTTCAATCATAGGAAAACCTAAGAAGTTTGTTATGAATAAAATCAGCCAGATTAACATACAAAAGCCAGTTACAATCAAAAAATGATGTACGAACTTAATATGAGGTACAAATGAAGATTCATTTTTGAAACTATTCGAAAATTTTTGAAAACCTTTATATGCCTTTATCCAGTACAATATATTCACTACTAAACCAATCGCATGACACCAGTAAATAACTGTCATTAAATCAATAGACTTATTTCGTTCTATTTGATATTCACGTGACGGAATAATGAAATATCCTGCAATAAACATTGAATATACAATACCCGGAACATAATGCTGTAAATTAGTCTTTGTGAATTTTTCTTTGAACAAAGTAGATTGTACAAACAAGAAAATTGTAGGTCCAAATAAAAGCGCGGAAAACTCCGACATTGCCATTAATTTGAAACTCCTATCGAACAAATCAACACTGTGCAATACTTTACCAAACAATCCTATAGTTAGAATTACAACCAAAATCAATAAGAACTCATTGATTTGATTACGTGTTTTTAAAGACACTATAAAAATAAATATGAGTAAGAGACTTTGAAAAAAACCAAAGTACACGAGTTGTTCAAGAATTTGTTGCATTTACTTTTTTCTTTTTTGAAAATTAATCAATTTGAAATTGATGTACGTTTGATAATCTTGCATAGCTCGATAATGGATACTTTTTAGAAAAAGACTCAAACTGTTCATGCGTTTCCCATTCTACAATAGATATAATATCTGGTCTGTAATAATATCCTGTTAGCGATTCTCCATTTTCTAATTTCAAAATAACTTTTCCTCCATTTTTCTTCACGCTATTTTCCCAAACTTTATAAAAATCAGTTTTATCTTTTTTCTTCTTCCAAAACGAAGTTACCACATTGAATTTGTTCTTATAGATTGAAAAATCTACATCATTTTCAACTTCAAAATATGCTAATCCAAAATAGGTAAACAAATCTTTTCTCTGCTTATGAAAATCTGGAACTTCATTCTCAATAACTCTTAAAAATTCTTTCCTTTTTTTAATATCGCTCCACTTCCCAAAAATAAAATTAACTGGTAAATGACTTCCCATTATTAATTTTTTAGTTCTAAACCCAGATTGTGGCTGATACGTAAATTTAGAAGCAACTGGAAATGCTGTTCTTTTATACCTATCAAACAATTTTTTATAATTGTTTTTTGTACCCGTTACCAAAAGTATATCCAACACCTCTCCTTTTTTAAACTGAAATGCTTTTTTCCCTGTTTGGGCTACTCCTTGATAACAGCAAACACATAAAAAAGCCAATTTGATTACTAATAACTTCATGATTTCAAAATTTTAAATTATTTCACAAAGCAACTACAAAACTCAATGAAAGTAAAGGGTTAAGAGGTACGGTTACCGTATGTGGACATCAAATTTTATGTTTTAGAATCGACAATTTTTCGGATTCTGTTAAATACAGTAGAAATTTCTAATTGAAGCAACTTTTCGTTTATCTTCGTTATACAAACAAACCTATTTAACTATTTAATGAGCAGTATCTTGAAAATTGGGATGGCGCAAATTTCTCCTGTTTGGTTAAACAAAGAAAAGACCATCGAAAAAGTCAATTCGTATATTGTAAAAGCCGCTAAAGAAGAATGTGATCTCGTAGTTTTTGGTGAAGGATTATTGCCAGGATATCCTTTCTGGTTGTCTATCACTAATGGCTCTGAGTTTAACTCACCAGTCCAAAAAGAGATACATGCTCATTATTTAAAAAACTCAATTGAAGTTGAAAAAGGTGATCTGAATAGCGTTTGTAAAACAGCCAAAGAAAACTCAATTGCTATTTACTTAGGAATTATAGAAAGAGCTGTTAATCGCGGTGGTCATAGTTTATACTGTTCTTTAGTATATATTGACAAAACAGGAACTATACAATCTGTTCACAGAAAATTACAACCGACATACGAAGAACGCCTAACTTGGTCTCCAGGTGATGGTCATGGTTTAACTGTTCATCCTTTAGGAGATTTTACTGTTGGAGGATTAAACTGTTGGGAAAATTGGATGCCTTTGCCAAGAACAGCTTTATACGCACAAGGAGAAAACTTACATATTGCAGTTTGGCCTGGAGCAGAAAGAAACACTTTTGATATTACAAAGTTTATTGCAAAAGAAAGCAGATCTTTTGTTGTTTCCGTCAGTGGATTTATGTCTATTGATGATTTCCCTAAAGACACACCAAATTATGATGCGATTATTAAAGACGCGCCGAAAATTTTAGCGAACGGTGGATCTTGTATTTCTGGACCAGATGGAGAATGGGTAATTCCGCCAGTTGTTGGAGAAGAAGGCTTATTTACGGGTGAAATTGATTATCAAAAAGTACTTGAAGAGCGACATAATTTTGATTGTGTTGGTCATTATTCAAGACCAGATGTCACCAAATTAACTTTAAATAGAGAGAGACAATCTATCATCGATTTTTCATGAAATTAAGAGAATTAAACACAGCACTTTTACTAGTTGATATTCAAAAAGGATTTGACAACGAGGAATATTGGGGTGGAAATAGAAATAACAAAGATGCAGAAGAAAAATGTGC
Organism: Tenacibaculum sp. 190524A05c; assembly: GCF_964036595.1. Lineage (NCBI taxonomy): Bacteria > Pseudomonadati > Bacteroidota > Flavobacteriia > Flavobacteriales > Flavobacteriaceae > Tenacibaculum > Tenacibaculum platacis. Next base: position 3,052,341 of record NZ_OZ038523.1, on the reverse strand, counting down.
TCAAATTTTAAAAGAGTGGAGAGCGTTACAACTTCCTGTTTATCATATTCAACATAGTTCGCAAAATCCTAAATCATTATTGCATAAATCTCATCCTGGTTTTGAAATTCAAGACATTGTGAAACCACTATCAGGTGAACCCGTAATTGTAAAAGATGTGAATAGCGCTTTTATAGGAACAAATCTTGAAACTATACTTAAAGACCAACAGATTAAAAACGTCGTAATTGTTGGATTGACTACAAATCATTGTATTTCTACAACAACTAGAATGGCTGGAAATTTAGGTTTCGACACAATATTAGTTGGCGACGCTACAGCAACATTTGACAGAAAGGGAATGAATGGAGAAATCTTTTCTTCAGAAACTATTCATCAAACAACACTGGCGAATTTACACGAAGAATTTGCAGATGTTATTTCTACAAATGAATTGTTGAGTAGAGTTTAACCCAACCCAACATCCAAAGACATCATTACAATAAATCCACCTATAAAACCAAGCGTGGCAATATCTGTATATTTATCTCTTTGTGTTTCTGGAATCACTTCTTCCACAACTACGAAAATCATTGCGCCCGCGGCAAAAGCTAATGCATAAGGTAAAATCGGAGTGAAAAACGAAACAGCTAAAGCTCCTAAAACTGCAGCAAAAGGCTCAACTACAGCAGATAATTGTCCGTACCAAAAACTCTTTCTTCTACTTACACCTTGTCGTCTTAATGGCATTGCAACTGCAAAACCTTCAGGGAAGTTTTGAATTCCGATTCCAATAGCTAAAGAAATAGCGGCAATAATCATTTCGGTTTGCTCTACTCCAACTAATGTCGAAGCTGCTCCAAATAAAACTCCCACAGCTAATCCTTCTGGAATATTATGTAATGTAATTGCTAATACTAATAAAGTTGTTTTGTGCCAATTTGTTTTTACACCTTCCGCTTCATCTTCTTTAAAATTAATGTGTAAGTGAGGTAACCATTTATCCATTCCGAATAAAGCCAAAGCTCCTAAGGCAAAACCAATAGCAGATGGTAAAACTTTTATAAACCCTTCTCCAGGACTATTTTCTATTGCAGGTGATAATAAACTCCAAAAACTCGCAGCTACCATTACTCCACCTGTAAATCCTAACATTCCATCCAATACTGCTCGATTCATTTTCTTAAAAAAGAAAACCAAAGCCGCTCCTAAAGCTGTTAACCCCCAAGTAAATAGAGATGCATAAAGCGCTCCTTGTATTGGATGTTCTTTACAAAACTCGACTATTTGATCGAAAAAACTCATATCTTTTTAATGTATAAGTTGCTAGCTATTTTATTTGAAATAGATAGCGGTTTATTATTTATTTCTATTGTTAGAGAACCATCAAAAGGTTCAATATCTATAATTGTGATTTCTACTCCTAAACCAATTCCTTGTTTATCTAAGAATTTTAAAAAATCAGATGAACTATCATTCACACCTACACAAACTCCAACTGTTCCTTTAGGTAAAACAGATAAAAGATTCTTCTCTATCTGATGTATATTTCCTTCTTCATCTGGAATTGGATCTCCATGCGGATCATGCTTAGGATATCCTAAAAAAGCATCCAATTCATTAATAAGTTTAGGTGATTTTATGTGCTCTAATTGTTCAGCTACTTCATGAACTTCATCCCAAGAGAAATTCAACTTTTCTACAAGAAAAACTTCCCATAATCTATGTTTCCTGATAATTCCTGTAGCAACTTTTCTACCAAAATCGGTAAGCTTTACACCTTGATACTTTTTATATACCACAACTTCTTTTTCAGATAGTTTTTTAATCATATCTGTAACCGAAGATGCTTTTGTATCTAGTTGTTTCGCTATAGCATTTGTACTAATTCCTTTATCAGAATCTAGTGCCAAATGGTAAATGGTTTTTATATAATTCTCCTCAGATTGTGAAAACATGGGCTTTAATTCTATGCAAACATACAAATTTTTGATTTATAAAAGTTAATTTTTAGTCTTGTCTAAAAATTAATTTATATTTGCATCAAATTTATTTTAGAATAAAAGAAATGAAATCTTTCTTACAGACAGTATTTTTATTCGTAACACTTATAAGTTACGGACAAACTATAAAAGGAAAAGTTACTTTTAATAACGAACCGCAAGAGTTCGTATCAGTTTATACAAAAGACAAATCTCAAGGAACCATAACTAATGATAAAGGTGAATATACCTTAACCTTAAATCAACCAAAAGCTACAATCGTATTTCAAAGTGTTGGATACAAGTTGATAGAAAAGGAAATTAGTTTCAACGGTTCAGAAACCAAAACACTTGATATCACACTACAAGAAGATCTTTTAGGATTAGATCAAGTGGTTGTGAGTGCAACGCGATCATATTTAAACAGAAAAGTGGCTCCGGTAATTGTAACAGTTACTGACGCGAAACTATTAGAGGCGACTCAGTCTGTTAGTTTATCTGAAGGGTTAAACTTTCAACCAGGACTGCGTATGGAAACTAATTGTCAGAATTGTGGTTTCTCTCAGGTACGAATTAATGGATTAGACGGAGCGTATTCTCAAATATTAGTAGATAGCAGACCTATTTTTAGTGCTTTAAACGGAGTGTATGGTTTAGATCAAATTCCAGCTAATATTATTCAAAGAATTGAAGTAGTTCGTGGTGGAGGATCAGCTTTATATGGTGCTAATGCTATTGCTGGAACTATTAATATTATTACTAAAGATCCTATCGACAACACATTTCAAGTAGGACAAAACGTTTCTTTAATTAAAGGAGAAACACTAGATGTTGCCACTACTATTAATGGAACCGTTGTAAATGATGAAGCTTCTGCGGGACTTACTTATTTCGGAATGTACAGAAATAGAAATCCATATGATTATGATGGAGATTCTTTCACTGAACTCACAAAATTAGAAACACAAACTTTCGGATTTAAAGGATATATCAAACCCTCAGACAATACAAGATTAACAGCAGAATTCAATTCTATTAGTGAATTTAGAAGAGGAGGAAACAAATTAGGTTTACAACCTTTTGAAAGTGATGTAGCAGAACAAATTGATTCTGATGTATTAACAGGTGGACTTACATTTGAGTCTTCTATTAATGAAGGAAAACAACATTTCTCTGCTTACGTTTCTACTTCTCGCTCAAAAAACAAAAACTATTACGGTGGTGGGGAAGATTTAGTTGCCCAAAATGGTGAAGTATTAGGATTCGGTAATTCTAGAGATGAAACTTGGGTTTTAGGTTCTCAGTATGCTCATAAACTATCTGATTTCTTGGGTGGAAAAGGAAATTTCACAGGAGGAATTGAGTTTAAGTATGATAAAATGAAAGATGAAAAACCGGGTTTTAATGCTTTTGTAAATCAAACTTTAAGAACTTATGGACTTTATGCTCAACAAGAATGGACGATTAATAAACAATGGAAAGTCTTAGGAGGTCTGCGTGCAGATATTCATAATTTAACTGACGAAAGTGTGATTTTTAATCCGCGTTTGAATGTAATGTATTTTGCCAATGAAAATTCTCGATTCAGAGCTTCATATGCTAAAGGTTTTAGAGCTCCACAAGTATTTACAGAAGATTTACATGCACAAATTGCAGCTGGAGAAGTTTTAACTGTTCGTGTTGATCGATCTAAATTAGTTTCGGAAACATCTCATAGTTTTACAGGATCTTTCGATTGGAATAAAAATTTAACTGAAGGTGAAGTATCTTTCACTTTAGAGGCTTTTTATACTAAAATTGTAAATCCTTTTATCCTTGAACAATTAAATAATTTGATTTGGGAAAAGAGAAATGGAGATAACGCCCATGTAAAAGGAATTAACATCGAAACAAAATATGCTCCAAATGAAAAATGGATATTACAAGCAGGAGCAACAATTCAAGAAGGGAAATTTGACAAACCAGTACAATGGTCTGATGATCCTAATATTTCATTAGAAAACGCAGATAACTTCTTCAAATCTCCTAACTTCTACGGAAACTTTATTGCAACCTATGCTCCGAATAAAAAGTTTCAAAACAATGTATCTGCAGTTTACACGGGAAGCATGTATGTTCCACATTTAGCAGGATTCATTGCTGAAGATCGTTTAGAAAAAACAACTGACTTTTTAGAATTAAACGTAAAATCATCTTATGATTTCTCACTGGATAAGCACAACCACTCTACTTTAAGAATAAGTGGTGGTGTTCAAAATATTTTTGACAGCTACCAACAAGATTTCGATCAAGGAGCTGATAGAGACGCAAACTATATTTATGGACCTTCAAGACCAAGGACTTTCTTTGTTGGTTTGAAATTTATAAATAACTAAATTCTATTTGTTATTTATCTCGATTACTAATTAAAATAAGAAACATATTGCCGGAGAATTTCTGTTCTCCGGTTTTTTGTTTGTAAACAAATCGTTAATAGTAAATCGCATAAAACATCCAGTGTTTGCAGGGAAAACAGATTAATTATTGAGCATATTAATTCAATATTAAAAATTACCAAACACTTTCCTAACATTTAATATTTTCCGTTAACATTAATTAAACATTCTAATAATAGAAGCATAATTTACAGCTAACTTTTACTTTACAGTTTCAACTGACTTTTGCACCTAGTATTAGAACATATATAATGAAAAAACTATTATTAATTGCTTTAGTAAGCATATGTCAATTAGCGTTTGCTCAAAGTAAGGGGACTGTAACGGGGACGGTTACTGATAAGGAAATGAATAATGAATCGCTTCCTTTTGCAAGTGTATTTATTAAAGGGACTACAATTGGAACAAATACAGACATGGATGGTACATATACTATCTCTGTAGCTCCAGGAAACCATATTTTAGTATTTAGTTTTGTTGGTTATCAAACTATAGAAAAACCAATTACAGTAGAAGCTGATAAAACAATCACTGTAAACCAAGTAATGGGAGCAAGCGGTGGTGAGCAATTAGAAGAAATTCAAATAAACGCTACTGTAAGTAAAGAAAAAGAGAGTGCTTTAATATTACAACAAAAAAAGGCTGTTTCTATTAAAACTAGTATTGGTGCACAAGAATTAGCGAAAAAAGGAGTTTCTGATGCTGCTCAAGCGGTTACTAAAACTGCTGGTGTAAGTAAAGGTTCTAAAAATGTTGTAGTAAGAGGTTTAGGTGATCGTTATAACTCTACTTCATTAAATGGTTTACCATTACCTTCTGAGGATCCAGAATACAAGAATATCTCATTAAACTTTTTCGATACTAGTATAATTCAGAGCATAGGAATTAATAAGGTTTTCACATCTGATGTTTATGGAGATGTTGGTGGGGCTAACATTGATATTATTTCAAAAGAGTTAAACAAAAAGAGAACAGCTTCTGTTAGTGTTTCTTTAGGTGCCAATACACAAACAATAACTCAAGATTTCTTAACTATTGATGGAACAAACAGATTTGGAACTCAAGAATTAAATCATACAATTACAGATTTAAATACATATTCATTCAATAATTCATTGAATCCAGGTACTCAAGATTTTCAGATGAATAATAGTATTTCTTTTAACTATGGAAAAAAATATGACGTTGGTGAGAACAACAAATTAAGTTTCTTCTTAGTTGGAGGGTTTGATGGAAAATATAACTTTGAAGAAGGGAACATCAAACAAAATACAAGTGCAGGAACTGAAACTCCGTTTAGAGATCAGGATTTCAAAAAATACACATACAATGTTTCTCAGTTATTAATGGGAAGTGTGAACTTTAAATCAGAAAAATATAGTTTAGCATATAACCACCTTTTCATTCATAATAATAAACAATCTATTGGTGATTATTTAGGTACAGATAATCCAGAACAAGATGGAGATCTTGCTTTCTTAAGAAGACAACAAACTAACAACAATGAGTTGTATGTAAATCAACTTATTGGTAAATATAACTTTTCTGATCGTTTATCTATTGAGGCAAAAGGAGCTTTAAACTTCATTAGAGGAAATGAACCTGATAGACGTTCTAACGAATATTTAATTCGTGATGGAGTAACTAGAACAAATACTAATAGTTCGGGAACTAGTGAACGTTTCTTTTCTAAACTTCAAGAGAACGATTATGCAGCTAAAGGGAAAATTTCTTATAAGTTAAATAGTGATGAAGAAGATAAAAGTACAATTGATTTTGGTTTAGACTATAGATATACAGAGCGTTTATTTTCTGCAACAATTTTTAACCATGCCTTTTCTGGTAACGGTGCTGTAATAGACATTAATAATGCTGATGCTGTTTTCAACCAAAATGGAATAGATACAGGTGTATTTGCTGTTGAAACATTAAGAGGAAGAGCAGGAAGTGAAAGAGCTTTAATTCCTTTTACATATAGAGGTAAAAAATTAGTAAGTGGTGCATTCACAACTTTAGTTTATCAATTAAGTGATAACTTCATAGTATCTGGGGGATTAAAGTTTGAAAAAGCTCATCAGAGAGTTACTTATGATACAAATATTGCTAAAAGCTCAATTGATGGACCATCTGAAATTAATAAGTCTTACATTTTACCAAACATTAATATTAAGTACAACTTAGATGAAAATAATATCTTCAGATTAGCTGCGAGTCAAACGTATACGTATCCACAGTTTAAAGAAACGGCTCCATTCAAATATCAAGATATTAACTTCTCAAGTCAAGGTAACCCAGATTTAATTCCATCTGACAACTATAACTTTGATATTAAATATGAGCGTTATTTCTCTTCTAGTGAATTAGTATCATTAACTGGATTCTATAAATATATTCAAAATCCAATTGCAAGAAGTGAAATTTCAAGTGCCGGTAACACATTAACATATTTAAATGTTGGAAACGATGCTTCTGTTTACGGTTTAGAATTAGAAGCTAGAAAAAACATTCTTAAAGGAGAAGATGAGAATAGTACGCATACATTAAATGCAGGATTAAATGCTTCTTATTTAGTATCTGAAGTAAACTTAAGTAGCACTTCTATTGCACAATTCCAAAAAGCTAGTAGCGAATTAGAAGGAGCAACTCCATTTTTAGTAAATGCTGACATTACTTTTAATAAAAAATACGAAAATGACGAGTTATCATCTGCTTTAGTTGTTAACTATTTCAGTGATCGAGTTTACTCTATTGGAACAAGAGGATTTGAGAATATCATAGAAAAAGGAATTCCAACTTTAGACTTAGTATCTTCTTTAAAGTTAGGAAAAAAGTATGGTATCAAATTAAAGGTTACAAACCTATTAAACCCTTCATTCCAGTTAAATAGAGATGGTAGCACTAGTGGAAACAATATAGTGTTAAGAAATTATAAAAAGGGAGTTAACTTAAGTATTGGTTTTACACATAATTTCTAATAAAACCTTGAATAAGTTAACAATTCTTTAAAAAAAAAGTACAAAAACATAAACATTGGCATTGCAAATTTGCCTCAGTCGAACAAAATTAAAAACACAAAAATGAAAAAATTAATTTTATCTGTAGTTAGCATCTCTACATTATTATTCACTGGATGTTCTTTAGATAATGATGACCAAACTAACACGGGAAACACAGGAGGTGATATTACATCTCAAAACTTAGCAGGAAATTTAACTAGTGATTTAACTTTAAAATCTGGAATCGATAATACATTAACTGGTGCTTTATTAGTAAAAGATGGAGCAACTTTAACAATCGAAGCTGGAACAAGAGTTAAGGCTTTAGCTGGCGGAACTGATGTATACATTCTAGTAGAAAAAGGTGGTAAGATTATCGCTAATGGAACTGCTGCTAATCCAATCGTTTTCACATCTAATGCTACAAATCCTCAACCAGGTGACTGGGGTGGAATTATTGTTAACGGAAAAGCTCCATTAAGTAGACAAAACGGGGCTGATAGCAATTCTGCGTCAGAGGTTAACACTGCTATTTTATATGGTGGTAGCGATGTTGCTGATAATTCAGGAATATTAAACTATGTGAAAATTGAATATTCTGGAGCAAGAATTGATGATGAAGCTGAGCACAATGGTTTAACATTAAACGGTGTTGGTAACGGAACTACAATTTCAAACATTGCAATTTTCAATGGTGATGATGATGCTATCGAGTTTTTCGGTGGATCTGTAAATGCTACAAACGTTTTAGTTGTAAACGCTAAAGATGATATGTTTGACTTTACACAAGGATACACAGGAACTTGTTCAAACTTCTACGGGGTAAGAGAAAATGGATACAATGCTGTAACTTCTGATCCTAGAGGAATTGAAGCTGACGGAAACTTAGATGGAAATACTCCAACAGATGTTGAACAATCTAACTTTACTGTTAACGGATTAACTATTATCAATAACGCTGATGGAGTTAATTTATCAGATGGGATAAAAGTAAGAAGAGGAGCTACCGCTACAATTACAAACGCTTACATTGCTTTAGGAACTGGAGCTACAATGTCTGATTTCATCGATTTAGAAGATGGAAAAGGTGGGTCTACTGCTAGCACAGTTATTACAGTAGTAGGAAACGCTGCTAACGGATTAGACATTACTGATGTTAAGAATGCACCAGGAGCAACTATCAATGCTACTAACGGAACTTCTGGAGGAGCTGACACTTCTGTATTTGCTTGGACAGGATATTCTTTCTAAGGCAAATAAAAAATATAGATATAAAAAAAAACCGCATCAAATGCGGTTTTTTTTATATATGTTAACTATTATTATTTAATTGCAATTTTCGTACTCTCTTTCCAAGATTGTACACTTGCAATTGTATTATTCTGATAGTTTATTTCTTTCAACTCATCTTTGGTCCAGATGAACCATTTTCCTACTTTCTTTCCTTTATTGTAATGCGCCATTACAGTTTTGTTTCCTTTCTCATCAAAACGATTCCAAACACCATGAAGCAGTTTATCTTTGTAATAACCTTGCTCCTTAACAGTTCCATTATCATGAAAATGAGTAACCTTAATTAAGTCACCTTCTTTTTGATACTTTGGCTTTATTTCTTGTCCTTGAACTACTGCGAATAATAGTCCGCAAGCTAAAATCATTACTTTCTTCATGTCTTTAATCATTTTATTCATTAACATTTATATTACAAATATAACCTATAATTTACTTTTATGCAACTTTTTGGTAACATTAAATTAACATTGGAAAAATTTCTATGATTTCAGGCCTCAGAATACTATATTTACATAACATAAATATTAATCAATTAAAATTGTTATTATGGCAGTAATGAAAGTAATAGAGATCCTTGCGAACTCTGAAAAAAGTTGGGAAGACGCAACTAAAAAAGCAATCAAACAAGCTTCTAAATCAGTTAAAAACATTAAGTCTGCATTTGTTCAATCGCAGAGTGTTGTTGTAAATAATGATGAAGTTGCAGAATTTCGAGTTAATTTAAAAGTAACTTTCGAAGTCAAATAACTTAGATTAATAAACTACACTACTACTTTTTTATAAATCCTTGCGATATTAAAAATCGCATTACTAAATCATTCATAATTAAATATAAAATGGAAGAATACATTTTAAAAGGTAAAGATGTACTATTAGAATATGCCCCGAAAGTAATAGCGGCATTAATTCTACTCATTGTTGGACTTTGGATTATTAACTTTTTTACCAGAGCTACAGCAAAACTAATGGAGAAAAGAAATTTAGATTCTTCATTACGAGGTTTTCTATCAAGCTTAATTAACTGGGGATTAAAAATCTTCTTATTCATTACTGTTGCCGGTCAATTAGGTGTTGAAACAACTTCATTTGCAGCTATTGTTGCTGCTGCTGGTTTAGCCATTGGTATGGCTTTACAAGGTTCTCTGTCAAATTTTGCTGGAGGAGCATTAATCATGATTTTTAGACCTTTTAAAATAGGCGATTATATTGAAGCTCAAGGTGAGCAAGGTGTTGTGAAAGAAATTCAAATTTTTACAACGAAATTAAACACTGTAGATAACAAGGAAGTAATCTTACCTAACGGAGCTTTATCAAATGGTAATATTATCAATTACTCATCTGAGGAAAAGCGAAGAGTTGATATCACATTTGGAGTTTCTTATGATGCAGATATAAAAGAAACTAAAGATGTTTTATTTAAGGTTATCAATAACACTCCTTACACTTTAAAAGATCCTGCTACTCAGGTTTTATTAGGAGAATTAGCTGATAGCTCGGTTAACTTTATTACTAGAACTTGGGTAAAGTCATCTGATTATTGGGATGCATATTTCCATATTATGGAACATACTAAAATTGCTCTTGATAAAGCTGGAATCGAAATACCATATCCACATTCTGTAGAAATTCAGAAAGAAGGTTAAACTTTCTTCTTTTGTGGAGTAACAATAAAGTCTTTTAAATAAAAAGGCTCAAAATAAGCGACATCTTCGATGTCGTTTTTTTTGTATTTATCATAGCTGAGTTTGGCCATTTGAATTGCTGAAGGAAATTTACCATCAACAAAATTAAAATTAGCTGCATTTAGAGCTTCTTTACACTTATTTGCTCCATCACCCAAGAAAAATACTTTTTGTTCGTTAAATGGATTAAAAGAATCTTCTTCGATTACTTCTGCTTTTATTTCTCGAACTTGTTCATAGTTTTTATCATAAATAGCTGAATACACTTCCATCCGTCTTGCATCTAACATTGGAATAATAATTCCATCTTCAACACTTATAGAATGCGCAAGTGACAATAAAGTATCCACAGAAATTAACGGAATATCCAAAGAAAAACACAATCCCTTAGCTGCAGAAACTCCAATTCTCAATCCAGTATAAGAACCAGGACCTTTACTTACGGCAATAGCATCTAAAGAATTACGTTCTACATTGGCTTCTGATAAAACATCTAATATAAACGGATGTAATTTTTCCGCATGAGAATAATTACCGTCGTTTATCTCTTTCGAATGAATTACTTCTCCATTCCTTGCAATAGAAACGGAACAATTCTTTGTTGAAGTTTCGATATTAAGTATAAGTGCCAAATCCTAAATTTTCTGCAAATATAAAGCTTCCCAATAAAACAAAACCTCTCAAATTATGTTGAGAGGTTTTGTTTTATTGAAAAAATTAACAACTTCTGTTCTTAATCTAATATATTTTCTCCGTAGTAGAACTTTAATACTTTAGATTTAAAAATGTAATCGAATTTAGCTCTAATTAATGCCGACTCTGCATTTACTAATCTATTTCGTACTTGGTCATAATCAAACTGTGTCATATTTCCATAACTAAGACTTACCTGTGCATTCTTAAACGCTTCATCTTGCGCTTCTAAAGAAATTTTAGCAGCTTCATAGGTTTTAGCTGCTGCTTTAGCATCTAAAAACGCTTGTTCTATCGTTTGCTGTAATGTAAGTTTCGCACTTTCTAAAGATAGTTCTGCCTGTTTTTTACTAATAACAGATTTAGCTACTCTATTTTTTGTTTGGAACTTATTGAAAACAGGAATATTTAATGAAAATCCAAATCCATAGTTAAAGTTATTACTTAATTGAGTACTAAATCTATTATCAACGGTAACAGGCCCTCCTGTTCTTGGGTCTGTAGTTACAAAAAAATCAGGTTCGCCAAATGTTGTAACATAACCTGTACCTACACTTGCTGTATAACTTAAACTAGGCAAATATGCTCCTTTAGCTATTTTAATTCCTAAATCAGCATTTTCTATAGTCAATCTTGCTTTTTCAATTTCTGGCCTGTTGGTCAATGCTTTTTTGTAGACATCATTAGAATTACTATATAGTAAAGCTGCAGTTGGATTTTCTACTTCTATAACATCCACTTCAAAACCTTCGTAAGGTACTTGTAGTAACTGAGACAACTGTAATAATGCTAGATTTAACGCATTTTCTTGTGTTACTACGTTTTGCGCGTCATTTGCTGCTGTAGACTGCACGTTTAATAAATCTCCTTTAGGTATAGCTCCTGCCTCAAATTGTGCTTGAGCTCTATTAATTTGGTTTTTACTTATTTCAGCTTGAACTTTAGCTACCTCTAAATTTTCTTTAGCAAATAATACGTTAAGATACGTATTTACCACTCTTAGAGAAACGTCGTTTTCTATTACTTCTAAATCTAGCTTACTACTTTCTATACCCAGCTTTGCTTGTTTATAAGAATTTAAATTTCTAAACCCATTAAAAATAGATCCATTTACATTAAAAGATCCATTCAATCTATAACGGTTTGCAGAACTAATTGTATTGTCTAACGCTGTAGAAAAACCAAATGTAAAATTATTAGAATTTGAAATTCCCGCACTTGGTAAAAAATCTCCAAAAGCTATTTCTTTATCTTTAACAGACGAATCAATATTTAATTCATTCTGCTTAACAGAGATATTATTTGCTAAAGCATGATCAACTGCCCCTTTAAGCGTCCATTTTTTTTGACCAAATGAAAATGTTGTACCTAATAAAAAAGCCGACAGTAGTATAAGTTTGGAATTTTTCAAAGTATTTTATTTTTGTAAATCAAGGATATGACGACAAAGTACATAATATGTTACAAAAAAAAAGAAGAAAGTTAGTTTTTTACTTTCTTCCTATGCCTGTATAGTAAAAAGAATAAAATTCCAACTAAGAGATATGGAAAAACCATTAAATATGTAATTCCACCATTTACACCTTCTGCGATGGTTTCATTTCCACCTTCAATTACTGCTTTGCACATTGCACATTGTGCATTTGCAATCACTGCTGTGTAAATTAAAAATACAGCAATTACTATTTTTCGTTTTAAATTAGTGTACATAATATGGAGCTATCATTAGATAAACAACTACACCTGTTATCGCAACATATAACCATAAAGGAAATGTAATCTTAGCAATCTTCTTATGCTGAGGAAATTGTCCTAATTTCGCTCTCATGTAGGTAAACAATACAAACGGAATTACAACAATTGAAAGTAAAATATGTGTAATAAGAATAAAATAGTACACATATTTAATAGCTCCTTCTCCACCAAATTTTGTTGATTCAGAAGTCATATGATACGCTACGTACATTAGTAAAAATAATGCTGAGAACACTAAAGCTGTTGTGTTCAGCTGTTCATGTAACTTTCTATTTCCATTTTTAATTGCGATGATTGAACCAATTAAAAGTACCGCCGTTAATCCGTTTATAGTAGCATAAATTGGAGGTAAGAAAGATAATGGTTCTACATTAGGTAATTTTATACCAAATAACGCTGCTACCGCAATAGGAATTGCAATAGACACTATAGTGATAAACTTTTTATATTTCCTTTCTTCTGCTGATAAATTACTCATTCAATAATAATTTAATGTCTTGTTTTAACTCATTAATCTGATCAGGAAATCCTTGTTCCTCTAACGCTCTATAGTACAAAATCGGATTTCCATATTCATCATATCTAGAACGTATATATCCATCTTTATCAACCAAAGCAAACATTCCTGAATGGAAAAATCCTCCGTGGTCTTCACCACCAGGACCTGCTGGCATTTTAAATCCTGTGTTTGATAACTCAAAAACATCTTCTACCGATTTTCCAGTAAGCATGTGCCAGTTTTTATGATTTATTCCATAATTTTCAGCATAGGCTTTTAACACCTCAGGTGTATCTTTATCTGGAGTAATCGAAAATGATGCTATTCCAAAATTAGGGTTCCCTAGAAACTCATTTTGAACTGTAACCATTTTACGGTTCATAATCGGACAAATTGTTGGACATGTTGTAAAGAAAAATTCAACAACATATACCTTTCCCTCATAATCTTTACTTGAAATTGTTTTTCCCTCTTGATTCACAAACTCAAAGCTAGGCACCTTATTATATTTAAATAAATCTGCCTTCTGGAAGTGTTTTACAATTTTAGGAATTGAATAAATCCCGAATAATAAAATTATAAACGCTATACCAACGTAAGAATATTTTCCCTTGTTCATTTAATACTTACTTTTTTCTATCCGCACTATTTTTCTTTAAAGCTAAACGATATTCTGCAAGAACAACTTTTACGTCATCCTTCATCTTATCATTTAATTCACCAACAGAGGTCATATTATAACCATACAGCCTGCCATCAGCCATATCTTTATCGTCAGTTCTTCCTCTAAAATTAACTTCTTTATCAATTATAAATGCTTTTGAAGTATGAAGGTTTACATCCAAAGATTGGTTTGTTCTAAAGCTATCATAGAAAGCTTTTACAACAGCATCTTCCGTAAATATAAAGTTCCACTTCACCATATCTGTGTAGGCACCAATTGACTTTTTAATTTTATCAATTTGCTCTTTTGAATCTGAAGGACAAACAGCTATAATTTGAAAATCATTGAATCCATAAAATGGTTTATAGATCTTTTGATTTAAATTAAATAACTCTCCTTTAATTGCATCCGCTTCTTTACCAGGAAAGACCACGATTGTTATCTTATTTTCTAAAGTGTACTTGCTATCAATACTTTTAACATCAATCACATTCTTCGTTAATACTGGAAGCTTTGCAAAGTTGTTAAGTCCCATCGATAAAAAAATATAGAATAATAACGGAACTATAAACAATATAGATAATACAAGATATTTATGAGTTTTTTTCATATCCGATTTAAGATTTTAAGCAAAAAAAAGGTGGTTAAAACCACCACCTTTTCTATTTATTTCTTACCATTTAATTAATGGTGCTAATGTGTCGTATAAATAACCACCTTCAAATAATACGATGAATAATAAGTAACAGATTAGAAATACTGCTGTCCAAACTACAGCTCTTCTAAACCATTTCTTTTCACCTTCAAGGTGCATGAATGCCCAAGCAATATAATATGCTTTAGCTAAAGTTAAAATGATGAATATCCAGTTTAACCAACTTGTACCAGGACCGTGTAAGTGTAATGCATCAGGCTTAACAATACCTAAACCAACTTCTACCGCAGTAATGATAGATAAAAGTCCTAAAACAATCCAGATTCTCTTTAAATTCGATTCGTGTGAATGACCTGCCATCTTTAAATATCTTTATAATTAATTAAACTAAGTAGAAGAATGTAAATACGAATACCCACACTAAATCTACAAAGTGCCAATATAATCCAACCTTTTCAACCATTTCATAATGTCCTCTTTTCTCGTAAGTTCCTAAAACAACATTAAAGAAAATGATAATGTTAATTACAATTCCAGAGAATACGTGGAAACCGTGGAAACCTGTAATAAAGAAGAAGAAATCAGCAAAAATAGGGTTACCATATTCGTTAACGTGTAAGTTAGCTCCTTCAACTACTAAGTTTGCTTTTGATAATTCCTTTAAGCTCTCTTCTCTAGATAAAATGATTTTTTTCTTAGTATCTAAGTTTATCCTTTCAGATCTGATTTGTAAAGAAGGATCTGCTTTGAAAGCCTCTTGAACTTGCGCAACTGAATACTGAGAAATAGTTTTTTCGTTTGTAAACCATAATCCGTTCTTAGCAGTGTGCTGTTCTCTATCGTCAGTTCTTTCGTTAGTAACAAAATCCGCTAAAGCGATTTGTTCTCCATTTTTTACAAACTGTAAAATTTTATTATCTGTTGTTTTAACTGCTCCATAAGATCCTTTGATGAATGTTTTCCATTCCCAAGCCTGAGATCCAACGAAGATTAAACCAAAAATGATGGTAACAAACATGTACAATGCTACCTTCTTTTGTTGCATTTTATGACCAGCATCTACGGCTAATACCATAGTTACAGATGACACAATTAAAATAAATGTCATGAATGCCACGTAATACATTGGATAGTTTCCGTGGAAAAATGGTATGTGAGTAAATACCTCATCGGCGATTGGCCAAGAGTCAATAAACTTGAAACGTGTTAAACCGTAAGCGGCTAAGAACCCTGAGAATGTTAATGCATCAGACAGGATAAAAAACCACATCATCATTTTACCATAACTTGCACCAAATGGTTGCACTCCGGCACCCCCACCCCAAGTCTCTTTATTATCAGAATTTACAGCGATATTAGATTCCATAAATATCTTTATCAGTTAATTTTTGTTAAATAATGCGCCAAAATTACGCATTTTATATTACTTGTAAAACTTAAAGAATAAAAATAAAAGTATCCATACTAAATCTACGAAATGCCAAAAGATTGCACCTAGTTCAAACCCAAGCATATTGGCAGATGAATACTTCTTTTTAAAATGATTATAAATAACGACAATTAGCACTACAATTCCCGCCAATAGGTGCAAAACATGAATAAATGTTATCCCTATTACAAAAGAAGTTGACACTGTACTTTTTGGACCCGTAAAATATAATCCTAAACTTTCTAATTCTTTAAATCCTACATATTGATACCACACAAATGCTAAACCTAGCACAAAAGTGGCTATCAAAAACATCATTGACTTTTTTAAATCGTCCTTCTTTAAGAAAGATTGAGATAAAAATAATGCAGCACTACTTAATATTATGAATAGCGTACTTATATAAAAGGCTTGTGGTAAATCGAAAACAACCCAATCTTCTCTTGTAGCACTAATAATGTATGCACTTGTTAATCCAGCGAAAAACATAACCATACTTATTAAAGAAACCCAAAGCATAGGCTTTGCCGACTTCCTTTTCGCTTCTCTCATCTCTTGATCTACTTGAACTTCACTCATTTTAATGTAAAAATTTATCTATTACGTATATAATTGGTAATACTGTGATATAAAAAACACTAGCTAACATTAATTTTCTAGCATCTATATTTTCTTGAGATTTGTATAATTTAATTCCGTAGAACAACATAAGTACTCCTAAAAGAGCAACAATAACTGCTGTTATTGGATAGATGTATAATTTTCCTGTAACCTTTAATACAGGCGCTATAGAAATTAATAACATCACACAGGTATAAAAAATAATTTGAGCAACTGCTCCTTTATCCTTTTTATCCATTGGCAACATATGTAATCCTGCTTTTTTATATTCTTCATCTTGCAACCAACCTATCGCCCAAAAGTGAGGGAACTGCCAAAAGAATTGAATCATAAATAAGAATCCTGCCTCTATTCCAAAACTCCCTGTTGCCGCAACCCAACCTAACATAAAAGGAATTGCTCCTGGAATTGCTCCTACAAAAACCGCTAAAGGTGTAACAGCTTTAAGAGGAGTATAAGCACTTGTATATAAAAAAATGGAAATAGCTCCGAATAACGCACATTTTGGATTTATGGCATATAAAATTGCTATACCTGCTATTGTAAATACTGTTGCAATAATTAATGCAGTAGAAGATTTCATTCTTCCTGATGGTAAAGGACGGTTTTTAGTTCTTTGCATTACGGCATCGATATCCTTTTCTATTACTTGATTATATGCATTTGAAGCTCCAACCATTAAATAACCACCAATACTTAATAATAGTACAATAGAATAATCTACTGTTTCTGCTCCTAATAAATAGCCAGCTACTGAAGTAAACACAACACTTACTGATAAACCAACTTTTGTCAGTTGTTTAAAATCTAAGAAAAGTGTTTTTAAAACCGATTTATCTGCCGTCAAAACTGAACCCACCTTGCTTTTAAAAAATTTCTGCAAAGATATTCTATATAAATGTAACCACCATAAAATTTACGTTTTATTGATTATTTAAACTTTTTTTAAAAAAAAATCGATTTTTGTTTTGCAGATTAAAAAAGGGTTGTATATTTGCACCCGCAATCACGATTGCACACGATCTTAGACAAAGACTACGCGAAAGTAGCTCAGGGGTAGAGCATCACCTTGCCAAGGTGAGGGTCGCGGGTTCAAATCCCGTCTTTCGCTCAGAACCTTATATAAAATACCAATGCTGAAGTGGTGGAATTGGTAGACACGTTGGACTTAAAATCCAATGAGCCGTAATGCTCGTGCGGGTTCAAGTCCCGCCTTCAGTACTAAAAGCCGAAACAATTTGTTTCGGCTTTTTTGTTTTAAAAATAATCATAAAGTATTTGACACCAGCCATTAAACATACTTAAGCTACTACAATTAAAAAATTAATACTTAATTTATTTTAATACATTTGTGTAAAATTGAAAGGAAAAGGAAAATTGTATTACTATGATTTCCTCATCTTATTTTTTTATTTACTATTCATTTTGAATAGTAATAAATAACTGTTTAAAATAAATTATTATGAAAATTACTAAATTGCTATTAGTAGTCTTCTTTATGAACATTGGAACTAATGCTCAACAAGAAGATATTGATTGTAAGGCAAATCTTATTAAAGCCTTAGAAGTATTAAAAGAAGATCAAACTTCACAAGAAAACCTCCAAGAAAGTATTCAACTTTTAACTCCTTGCGCTAAAAATGGAAACACTACTTCCGAAATTCTTTTAGGTAGAATTTATATGAGTTCTGATGATAAAAACAAGCATAAAGAAGCATTTGAATTACTAGAATCTGCTGCTAAAAAAGGAAATTCATTAGCTGCTGCTGACCTTGGTATTTTATACAAGTACGGCAAAGGTTGTAAACTAAATTTTAACAAAGCTAGATATTGGTTTGAAAAAGCTATTGAAAAAGGAAATAGTAAAGCTAGTTATAGTCTTGGCTACCTATACTTGAAAGGGTATGGAAACATCAAACAAGATTATGCTAAGGCTATTCAATGGTTTAAAAAAAGTAAACATCCAATGGCTAAGTACTGGTTAGGTGTTTGTTATCATTATGGCTATGGAGTAGCTAAAGATATTACCAAGGCTAATGAATTGTTAGGAACTAATTTTCCTGCTATTAATGAATTGGTTAATGATGAAAATACTTCTGAAATTGAAAGTTCTGATATTGAAACTTCTTTTACAAACTCTAATAATTCCGATACTCAAAGTTTCTCTTTAGGAGAAGACAACAGTTTGAATGGTGTTTGGAAAGGTCAATTATTAGTATTTGATTGGGCAGGAGAAAATATCGAACAAAAACTGCCTTTTGAACTTGAAATAAACTACAATGAGGAAGAGAACAATTTTTCTGTTTTATGGAATGTGAATGATGAGAATAAAAATGCTGACTTCACTTTAATTGATAATGCATTGTATTATGATGAATTACAAATCAAACTTCCGCACACTTCATTTAAAGAAAGTATTCCAAATGAATTAAATCATAACATAACTTCTGTTGAATTTTCAAAAACCAATATTGGTGATAAAGAATATTTAATTGGAACTATCGAGAGTTTTATCAATAACTGGAATGAACCTGCTGCACCAATAAAAATTGTACTTCAAAAGAAAACAACTTTCGCAAACTCAGATACTGAATTATCTAATGATGCCTTAGAAGCATTAACACAACAAGAAGCACAGTTTGTAAAATTATATCCTAATCCATTTCAAAACGATTTAATCATATCATATGCTTTAGATAAAAAAGCTACTACTACTGTAAATGTTGCAAGTGTCAATGGTGGTAACGAACAGATGATTAAACCAAGTGCTATTCAAAAAGCAGGTGAATACCACTATTATGTAGATGGAAGTCAATTTAAAAATGGATTGTATGTGATAACTGTTTTGGTTGATAATGAAAGAAAAACAAGAATTATTGTAAAGAAATAAATTGAAAAAGATGAAGAATATATATAAAATCTTAGCAATTGTGTTGTTTTCGCTAACAACAACATTAAATGCTCAATTTAAAAATGTAGATGGTACTACGAATGATGAATTTTTAGGAAGTAATGGTACTATTTTAGGAAAAAGCTGTAATTGTGTAAATGAAGATATTGCTGATTTTAACTTTACTTTTAGTAGTGATTTTTATTACGCTCTTGCGAACGATCAAGCTGTTATAGAAGCAGCAAAACAGGAAGCTTGGGATTGGTATAATAGACAAACTGATATCTTAAAAAACTATATAGGAAGTAAATACAATAAAACATTTAATTCATATAATGAAGCCAAAGAATATTTATTCAAAGAAACTGAAAAAAAATACATCAGAAATAATGCTCCTTCAGCAAAACAGAAAATAAGCTCATCTTATCACAGTGCTAATAATGCAGAAAAATTAGGATTAAAAGGATTAAAGGCTTTATCACATCGTGAAAATGAAATCAATAGAGGTAATTTAGACAATTCTTTATATGCTGATTTTAAAGTAAACGGTACTCCTTTAAAAGATATTCGTACAATTTCTGAATTAAATAGTATTAGAGCAATAGTAAATAATTCTACTATTGATGGGCTTTGGCAATCCGATCAGTTTTATTCTATGTTAAATAACATCAATGCCATGATTTCATCATCTGCTTATAGCGAATTAGAAACTTTAGCATTTAATAAAAAGAACAGTTTTTATAATGGATATAACCCTTGGGACAGATTGAATATGATGCAGCTTCAAATTTATTTTCAAGAACACAACAACTATGTAAGTTATCCTCATTTTCTTCCTGGAGGAGTTTTTGAAAATTTTAATAATAAAATTCAAATAGCTACTCCGAGTTTTATTGAAACAGAGGTTCAGAAAAATTATACTGAATTTGGTCTTTTTCATAATGAGCATTGGCGTATTATTTTAAGAGATAAATACAATAATTCTCCATTTTACAATGCAATAGCCAAAGCTGAACATCAAGCATTAATGAATGCAGAATTAAATAGATTGAAAAATCTAACCTCTATGGGGGCATCTCTTAATGTTGATAAAATTGTTCGACAGTTTAACATAACTGATCCAAACGAATACGAATGGTTAAATGCTAATCCTGATAAAGCAGATGAATATTTACAAAGACTACGTGAAGCACAGGCTCTAGATAATCAAGAAAATTCAGAACCAATTCCTGACAATCAAATTATTTCAATTGTTGGGAATAACTATGAATCTGAAATTGCCAAAATTAATAATGAATTAGCTGAAGGGGCAAGAATAGCAAAGCTAATTGATGAATTGAACATTATTAACGATGAGAAAGATTGGATGCTTACACATTTCGAACAAGCAATAGAAATAGTGAAATTTGCAGATGAAACTAAAATAAACAATATAATACCTAGTGTTGATAAATACTTTATTTTAGGTTTCTTAGAATTATTAAGTGATAATATTATAAGAATTGAAGATATAAACTTTGAAGATAGAATTATTAATAGTTTAAGTGGAAGAGCTAAGTGTATTTATGATAAACTTAAATCTCTAAGTTTATTTGCATCTACAATAAAACAATTTGAAAACAATAATCGTTATAACTTAACCATTGAGAATGGTGCATGTGGTACAGGTCAAGATGCGTGTACTGATGCTTCTGATTTAGCTAATGGAAACATTAAAATTAAAGTTCAAGGATTAGGTAATTCCAATTTAGATTTTGCTGCAACAATTTTACACGAAGCTATCCATGCAGAAATTTTTAAATATGTTGATGAATACCAACAAGGGTTAGACCCTAACCAAAGAGAAAATCTCCTTTTTTGGTATAAACATTACAAGTCAAACAATGACCCTACATTTGCTACTAGTGAAGCTCAACATCAGCATATGGCAGATAGATTTGTTAAGCCTATAGCGAAAGCAATAAGAGCATTAGATAATAACAGTTATCCATTAGAATATTATATGGGATTTGGTTGGGATGGATTGAGAAAATATGGTTACGATGGTTACTATGATAATGGTAACTATATTAATCTTGATAAAAATACTAGCTCTAGTTATTATATTAATCAAAAAACAGTAAATGATAATAGTAATTTTAATAACATAAATTGCCAGTAATGAAAAAAATATTAATTCTAACGTCTATTTTAAGCATTCTATTTTCTTGTAAAGAAAATAGAAGTGCTTATTATCCATCTAAAGATTATTTTGAAAAAAATAACTCATCTCTAATAGAGATAAGTAATAAGGTAAAATCAATCGAAGAACTCGAAAATATTCTTGTTGAAAATAGTAACTTAAGTAAAGTTTCTTATTTAAATTACAAAGGGAAGTTTAAAATAGCTTTATTTATAAACTCTAATGGTCTTATAAAGGAGAGAAATATTGTTAGTGTTGCTAAAGATTCAATCGTATCAGAAGAAGGGAAATTTCATTTCTCTCAAATTAACAATGTTTTAGAAAAACACCTTTTAAATAATGGTAGAAGCCCTTATTATTCATCTTCTCCTGACAAGGCTGTAGTGCAAATAATACCAAGTAATGATTTAGAATCTTTCTATGAAACAATAAATAAATTAATCGAAAGCTTCGAGAATTTTAAAACTACAAATACAAATAAGAAAGCTAATACTCTTAATGTTTTTTATGATTTAAGTAAAGGCTATGATAATTTCATAAAGCCACCTAAACCTAAAGAATAGTTAAAATTTATTTTATACAATAAGATTAAATCTAATTATAAACAACAAGGAAGTAATTGTAAAACTAACTATTATTAAATTCTTAGAGCACCTAATGTAAGATGAAAGACACGCAAGAGCTAATGCAAAAGGTCAAAAATGCGATTAAATTTCTTTTCCTACTAATATTTATTGTTAGTTGTTCATCATATAAAAATTATGATACTAATAATGATATGGAAGAAATTTTATCGCTTTTGTCCGAAAAACAATCAATTTACTACAAGACTATAGATGAAGATTTAAAACAAAGTTTAGATACTTATATAAACTTAAATGACTTTGATTTTGACTTATGTACTGATAGTAAAGAGGTTATTACAAAAGAAGAATTAAAAATTATAAAACAGAAAACTAAAAATTTGAACCGGGTAAACCTAAAAAGAATGTACCCTTCAGTAGATTTAAAAATAAAAAAGGAAAGTTTAAAAATCTCTTTTATTTCTTATCCTATACTTTTTAGACAAAACAAAGCTGCTATATATCATAAAACAGGAACTTATGGAGGGTCTTTTAATTTATTAATTAAAAAACAAAATAAATGGACATTTGCATGTTCTAAAAGTATTTGGATTGAATAGTAAATAGAACATAGTAACAACCTAAAATTCATAAAAAAGATTGTTAAATCAATAAATTAAGGTAATTTTGAAATTCCATAAAGTTTTAACCATAGGATTATTCTATTTTTCTGTAGCTTTTATTTCTTGTAGAGCACAAGAACAAAAAAGCCATAAAAAGTGCCAAAATACAGAAGTAACAAAAGAGCTAATCAAACAGGAATTAATCACACAAAAAGAGCAACTTAACACCGTTATACATCAAAACGTTTTAAAGAAAACAATATCAAACGAGAGTTTTGAATTGTTCTTAAAATCTGAAGGTCTTTCTATGATGTCAAAAATTGAAATTAAGTCTAAGAAAGATATTATTGATTTTACTAAATTTTTTGATAGTAACGATTTTGAGTATATGCGTTGTCAGCTAAAACAAAATGAAATTGACAACTGGAAACAACTTATAGAAAAAGATTATTTTAAAACCAATAACTCCAATAACAAAAGGTTAAGTTACTCAATACCGTTGTTTTCTGTTAATCAAAACTATGCTCTCATTTATAGAGAAACTATAGCGTCAGGAAATTTATTTTTACTTAAAAGAACTAATGGAAAATGGGAATATTTTGCTAAACAACTAGTCTGGATAGATTGATTTTAGATTAGAAAAATAGTAAATATTAGAGCTAAACTTTTAATACTTTTTTGTTTCACTTTATTATTAGGATGTTCAAGCTATAAGCTGAATAAAAATTAGCAAATAACCATTAAGATGCTGAAGTCTAAAGATAGATTTACATCAATATCTATTGATAATGATAGAACTAAAAAGCTAATTACTCCATTTTGTTTTGTAAATGGAGTAATTATAAAAAGTAAATCCATTTCAGTTCAATACAATTCCTCTCATGTCATTCATATTCTTCAACTGGGATATGTATCGTTAAAAACAAAAAAGATAAAAGTGGAAAAAGGCGATTCTTTAATTATAAACTTTTATATGAAAGAATTTGACCGACCTCTACATTAAACAAAAAAGCCGAAACAAATTGTTTCGGCTTTTTTTTCTTATTAATGTTTTATTATCACTTATTCTTAGTTACAAATAAAGTATTTAACACCACACCAGTTACTACAACTCCAGCTCCTATTAAACCAATGATAGTATATTTTTCATCCAGCCAAAAAACACCAGCTAGCATTGTAAATACAACTTCAATATATTTTAATGGAGCAGATTTATTTATTTCTGAGGTTTGAAATGCTTTGGTCATATAATATTGTCCGAAGTAACCGAAAACACCTAAACTAATGAAAGTTAACCATTCTAAGTTTGTCGGTGTTTCCCAATAAAACAATGTGAAAATTCCACTAATGATGGCCGAAATTCCCATGAAATAATTAATGATTACTAATGGGTGATCGCTAGCTCCTATTTTTCGTATTAAAATAAATACTAAACCTGTTAATACTGCAGATGCAAGAACAATCAAAAAACCAATAGTACTTACATCGGTATCAAATCCTTTCAAAATCAAAACACCTAAAAATGCAATTGCAAAATAGATCCATTGATTCCATCTAATTTTTTCTCTTAATAAGAATACGGCAAATATTGCTGCAAATATTGGTGAGATATATCGAATAGAAACAGCTGTACCTGTTTTTAAATATTGTAAAGAAGTAAAAAACAATGTCATTGCTATAAAACCAATAGTTCCTCTGGCCAGTAGCAAACGCCTTTTATTCCCCAATAAATTGATCTTATTCCTGATTAATAAAGGAATGGTGAAACAGAGTGTAATAATTGATCTAAAGAAAACAATTTGATACACATTAAAGTGGCGTAAATCTTTTACCAATATATTTAATACGGAAAATGACAGCGCACTAATAATCATGAAAATAATTGCCTTTCTCATGCTACTAATGTAAAGAGTATTACCAAGTAATCCTTGAATAAATCAGTTATTTTCTTAAATCTTTAATCCACTTCATCACTTGCTTTGTAGTGCTTTCAATTCTATCGAAATCGTAATTACCACTATCATTTTTCATAATAAGCTTCGATCCCATTCCGACACAAGTAACACCAGAATTAAACCACTTTTCAAGACTTTCTTTTGTAGGAGAAACACCACCAGTAGGCATAATACTTGTCCAAGGTTGCGGACCTCTAATTGCTTTTACAAACTCTGGTCCATAAATGCTTCCAGGAAATAATTTTACAATCTCACAACCTAATTCTTCAGCTTTCGCTATTTCTGTGAGAGAACCACAACCTGGGGACCATAGTACTTTTCGTCTGTTACATGCTATTGCAATATCTTCTCTAAAAACAGGAGTTACTATAAAGTTTGCTCCCATTTGCATGTACAAAGATGCTGCTGCTGCATCCGTAACGGAACCAACACCTAAAATCATCCCTGGAAGTTCATCAATTGAATATTTTATAAGTTCATTAAAAACTTCAAATGCAAAATCACCTCGTGATGTGAACTCTAATAAACGTGCACCACCATCGTAGCACGATTTTAAAACCTTCTTTGCTATTGTTACATCACTTTCAAAAAACAATGGTACTACACCTGTTTCTTGCATTACTTTTACTACTTCTAGTCTTGAGTATTGGGCCATTTATGCTATTTGTTTTAGAAGCTGATTAAAATTATTGATACAATCTTTTTTAACCTCTTCGCAATTGTAATTTTTTCTAATTTTTAAAACCTTTACTGGAATTGTATTCTCTTTTGGAATTTCACAGCTTGTAGTAGAAATAATTATGGCAGCATCAACGCTTCCATCATTAATTTCTTTAATAAATTCTTCCTCTTTTGTTACATTATGCAATGATTGATACAGCATAATTCTGTATCCACTTTTAGATGCTAATTTTTGAATATCACACAACACTTCAGCAAAAACAATTTCATTGATTTTAGGTACTATAATTGAAATGATATTAGACTTACTCTTTCGTAAAGAAATAGCCGCCTTGTTTGGAATATAATTGTTCTGAACAGCTACACGTTGAATGTATTTTTTAGTTTCAAAACTTACATCCATTCCATCATTTAATGCCTTAGAAACTGTAGAAATGGAAAATCCTGTTATATGTGATATTTTTCTTAATGTAACCATAGCTCAATTTTTATCTCGATACTTTTCCTGTGCTATCTCCAGTCATCATTTTCTCAACTTCTTCTAAAGTAACTAAGTTGTAATCCCCAGAAATGGTATGCTTTAAACAACATGCCGCAACAGCAAAATCTAGTGCTTTTTGCAACTCTTGATTGTAGGTTTGCAATCCATAAATTAAACCGCCCATAAAGGCATCTCCGCTTCCCACTCGATCAACAACTGGAGTTACTTCTTTAATATGCGCATTATATATTTGTTTGCCATCATATAATACACCTCCGATTCTTTGATGTGAAGCACTTACAGAATATCGAAGAGTTGTAGCTACAAATTCTAAATTAGGACAAAGTTTAAAAAGCGCATCATATAAAGATGGTAATGACTTTTCATCTTGATAATTAGGATTCACCTTGTTTTTTCCTAACATGAAATATGCAGTGTCAATATCACCTAAAATCACGTGACTGTAGGAAAGTAATTCTGGCATCACTTCAGAAGGCTGTTTTCCATACTTCCATAGTTTAGATCTGTAATTTAGGTCACAAGAAATCTTTAATCCTAATTCATGAGCCGCCTTAACAGCTTCCAAACATTGATTTGCTGCACTTTCTGAAATTGCTGGAGTAATTCCACTCCAATGAAACCAAGTAGCACCTTCAAATATTTTTTTCCAATCAAAATCACCAGGTTTCGTAGTTGCTAAAGAACTATTACTTCTATCGTAAACCACTTTACTTCCACGAGTTCCTGCGCCAGTTTCTAGATAATAAATTCCTAAACGTTCGCCTCCATAAGCCACATTATCAAGACCAACTTTTAGTTTTCTCATTTCCTTAACGGCACAAGCTCCTATATCATTCTCAGGAACTTTAGTGATGAAATCTGTTTCTAAACCATAATTCGCTAAAGAAACAGCTACATTAAATTCGCCACCTCCGTAGGAAGCAGCGAATGTTTTTGCTTGAATAAATCGTAAATGTCGCTCAGTTGATAAGCGTAACATTATCTCTCCAAATGTTACTATTTTACTCATTATTAATGTTGTTTGTCTTCTTAAATTCCTAGTGCTTGTCCACCACCAATTTGAATTGTTTCTGCGGTAACAAATGATGCATCACTACTTGCTAAAAATGACACTACAGATGCCACCTCTTCTGGTTGTCCTAATCTACCTAGTAAAATGTTGTTTTTCCAAGATGCAAAAACCTCTGGTTTTGTAGATTTAATCTGTGCGTGAAAAGGTGTATCAATTGTACCCGGAGATACTGCATTTACACGAATTCCATATTCCGCTAAATCTTTAGCTAAAGCTCTGGTAATTGCATGAACTCCAGCTTTTGAAGTTCCATAAATTCCAGCTCCCGGACCACCTGCATTCCAACCTGCATTTGACGTATAATTTATAATTGTTGGATTATCTCCTTTCTTTAAATATGGAATTGCTGCTCTAGAAGCGAAGAACACAGAATCTAAGTTTAATGCCATAACAAACCTGTAAAACTCGGTTGTCATTTCTTCAAATCTTGATCTTCCTCCAAGACCTCCAGCATTGTTTACTAAGACGTCTATTTTTCCATACTTTTCTCCAACTGCTTTGATGTTTTTACTTACCGATTCTTCATCAGTTACATCAAAACCATAATACTCTGCTTCTATTCCTTCAGAAGATAACTCTTGTACTCTTTGAGCACCTTCTTCGTGTTGTATTCCATTTAAAACTACTGTGTAACCATCTTTTCCTAATCTTTTGGCAACCTCAAATCCAATACCACCTGTAGCTCCTGTTACGATTGCTATTTTTTTACTCATTTTATGCTTATTTTTTAATTAAATATTTAACTAGATTTTACGTCAATTAATTTGACTTTTTTGATCAGAAGAAATACGACCAATACTGCTAATGCCACTGAAATTGTGATGGCAACGAATGCTGGAACATATGATCCTCCACCTGTAATTTGACCGATAAACCAGTTCATAATCATAGGCGAAACCGCGGCAACTGTTCCTGCTAAACCTGCTAATGTTCCTACGGAAGGACCTTTTAGTAAATCACTTGATAGTGTTTGGATATTTCCAATTGCAAATTGAAAACCGAATAAGGCAACACCTGCCAAATAAATGAAAGTCATGAAATTGGTTTCTTTTACAAACAGAATAATACTTACGAAAGCAACTATGATCAAAATACATCCGACCACAATACTTATTTTTCGTCCGTAATCAACAGAACTTTTCTTTATCATTTGTTCTGTAAACAAACCACCTAAAATACTTCCTGCAGCGGCCATTAAGTATGAAATCCACATGGTGTTACCAATTTGTTCAATACTTAAATTGAATTTGGAATTCAAATAAATGGGCATCCAACCTGCAAAAAACCACCATATAGGTTCAATAAAGAAGCGACATAATAAAACTCCCCAAGATTCCT
Organism: Tenacibaculum sp. 190524A05c; assembly: GCF_964036595.1. Taxonomy (NCBI): domain Bacteria; kingdom Pseudomonadati; phylum Bacteroidota; class Flavobacteriia; order Flavobacteriales; family Flavobacteriaceae; genus Tenacibaculum; species Tenacibaculum platacis. Next base: position 3,023,852 of record NZ_OZ038523.1, on the reverse strand, counting down.
TAAAACTTAGAATTTCTTTTAAGCTTAAGCTCTTCTTGTTTTCTGTTGATTCTTCTACCTCTTCTATTTGATCTCCAAAGATGATTCCTTTCTCCTCATCTGTAATCCAAGGATGATTTTTAGGATTGCTTTTGTTAATTACTAACCACGGAATTACCCAAATCAGCCCAATTAAACCGAGAATGATATAGGTAGTTTTCCATCCAAATCTGGCATATAAAAAAACGATAATAACTGGAGCAATAACATTACCGATAGAAGCACCTGAATTAAAAATTCCTTGTGCTAAAGCTCTTTGCTTTACAGGGAACCATTCTCCATTACTTTTAACCGCTCCTGGCCATAAACCTGCTTCTCCAAGACCTAACATTCCTCGTACAAAAGACAATGAAAAAAGACCTTTTGCAAAGGCATGAAAAGTTGCGGCTAACGACCATACGATGATTGATATGGTAAACCCAATTCGAGTTCCGATTTTATCATATAATCTACCTGAAAGAAATTTACTTGCAGCGTACGTTGCCATGAATACATTTAGGAGTAATGCATAATCTTTTTTATCCATTCCTAAATCTTCACCCATCTGAGGCCAGAGTAGGGCGAATGCTGTCCTATCGACATAGTTTATTACGGTAGCGATAAATATCAGTGCTATTATCCACCACCTGAGTCCAATTATTTTCATTCTAAAATTTATCCTTAAGTTAGGCTGTTACTCACACATTGTAACAGTATTTGTATAGTTCTTTAAAGTGATCTTTCATTTTTTGCTTAGCCAATTCAGGATTTTGATCTTTGATGGCTAAAAAGATTGCTTCGTGTTCTTTAATTCCTTGTTTTGCTTGATCTTTATCACAGACGTGATACTTTTCGAAATTGGTAATAATTTCAGGAGTAATCATTAACATGAACGTGTTCATTGTACTGTTTCCACTTGCTTTCGCGATAGCTAAATGAAAAAGTAAATCTTCTTGAACAGCATCTTCACCATCGAGAACTTTTTTGGTATAGGCATTTAAAGCTTCTTTAATAAGATCTAATTCTTCTTCAGTTCTTCTTAATGCAGCCAATCGCACTGTTTTAAGCTCTAATAAAATTCTAGTTTCTACTAGAGATTTAAAACTAGGATCACTAAGCCTTAGAATATCTTCTATCATTCCATTTAATGCAATGATTCCGATATTCGCCACAAAAGTTCCACTTTGAGGTTTTGAAACAAGTAAGCCGTAGAACTCTAATTTTTGAATTGCTTCTCGAATTACACTTCTACTCACTCCAAATTTCTCAGAAAGCATTCTTTCTGACGGAAGCTTATCTCCAGGTTCAAGATTTTTGTAATTAATCAAATCTCTGATCCCCTGAATAACTGCGTTTTGAACGCTGTTATTTGCTTCTATTTTTTTTAGAGCTTCTAAGTTCATGTTCTTAATTTTAGAATAAAAAATAATTGGTTAACCAAATTTAATAAAATAGTTCTCAATTGCACCATTAATACTGTTTTAATGACTAACCTCAAGCTTATAAAACCTCACTTTTGCATAGGATCCTATATCTCGAGACTGAAAATAATTTCCTGCTTTAAAATAGTTCTCGAAAACATCCCATTTTTCCATATGAATGTTTTTATAAACCTTAAATTCATTATTGTTTAGAATTACTACCATTTTACCTTTAGAAACTTTCACCTCTAAAGTAAATTTACCGAACCCCACTTTCTCTTTAAAAGTGTGTCCTTTATCGTCTGTCCAAGCATCTTCATGTAAAATTTCAGTTGAAGAAGCGTTTAGTTTTTTTAGTTGTTTAGTTTTTACTCTTATTTTACCATTTTGCCAATAAATTTTTAACATTGGCGGAGCATTGTTATCGTCTTCACCAATTAAATCTCTTTGTTCGTTTGACAGCCTACCATGGATTTGAAGAATAATTGTTTTGTGATATTTACCATCTTTTTTCCTTGAAATATCATCAATTGCGATTTTAGCCTTAAGGTTTCCACCATCTGAAAATTTCCAATTTACTCGGTTATCTCCAGGTTTCATTTGTTCTCTTAATTCCGACCTTGAATATTTTGTATTCTTAGTTGTAGTTTGAGTTGGCATCGCATGAAAAACAATTGCTCCTCTTGTAGAATCAATATACATGTATGGTTTTGCCTCTTCAATTGTGGCGAAATTGTTTATTTCTGGTGGTTCAATTTCGAAAGGTTTTCCTTTCTCATTCGCTATTGGTAATGTTACCTTCCAATGGCTTAAATCAATTTTAGGTACTCTATACTTCTTGTTTCTCCTCTTCTTTTTCTTCTCTTTCTTTATTGACTTAGCATCATTAGTCGACTGGCTAACAACAGTTGTTGATAGTAAAAGACTAAAAACTAAAAATACAAAGTACCTAAAAATCATCTTCAATTATTCTAAAATTTAGTTTGCTGTTATTACTACTGAATCTGCACGAATTTCTTCGTCTCCACTATTGTATCCAAAGTTTCCTGTTGCAGCTCCACCAATACCTCTCATAAATAAGGCAACACTTGTATTGTTACCTGCATTGAATGTGTAGGTATATGTGATGTAACTGTCGTCACTTGGATTAGTTATAGTTTCTGTTAACAGATTATTTGCTGCGTCTTCCACTTGAGCAATTGTCGTGTACCCAAAATCATCTTGAGGATAACTAGCTGAATCTGTAAAGTAAGCTGGCGTATATCCGCTCACATATCCTGACCCGGCTAATACTCTAATCTCAAACATCGCATCCATTGGAGGTGTATTATTCACTAAGCTTTTGAATGAAACCACTACAGAAATTGTATAATCTGCATTTGGTACTACTTCAAATTCTTGATATACATGATCTGGTTCGTTATTATCAAACTTTACTACGTTATCTGAACCTCCATTTCCTGAACTTGATTCTCCTTGATCACCTAAACTTTTGTTAATCCAAGCCGAACAAGAACAATCTGAACCTGATGACTTTGGAAGTTTATCAAAATCTGGATTAATTAATGTTGGATCTGGAACTGTTGGTGCAGGTGGTTGTGTAACCTCAACTGTATCAGTAAAAGTACTTTCAACACCTAAATTATCTCTTGCTACAAGTGTAACTGTGTAGGTTCCTTCGCCGCTGTACTCATTTGAGGGCTCAAAATCTGTAGACATGTTTCCGTCTCCAAAATCCCATGAATATGATGTTGCACTATTCGATTGATTTGAAAAGAAAACTGTTTTCCATTCGTCTCCAGCTCCTTCACCTTGAGATGCAGAAAATAAAGCACTTGGTGGAGTTAAATCTGGAATAGAACCAGCTTCTGGAAGTTCGTTATCATCACATGAATTGAAACAACTCAGTGCTACAATTAGAAGTAAGGTTTTAAACTTAGCAAAAACACTTACATTATTTGTTTTTAAATTTTTCATTTTTACTTGTTTAAAAATTAATACCCCGGATTTTGACCTAGTAATCCGTTACTTAAATTCCTTTCTCTTTGAGGAATAGGCAATAACAAATCTGTATTTGTAAAACTATATCCGTTTGCATTTGAGAAGGCACTTAATGTGCTTTCTGCTTCTCCCATTCTTATCAAATCGAAAAGTCTGTGGTTTTCAAATGCCAACTCAACTCTTCTTTCATCTAATAATTCTTGTCTAGAAATACTTGCAACTGGAGTAGTTAAACCAGCTCTATCTCGCACTAACTGAAAAGATGATAATGCGTTTGAACTTGTAGTTGATAATCCACCTGCCATAATTGCTTCAACATGCATAAGCAATACATCTGAATATCGTAATACAATCCAGTCATTTCCTGCTTTTGTTGGATCTGTAGATGTTGGATTTATTCCTAAATTAGTATCTCCATCAGGAATATATTTTACCACTTGATATTGAGAAGGCTGCGTAATATCTTGTCTGTAAGAATACATCGCTCTGTTTCCTCCTAATGCATCTAAAGCTAATCTTGCTTCTTCTGTAACATAGTTTACACCACTTGTTCTACCAACAGCGTTTAACCATTCTGCCGAGAAGTTTTGACTATCAGTTGTATCTCCAACATAACCGATTGCGAAAATTATTTCATTATTTCCTTCGTTGAAAAACACATCTTTAAAATTAGCTTCTAGAGCAAATCCTCTTCCAGGATTCATAACCGATTCTAATAAAGTTTGTGCTTCGCTATATCTATTTAAAGTTAAATACACTTTTGCCAATAAAGTTTCAGCCGCAGCTTTAGAGGCTCTATATTTTGAACCATCTTGTAAACCACTTACCGCAGTTTGTAAATCGCTAACGATTAACTCATAAATATCTGAAGTTGGAACACGAGTATAAGCCGTTAATTTATCCTCTGGAGAGATAATTTTATCAATTAAAGGAATATCTCCAAATAATCGTACTAGATTAAAATAAGCGTAAGCTCTTGTGAATTTTGCTTCAGCTTCAAAAGCAGCAGCTGAACTTCCAGCAACATCTAAATTGGCTAAAACAATATTCGATCGATAAATTACATTATAGAAGCTCGCGTAATAATCTTGAACAATTCCATTGTTTGTTGTAATACTATAATTCTCAAATTGAGCAGCTTCACCTTCACTAGCTTTTGTTCTGGTATTATCACTTCTCATTTCTGTTAGATAGAATTCATACATAATACCATGATTATCATTAGTACTTGTAGAATTTACTCCTTGAATTCCATCATAAATATTAATAACAGCAGTTTCAACTTCTTCGGGTGTATTAAAGTAATTCGCGTCAGACAACACTGAAGAAGGAACTGGTTCTAAAAAATCGTCACTACACGAGAAAAACGATACTGTAATTACAGCTAATATTATTTTGGTTAATGTCTTCATAGTTCGTGTTTTTAAAATTCAATATTTACACCAAGAGATACTGTACTAAAAACTGGTGACCCTGCTCTTTGATAACCATAAGTTCCCGGTACTGTTGTATTAATAGATTCTGGATTAAAACCAGTATAATCATCTGCAGTTATATACAGTAAATTTTGTCCTGTTACATAAACTCTAGCACTACTTAAACCTACTCTATCTAATAAATCGTAGTTGAAGTTGTACCCAATATTTACGTTACGTAATGCGATATAAGATGCATCTTGAATAATATGATTCGTAAAAATTTTCTCTCTGATAAATTCTTGGTTTGGTGTAGTTGCAGAAATGTAATCTTGAGCACTATTAAAGTGATTATAGATATATTGATCTCCCATGTTTCTTACTTGTGCACCATGACTTCCTTGGAACATAAAACTTACATCTACATTACCAATATTAAAATTGTTTGCGAAACTCCATACTAAATCTGGATATGGATCTCCAAGAATAGTTTTATCATCATCATCAATAATACCATCCCCATTTAAATCTTTTACATAAACATCTTGTGCTTGTGCTCCAATCGGGTGATATGGATCGTTTATAAATTCTAAAGGAATTTCTTCATCTACAACCCAACCGTAGAAAGATGAGATTGGATTTCCAACTAAGTTAATCCACTCAGCTGCTCTTTTAGAATCTACATTTTGGATTTGACCATTCGAATCCGCAAAATCTAATAATGTATTTTCGTTTCTAGATGCAATTAACGTTGACGTCCATCTGAAGTTTTCGTTAACAATGTTTCTAGATCTTAATTCTACCTCAAAACCTTTATTTTCAACCTGACCAATATTAATTAAAGAACTAGCTTGACCTGTTGTATATGAAATAGGATTATCAATGATTAAATCCTCACTTCTTTTAATGTAATAATCGAAAGAACCTGTAATTACATTATTAAATAATCCAAAGTCAATACCTGGGTTAAACTCTATTGATTTTTCCCATCTTAAATCAGGATTTGCAACATTTAACGGGTTAATTCCATTTGATAAAGTTCCTCCATCAAAAACAGCAGAACTTGGTCCTAATAAAGCTAAGTATGGATAACTTTCAACTTGGAAATTTCTTGGAAATGTTCTTAAGTCTTTATTTCCTGTTACACCATAACTTACTCTTAATTTAAGTGTTTTAATTGCATCAACCTCACTCAAGAAATCTTCTTTATGTAATCCCCAACCAATTGAAGCAGCTGGAAAGAAACCATATTTATTATTTGGACCAAATACAGAAGAACCATCTGTTCTTAAACTTAAAGAAGCCAAATATTTACCATCTTTAAATGAGTAATTTAATCTTCCGAAATATGAGATTAAACGCTCTTCATAATCTTGTGAAAATGATGTAATTGTAGTAGGATCTGCAGCTGATAATGTTTGAATTAAATCTGAAGTATATCCTCCTCCTGAAGAAGCATTGATTTCAGTTCTCCAGCTTTCAGCTCCCATACCTACAACAGCACTAATTTCATGATCTCCAAATGCTTTATCTATTGTAAAGTAATTTTCTGTTACGAAGTGATATCTGTTGGTATTTGCTAAATCTAATTGCGTATTTGCAGCACCATTTCTGTGTGCTTCTACACCTTGCCATCTTCTGTTTTTTGTATGTTGGAAATCTCCACCTAACGATGTTCTAAACGATAACCAATCGTTGAATTTATATTTAGCGAACATTGATCCGAAAATCTTAAACTTATCATCAGTTCTATCTCTTTCCAACACTTTCGCTGCTGGGTTTGTATTTGACGTATTACTGATATCTGTTCCACTAATTGTTCCGTCAGAACCATCATCTGGCATTCCGTTCACTAAATCATAATCATCAAACATTCTTTGAATTGCATAGTCACCAACCTGAACGTTTGCATATTTTCCGTTGTCTCTAAATCTGTTTACAAACTGAATTGTATTCTCATCTAAATAAACTGGTAACCAAGAAGGTTGTCTTAAGATATCATGAGTTGAACCATCGAATCTTCTACGATCTGTAAACGTTGGTGTTACTCTAAATCCTAAGCTTAATTTATCACTAACTTTTGTATCAACCTTTAAGTTGAAATTGTATTTCTTAAAATCATCCGTTAATAATACTCCTTCATCATGTAAATAGTTCAATGAAGCACTATACTTTGTATTCTTGCTTCCTCCTCTTACACTAAAAGAGTGATTTGTTATGATTCCCCCATCAAAAATAATGTCTTGCCAATTCGTATCAACTCCAATAAGTTGCTTATATCTTGTTCTATCAGATAAAGTTCCTGTTGCTGCTAATTCAGCAGCTGCAGTTTCTGCTACAGTTAAATAATACGCATCACTTTGTCTGGCTGTTTTAAAACCAGAAAATGTATTGTAGCTAAATTTTGGCTTACCATCTTTACCTTGTTTTGTTGTAATCATGATCACACCTCTTGCTCCTCTTGACCCATAAATTGCTGTAGAAGCCGCATCTTTCAAAATTTCAAATGAATCGACACTATTCATGTCTAATGCACTTAAATAATCATTATCTACAACTAATCCATCAACAACAATTAACGGACTAAGTTCTCCTGTAATAGAACCGATACCACGAATACGAATTGTAGGGTCTGAACCCGCTTCTCCTTCTGTTGCTGCAATTTGAACACCAGAAACTTGACCAACTAAAGCATCATCAATTCTGGATACTGCGATTTGATCTAGCTTTTCATTTTTAACTTTAGAAATAGCACCCGTAAGGTGTGATTTCTTTTGCGTTCCGTAACCAACTACAACTACTTCGTCTAAAGTATTTGAGTCTTCACTTAACGCAACATTTACAGTTGTTTGATTAGTAATTGTGATTCTTTTGGTTTTAAATCCTAAAAACGAAAACTCTAACACATCTCCTGATGAAACGGAAATTGAATATTTCCCATCAAAATCTGTACTAGCCCCTTTTTTTGTTTTCACATTTAAAATTGAAACACCAGGAAGAGCTTGTTTATCCGCATCAGAAGTTACAGTTCCACTAACTGAAAACGTACTTTGCGCATTTGTTACAATGCTCATTAACAATGCGAGTAGCAATGTTAGTTTGAATTTTAAATCCATAATTTAAAGTTTACATTATGTTAATACACTTATCTCATATAAACACTTGTGCTAACCATAAATCTTTATTTTATTTAGTATATTTGGTTTGTTATTTATATATAAAGATTTATAAATATTCGCTTCATAATTTTTGAAGCTTTACAAAAAAGGATAGGGTGCCACCTATCCTTTTTTATTGTTAATTCAAACAGCTAACAAATTGGTTTACCAGATTGGTTTACCAAATTTAACCAATAATATTTTATATCCAAATTTTTTGATTAAAAAATTAAATATTTCTTAAATATTTAGCCAGAATTATAACTACTCCATAAAATCTTCTCGAATTGGACTGAAAACATCTATTAAAACGCCTTCTTTTTTACAAATTGCTCCGTGTAACACATGAGGCGGAATGTAAACAGAATCGCCGCCTTTTACCGTTTTAGTTTCTTCGCCAATACTAAATTCAAATTCTCCACTCTCCACATAAGTTACTTGCGAATGATAGTGTTCATGTTTATAGCCAATTCCTCCTTCATCGAAATGAACTTTTACTAACATGATTTTGTCATCGTAACCCATGATTTGTCTTTTTACTCCTTCTCCAACTGTTTCCCATTCGATTTTATCTCCAAAAAGAAACTCTGAACTTGTTCCAAATGTTTTTTCCATAATTACCTTGTGTTTTATTTAAAGTAAAAAGGTCCGACCCAACTAAATTCTTTGTTGTTTACCTTTAAACTATGTTTTGTTTGATTATTTGCATCTCTATTTGAGATTATTAAAGTCTTAACTTCATTTTCAATATTAGTAATCTGAACCACTGTATACTCTTCAGAATCATATACCACTTGAACTTCTTTAATATTGCTTGTTGCGTTTACTGAAAATTCAGAAACAGGACTATACGTTCCGTGCGATTCGATTACAGTTGCAAAAACTGTTTGTTTTACATTTTTTCTGCGAATTATAAGTCCAGGATCATTTCGAAGATTGAAATTGGGATCGTTCGCTCCAATTCGAGCGAACAATAATTCATCTTGTTTTGATGTATTTGACGAAATAGTGTAAAATTTATTATTATTCAACCATGTAAATTGACTTGTTTTTGTTGCTACTGTTCCTGTAGCTTCTAACCATAAATGTTGATATCCATTTTTGTTTCCCAATGGTTGTAATGAAAATGATGTATTAACATCAAAATTCATTGAAATAAGTTGACCGAAATAGTAATACGGTAAATCAATTTGATGTGGTTGATCTGAAGTTATTCTAAACACATCCAATACGTAAGGTTTAGCAAACTTTTTATCTTTTATAACAGCAAGAGTTCTATGCATTTCCGATCCAGGATACGCATTGTTTTCGGTTGCACTTATGACTTGAACATCTGAATTATCAACATCATAAAAATGAAGTTCCGAATGATGCTTACTTCCTACTTCATATTTTCCTTTAAAATGAGAAGTTTCATCTTGAACAATTGTATTGTGAGCAACCGTCTGCTTCGCCCAAGTTTTATTCTCTTTTAAGTAATTACCTCCTCCTTTTTGTTCAACATTCACATATCGTGCTAAACCATAGTCTTGTAAAACTTCCTCTCCTTTTTCAAATAAAGAAAACGATAGTTTATCATAATGACCGTGACTTAATCCTTGAGCTGCATATTTAAAAACTAAGGTCAAAGCCTCATCTCCGTACCTTAAAATTCCAATTCCACCTTCATCACCTTTTGATCCATCAGAAAGATTCACAGATTTCTTTTCAAATGGTGTTGCTTTTCCTTCTTTAATTGCCAATGCAACTGCTAATCCTGCATCGTCTAAAGTTACTTTTTGTTGCTTTTTAGCAATTGACAATAACCCTGAATTATTTCCTCCATATGCGTAAGCCACATCAACAGCAGTTACTAATTCTCTTGAATAATAAGACATCCCTTTTTGACCATCATTAATCGGAAAAAATTCTCCATCTGCATCAGTTAATTGTAATAACGCGTCAATAGAATTTAATAAAACATTATTCTTAAACTTGAATACTTCATATTCAGGTTTTACATTTTGTAAAGCTTCAGCAAAAATCAAAAATGGATACATGGCATATCTCTGATAATACGGACCTTCCGTGTAATATCCATCAGGGGAGAATGGCTCTTCTAAGTTTGCGAAATAACCAGCTTTTCCTTCTTTATTTTTTATAAATCCTCCGTCATTATCTTTAGCGTTAGAAGCTAATGCCGCATTCTTAATTCCATATAAAGCTCTATCCAATAAAGCATCATCATTCATCACCAAAGCAATCATACCAACGGCTGCATTTCCCCAGGTACTATGATTGTGAACTCTATTGAAAAACTGTGGATTTTGAATTGAAATATAATCTGCAAACGGTTTAAATAAATCATTCTCTAGAACCGATCGCTCCTCTTCAGAAAGAAAATTATAAATGCAATCATATCCTTGACTTGCATATACCAGCCAATTTGAATCATTTAAACATTGCCAAAACAATTTTCCTCTTGCATAGGATCTTGGTTTTGGATGAATTGGTAGTGTAGGATACATCTTCGCATAAGCAAAAAGCATGTCTTTTACATAATTTCCGTATTTATCGTTTTGTAATATTTGATATAAAACTCCAGCTTTTTGAAGCATTAAAAAGTTACGTTTATGTCTTTCGTGAGTATATCCTCCTGAATAATCTTTAGGAATAGGAACTTGAATACCGAGTTCAATTTCTTGATCAACTTCTTTCTTGACTCTTTCTAATGACGCATCAAACAGAGGAAGTTTTCCCAAATGAGATCTGATTTCTTCAACTCCTTTTTTAGTGAGTATTAATTTAGGATGACTATCATTTTCATTCCCACTGAGATCTTTACTCTCGCTTTGATTTACATTACAACTCAAAAACAAAAAATTAAGAAGAGCTAGAAGTACAATATAATTTCTCAAAATATGCTATTTATTGAAAATTAACCCAAGATCTTTACCATCAGTCGCTTTTCCTTTTAAAGATGATAACTCTGGCAAAGCATAAGTTTCTGTAAACGTTGGATTTTGACTGAAGTTATTACTCAAATTATACTTTTGATCTCCAGTTACGTTTACCTCATTAGATTTATAGAAATTATTATTCGTAATATTTACAATTGGCTCTCCAACAACCAAGTGCATATTCATTCCTTTTGTATTGTTGAATATGTTGTTTTGAACACCAATCACTTGAACACCATACAAAGAAACTGCTGCACTATACTTATTACGGTTGTTGAAACCAACATTATCTAAAACATTATGTTCCATTTCTAAAAACGGACCAAAAGTACTTTCATCTTTACCTCCGCGGTGTAATCTTAAAGCAACTCCTCCGATGTTTGAGAAACTATTATTTTTCATAATCACATATTCCGCATTGTAAATCCCGATATCATCAGTCTCTTTATCCAAAGCCACAATATGTCCAGATACCGTATTGAACTTAGAATTTTTAATACTAATTGTATCTGCAAAAGTATTTTTATACACTCGAATTACATCAAATGAATGATTCACATCGAGGTTTTTAAACTCGCAATTATTTACAAATAGTTTATAATTCTTATTCATTGAATATTTGCTAGTTGTCACTACTGAGTTGCCTGTTCTATCAGGGCATTCTTCACCATCAAATTTTATATTAGATAATGATAAACTTCCACCATTTTGAATTTCAAAAAGTGATTTCTTTTCAAAGAAGACTTTCGCTTTTTCTTTAGATGTACCAACAAAACTCAATGCATGTTTAATCGGAAGTGTTTTTGATAATGTGTATGGCTTGTCTGAAGTCAATTCAATAATATCTCCAGGATTAGAATTCACAACGGCATCAAACAAAGTATTTACTCCAGCATCTACTTGAATTTTACTTCCAGAATTTAAAAGTGCTGTTTTTGATTTTTTATCGTACCAAGAAACTCCTGTTTCCTCTTTAGTAACAATACTATTCGGTAAAACTGCGCCCACTTTATCATCGCTAATATTCGGAATTAAAAGTCCTTGTGCATTTGTATTAAACAACAACTTCTCTTTAAAAAAACCGTCTTTTACAATAGGAGTACTATTCTCGCTTAACAAATTGTTCTTAAATGTAATTCCTTTAATATCATCATAAACAGTAAAAATGTTCTTCTTCTTTTCATTATAGAAAATATTGTTTTCCATTACTGAATTTATCGGCGGCGCACTTCTTTCAGCATCAGCTCCAGCACACAATTGAATATGATCACAATTGATAAATGTATTGTTTTTAACTACTGCATCTTTGGCTTGATCATACCTGTTAATTGGAGAATTATAAATTCCATTCATGATAACAAAAGCACCTCTGAATCGATATCCTTTTAATCCGATTCCGTAGTTATTAACAACAGTTTGTTGTCCATTAATTACACGAATTCCTCCAGTACTTGGCTTATTGTTTCCAATAAAAACATTTCCTGTAACTAACGTTTCATTTCCATGTCGCATAGTAAGTGTACCAGAACATTCATAAAAGACATTGTCTTTATAGGTATTCTGACACGACTTATTTGAAATAATCTCGTGTTCACCATTACATCTATCGAAGTAATTGTTTTCAACTAGTGTATTGGAATTTGTTCTTGAATAATGACTTGTTCCTATACGTAAAGTTTCACCTCCGTTAGAACCTAAATTTTGTCGAGGCCCAAAATAATTATGATCTATTTTATGATTATTCTGCTGACTTTCCACTGTATTCAATCGAACAGTCATAGTTACTCCTCGGTTCTTTTTACCAAATAAGTGGTTATGATCTATCCTATTATTTTTTCCATATATGGCCACCCAAGTATCTGGTTCGTGTCGCTCAGGGTTGCTAAAGTTGTCTATAACACATTCTGTTAATCGAACATTATTGGCTAAGGTTTTTTTATCTTTTTTAAATGAAATTACCTCGTTGGTTGGAGTATATCCATTTTTAAAAACCAATCCTTTTACAACTAAATGTCTTCCCGCAATTCTTAAATATGATTGCCCTTCTAAAGATACTTTTCCCATTTCTTCAACAGTAAGCGTTATAGGATTATCTTCTAAACCTTCCGCATGAAAAAGTATCTCAGTATCTTTCCAAATACCATTAGCTAAAGCAATTGTTGTTCCTGGTTTTGCAGATTTAATTGCCGTTTTGAGTTCCTCTTTGTTTTGAACTAAAGTAACATCATCTTTTGGAGTAGTACATGCAACTACAATTGATAAGATGAAAAGGTGAGCAATATATTTTTTAAGATTCATTTTTAGATTTTAGTTTTAGTGGGTTACCTCAAGATTATAATACTTCACGTATGAATAAGCATTTGGATCAAGAGTAGTAAGATAATTACCTGCTTTGAAATAATTTTCAAATGGCCATTTTTCAAGACTTACATCTTCATAAACATAAGGTTCATTAGTATTCAATTGAACTTCAATTTTGGCATCAGAAGCGGTAATACGAAAATCAAAAGATTCATAACCTACGTAACCTAAATTAACTTTAATGTCTGACCAAATTGAACTGCTTGTAGAAAGTAAATCGTCTCCCTCAGTTGATTCGTTTACTAAAGATTTTTTGTGAGACCAAACGTAACCATCTTTCCAATAAATTTTAATTAAAGGTGGACCATTATTAGATGAAAATCCATGTGTCTGCATATCTTGAACAGAAATAATTCCGTGAATTTGCATTACAATTACATAGTGATAATCATTATTAGTATCATTATCCACTGAAACTTCAGTGACTTTTAGCTTTCCTTTTAATTCTCCACCATCTTTAAGTGTCCAGTTGATTTTTGAATTATCCGGTACAATTAGTTCTCTTAATTCAGTTCTTGGATAATTGCTATTTGCAGTCGTTGCTCCTCCTTGGTAGGTATAAAACACTAAAGATGTGTCGTCAGTATCATCATACATAAATGGTTTTACCGAATTTAAATTTTGATATCCAAAACCCATTAAATCTTTAGGTTTGTATTCATCGGGCTTTCCATCATTATTCTCATCCACTGGTAAGGTAACTTTCCAGTTTGAGAAATTGATATCCGCAAAACTAGGTGCTGGATCTTCTACAGGATTATCTGAAGAACCATCCGTAGAATTATCCTGAATTACTTCGTCACTTCCACAAGAGATAAAAACGAATATAATCGTAAATAAAACAATAGATAAAGTAGTATCTTTTCGGTAAAAACGATTCATAAATTAAAATTGGTTTACCAGTTTGGTTTACCAAATATATAAAAATATTATAAATAAAATCAGAATTCTTTAAATTGAAGTTTTACTGTTCAGGAAAAACACAATCAATTCGACTCAATTCAACTTTTTGGAATATTCTTTGTAAAGTTTAAAATGTATCTGCGTCTAAATCCACAAATCAAGATAATTATGAAAAAATTAATCCCAATTATTGCCCTTTTTATATCTGTAACTGTATCGGCTCAAACGAGTGTATTTAATAGTTTATTAAGTAAGCATGTTGATGCTAAAGGAAATGTAAACTATAAAGCTTTGAAAAAAAATGAAGCTACATTAGATACTTATATCGCTTATTTAGAAAAAACATCTCCAAGTTCATCTTGGTCAAAAAATAAGCAAATGGCATTCTGGATTAATGCATATAACGCCTACACCATTAAATTGATCTTAAATAACTATCCAGTTAAAAGTATCATGAAAATTAAAAAGAAAGGGAAAAGCGCATGGAAAATTCCTTTCGCAGTTGTAGGTGGAAAAACATACACGTTAGACCATATTGAACATAATATTTTACGTAAGAAATTATTCGACCCAAGAATTCACGTAGGTGTAAACTGTGCTTCAGGATCTTGTCCGAAGTTACATAATAAAGCATTTACTGCTAGCAATATAGACGGTGAACTTGAAAAATTAATGAAGCAATTTATTAATGATCCTAAGCGTAATAAATTAAAGAAAAAGAGTACAATTCATATCTCTGAAATCTTTAATTGGTTCAAGGGAGATTTCACTAAAAAAGGTTCTGTTATTGACTACATTAACAAATATGCAAACGAACCTGTAGATGCTGATGCTAAAATTCATCATTTACCATATGACTGGAATCTGAACGGAAAATAGTATTTTTATTCTCATTTTACTGAAACAAGTTCAGTATAAAACATAAAAGAAAGTACATGTCTAAAACATATTATGATCCTTCCGACTTAAGAAAGTTTGGTAAAATAACAGAATGGAGTGAAGAACTTGGAAACAAGTTCTTCGACTATTATGGGAAAGTTTTTGAAGAAGGAGCACTTACAGCTCGAGAAAAAAGTTTAATAGCACTAGCCGTAGCACATACAGAGCAATGTCCATATTGTATTGATGCGTATACAAAAGATGGTTTACAACGTGGGATCACAAAAGAAGAAATGATGGAAGCTATTCACGTTGGAGCAGCAATTAAAAGTGGTGCTACCTTAGTTCACGGTGTTCAAATGATGAACAAAGTGAACAAATTAGAAATGTAATAGATCAATGAAGAAATCGCTTTTAGCAAGAAATAACGATTTAGCAAACACACAGCGTCAATTAGAAATTCTATCAAATGGAATTTTTAAGGATGGCGAATTACCCACGTTTGCTGAAAAAATTAAGGAAACAAATCAATTTCCTTTACAGCCTAAGAAATTAGAAATTCTCCAAATAAACCTAGGTTACATGTGTAATCAAGTTTGTGCTCACTGTCATGTAGACGCTGGTCCTGATAGAAAAGAAATCATGACTCAAGAAACCATGAATCAGTGTTTAGAGGTAATTAAAAAAACTGGTGCACACACTTTAGATTTAACTGGTGGAGCTCCAGAAATGAATCCCAACTTCCGTTGGTTTGTAGAAGAGGCTTCAAAAGCTGGAATTAAAGATTTTATCGTACGATCGAATCTGACTATTATTCGTGCGAATAAAAAATATTACGATCTACCTGAGTTCTTTAAAAAACATAATGTTCATGTTGTTTCCTCTATGCCGCACTGGACACGTGGAAAAACAGATAAGCAACGTGGTGATGGTGTTTTCGATAAATCTATCAAAGCATTACAAATGTTGAATGATGTTGGTTACGGAAAAGAAGGTTCAGGATTACAATTAGATCTTGTTTATAATCCATCAGGAGCATTTTTACCAGGTGATCAAGCTGCCTTAGAAAGTGATTTCAAAAAAGCCTTATTAGAAGACTTTGATATTGTGTTTAATAGTTTATTCGCAATTACTAACTTACCTATTAGTAGATTTTTAGATTACTTAATTGCTTCTGAAAACTATGAAGATTATATGTACGCTTTAGTAGAAGCTTATAATCCTATGGCCGTTCAAAATGTAATGTGTACCAATACACTTTCTGTGAGTTGGGATGGTTGGTTATACGATTGTGATTTTAACCAAATGCTGAATCTGAAAGTTGCTAGTAAGGTGAAACACATTTCAGAATACAACGAAGAATTGTTGAGTAAACGTAATATCATTATCAACCAACATTGTTACGGTTGTACTGCTGGAGCAGGAAGTAGTTGTCAAGGAACTGTAGCTTAAGTACATGAAACAATTAGTCCTTATCATATCAATATTTTTAATTCAAACTACCCAAGCACAGGGAAGTTTAAAGAAGTTATTGAAAAAATTCAACCAAGAATCAGTTCCATATATTCATGTTGAAAATTTAGATGATAAAGATGAAAACACAGTGTTATTAGATGCTCGTGAACCAAGAGAGTTTGAAGTAAGTCATCTAAATAAAGCTATTTGTGTTGGTTATGATCATTTCGATTTACAAAAAACACTACAACAATTACCAGAAGATAAAAACGCCAAAATAGTAGTATATTGTTCTCTAGGTATTCGTTCAGAAGATGTTGCAGAACAACTTAAAAAAGCGGGATACACAAACGTGTTCAACTTATATGGAGGTATTTTTGAATGGAAAAATAACGGAAATAGGGTTCTAAATAAAAACAATAAACCCACAGAAGAAGTCCATGCTTTCAATAAAGAATGGGGAGTATGGTTAACGAAAGGAATTAAGATATATGAGTAAAAATTTGTTGATGATTTTTACCAGAAATCCCGAATTAGGAAAGGTAAAAACTCGACTTGCAAAATCTCTAGGTGACGAAAAAGCACTTGAGATCTATAAATTCTTATTAAACAGAACAAAAGAAGTAACACAGCAAACATCATCTGATAAGGCTGTGTTTTATTCTGTTAAGGTGAGAGATAATGACATATGGGATGCTACTGTATTCCAAAAACTACAACAAGAAGGTGATGATTTAGGTGAACGAATGCTAAATGCATTCACAACTGCTTTCGCAATGGGATACGAAAAAGTTGCCATAATTGGGAGTGATTTATACGATTTAGAATCACATCACATTGATGAAGCTTTTAATCAATTGAACTCAAATGATGTTGTTATAGGTCCAGCAGAAGATGGTGGATATTATCTATTAGCCTCAAAGCAAGTGTATCCTGATATTTTTAAAAATAAAGATTGGGGAACCTCATCTGTTCGAGAAGCCACTTTAAGCGACTTAAAAAAACAAAGTGTATTTTTATTGCCAATACTTAACGATGTTGATGTTATTGAAGACATTCAAAATCATCCAGCATTCACACAATTTTTAAATTCATGAAACAACAACAACTGCAAGAAACTATAAAATATCTAACCGATAAAAATATTGACACTCCAGAAGTAGGAATCGTATTGGGAACAGGTTTAGGTAAGTTAGTTGACGATATAGAAATCACTCAAGAAATTCAATACAGTGAAATTCCAAACTTTCCAGAAGCAACAGTTGAATTCCATTCAGGGAAATTAATTTTTGGAAAATTATCAGGTAAAAATGTAGTTGTAATGTCTGGTCGTTTTCATTTGTATGAAGGTTATACTCCTTGGGAAGTTACTTATGGAATTAGAACAATGCACGGATTAGGAATTAAAACTCTTTTAATTTCAAATGCCGCCGGAGCAATTAATCTTTCTTACAAAAAAGGAGATTTAATGTTAATTGAAGACCATATCAATTTACAAGGTAGTTCTCCATTAGCTTTTAAACAAGCAAAAGAATTCGGGAACATTTTTGCCGACATGTTAGAACCGTATTCAAAAAAATTAAATGACCAGCTGAAAGTTATCGCAAAACAGAACGACATAACCCTACATGAAGGGATTTATGCAAGTGTTTTAGGTCCGCAATTAGAAACGCGTGCGGAATACAGAATGCTTCAAATACTAGAAACAGATGCTGTT
The DNA here is from genome assembly GCF_964036595.1 of Tenacibaculum sp. 190524A05c. NCBI lineage: Bacteria > Pseudomonadati > Bacteroidota > Flavobacteriia > Flavobacteriales > Flavobacteriaceae > Tenacibaculum > Tenacibaculum platacis. The sequence goes on along the minus strand of NZ_OZ038523.1, from coordinate 3,005,585 downwards.
GGAATGAGTACTGTTCCTGAAGTAATTGTAGCTAAACAATTAGATATTCCTTGTTGTGCGATTTCAGTTTTAACTGATGAATGCAACCCTAAAAATTTACAACCTGTAGATATTGCAGATATTATTGCAGTTGCAGGTAAAGCAGAACCAAAACTGGTTACAATTTTTAAAGAATTGATTAATAAATTATAATGCTTAACAAACAAATAGCCGTTTTAACAATAAGAGTTCTTCTTGGATTAATTTTCTTTTTCCAAGGATATGGTAAAGTGTTTAAGTTTGGATTGGATACGGTTTATAAAAACTTCTTTCAAGCAAGTTACTCTGAATTATTACCTGATTTTATTCTATTGTTTTCTGCTTATTTCACCTCTCTAGCAGAATTGATCGCTGGCTTTTTGTTAATCATTGGATTGAAAAGAGATTACGCCTTATTTGCCTTAGCACTTGTTCTTGTAATAGTGACTTTTGGCCATGGATTGAAAGATCCTATTTGGGATTTATCTCATGTAATGTATAGAACAATACTTTTGGTAAGTTTACTATTACTACCAAAAGAACTTGATAAATTTTCTGTAGACTTTTTAATTAAAAAAGACAAGTAAGAATGAGTTATTTAGAAACAACAAAAGATGTATATAAAGAAGCAGCTTTAACTCCAGATGTTGGATTATGCTGTACTACAAATCCTATTTGGGAACTTCCAGGATTAAAAATCCCTAAAATTATGCAAGAAATGAACTACGGTTGTGGTTCTACTGTGCATGCAAGAGATTTAACCAACAATCCTAAAATGCTATATGTTGGTGTTGGTGGTGGAATGGAATTACTACAATTTGCCTATTTCAACAGAAATAAAGGTGGTGTAATTGGTTTAGATGTAGTTGATGAAATGTTAGAAGCTTCGCGTAAAAACTTCATTGAAGCTGAGGAACAAAACGATTGGTTCAAAAGTGAATTTGTTGACCTACGTAAAGGTGATGCAATGAATTTACCTGTTGAAGATAATTCAATTGATGTTGCTGCGCAAAACTGCTTGTTTAATATTTTTAAAGCAGATGATTTAAAGAAAGCTATTGCTGAAATGTATCGTGTTTTAAAACCACATGGACGTTTAGTTATGAGTGATCCAACTTGTGAACAACCAATGAATGAAACATTACGTAATGATGAGCGTTTACGTGCTTTATGTTTAAGTGGAAGTTTACCAATTGCAGAATACGTTAAAATGTTAACGGATGCTGGTTTCGGAACTATAGAAATTAGAGCCAGAAAACCATATAGAATTTTAGATCCTGTAAATTATCCAACTGAAGAACTGATTTATATTGAATCAATTGAAGTTGCTGCTATTAAAGATCCAATGCCAGAAGACGGACCTTGTATTTTTACTGGTAAAGCCGCAATTTACTTCGGAGAAGAAGAGTATTTTGATGATGGTAAAGGACATACATTACTAAAAAATCAACCTTTAGCTATCTGTGATAAAACTGCAGGTGCTATAGCAGATTTAGGAAGAAAAGATATTTTCATTTCAGAATCTACTTTCCATTATGATGGTGGAGGATGTTGTTAAAAAACAATAAATTACAATATAGAAACACCTCGACTTGAGGTGTTTTTTTATTTTTTATACTTTGTATCGTAATTTCATAGGATTTACCTCGACTTAATGTGTCGAAACTAATTAATGCATAACAAGAATATTCATACTGCAATTTTACTTTTTGCCAATTCTCCTGAAGAAGAATTGAAACAAAAGAACATATCAGGTTCTAAAAACCTGTATGAATATTTCAATGAAGAAACACTATTAAAAGCTAAACAAACAGGTTTAGATGTTGTGCTTTTCTCAGATGTAAATCAGTTTGGAAAAAACTTTGGCGAACGCTTTAGTAATGCCATAGCATCGGTTTTTAAGCAAGGTTATGATGCTGTAATTACTATTGGAAACGACACTCCTGATTTAAAAACCCAACATTTACTTTCTGCCAAAGAGAATCTTCAGAATCAAATTCTCACTTTGGGACCTTCCATGGATGGTGGATCTTATTTGATTACACTTTCAAAAAGTACTTTCAATACAGAAGAATTTCAAAAGTTACCTTGGCAAAGTAATCACCTTTTTACTGCTTTAGAACAGTATTTAACATCAAAAAAGCATACTACGAAGCATATTGAAGTTTTAAAGGATGTTGATGAAACAAAAGATTTATATTATTTCATCAATAGATTCACAAATACCAGTCTGATTCTAAAACATCTTATACTTTCAATCCTTTCTTTTCCTAAAGAGTTTGTAGTAAAAATTTTCAAAACCTACATTTCAACATATTCTTCTGATACCTTTAACAAAGGTTCTCCTTCAATTGTGATTTCATAACAAACTTAATTATTACGTCACTGTATTTCTGCGAACAGAACTTTCATGAATGATATTTCATCTAGGTTCTTACCATAGAATTATCGTGGCTGAACATCAAACCAATTCATTTACTGAAACACATTATTACAAACATGAAAATTTCAATTTTTATAGTTTTATTATTTACGATACAATTTACTTTTGCACAAGAAACTACTGGTATTCTAGAAGGAAAAATTACTGATAATACAAAGACTTCTATTCCCTATGCAGCCATTATTCTTACTGATTTAGATACCAACTCAAAATACACCACAACCTCTCAAGAATCTGGTCATTACTTAATCGCAAATATTCCTCCTGGTAATCAATATCGATTAGAAATTCAATTTATCGGTTTTCACACATATCAGAAATCTAACATTCAAATCAACTTAGGAAAAACAACAACTTTAGATATCGTATTAACTGAAGAAAGCACAGCTCTTGATGAAGTTGTTATTAATTCTTCTGTAACTAAAAAAACTAGAAATATTTCTACCGAGCAATTACTTAAAACTCCATCGATTAGTAGAAGTGTTCAAGATTTAACGCGTAATTTATCGGATGCAAATTTAAATTCATTCGGTGGTGCAAGTAATCGTTTTAACAACTTTAATGTGGATGGAATTGCTAGTAATGATGTAGTTGGTTTTCAAGAGCCTGCAAGTGGAGCTTCAGGATCATCTGCTAATGGAACACCTGGAAGTCTTTCTAGGAGTCAGCCCATAAGTTTTGGAGCGATTAAAGAACTTTCTGTAAAAACATCTCCGTTTGATGTTAGTATCGGAAACTTTACAGGAGCAAATATTAATGTGGTAACCAAAAACGGTACTAATAAAACTCAAGGTGAAGTTTACGGATATGGAAACAATCAACTTTTAATTGGAAAATTCGCAGAAGGAAATGAGCAAAATGTCGATAGCTTTTATGATGTGCAATTCGGAGCTGGTTTAGGTGGCGCAATTCAAAAAGATAAACTATTCTATTATGTAAATGTAGAGCAAGCAATAAGTAAAACCCCAGTATTAGGAGCTCCTGGAACCAATGCTTCTAATATTGATCAATCCACGGTAATTGCCATTGCCGATAAATTAAGAAACGATTATAATTATGATCCGGGTGCTTTTGAGAATGCTGATATTCAAACTGCTTCAACGAAAATATTCGCAAGATTAGATTATAATTTATCTGAAAATCACAAACTGACTTTGAGAAACAACTTTGTAAAAAGTTTTGCTGACAATTTAGAATGGAATCAGGCAGTATTTAATTTTGGGAATCAAGGATATCGTCATAACAGCATTTTAAATAGTACAACCTTCGAGCTAAACTCTAGTTTATCAGAAAACACTTCTAACATCTTAACTTTAGGCTATAACAAAGTAAAAGAAGATCGTTCTTACGATGGCCGTGTTTTTCCACATTTAGAAATTAACGATTCTTCGAATAGAATTTTCGCAGGAACATATAGAGAAGCCTCTATTTATAACACCAACTTGAATACTTTTCAATTAACGGATAAGCTCACATATTATAAAAACAATCATACCATTACAGGTGGATTATTATTGCAATATAATGATATTGATTATGGCTTTTTAACCGCATGGAATGGACGTTGGGCCTACAATTCTGTTGATGATTTTTTAAATGATATGCCATCAAGAATTCGTGGAGTTTATCATGTTTCCAATAATACGTTCGACTTTGTAAACAGCCAACCATCGGCTACAATAGATGTACTTACTACAGCTTTTTACATTCAGGATAAAATTAAAATCAACGATAAATTTACTGTAAATGCCGGTGTTCGTTTAGACAATCAATTGTTATTAGACGATTTACCTTTAAGTCCTTTGGTTACCAATACTCCAGAATTTAGTCAGTTTACTAATAAAATTGACGTGAATCCACATATCAATCCAAGAGTAAGTTTCAACTACGCGTTAGATGAAGATAAAAAGTATACACTTAGTGGAGGAAGCGGATTATTTACGGGAAGAATTCCATATTTATGGTTTGCGTATGCTGAATACATTTCTGGAACTGATTATTTTAATGTTGATATCCGACCAAATGGGAATGTTGTTCAATTAGAAGAAAATCTAGGTGTTCTAGCTAATCAACAACCAGGATTAACCGAAATCAACTTAATTGACAACGATTTTGAATTACCAAGAGAGTGGAAAACTCGATTAAGTTTTGAAGCCAAGCTTCCTCAAAACTTTCGTTTTTCTGTTGAAGCAACCTATACAGATGTATTGAAAGGAATCTTTTTTCAATCGATAAATAGACGTCAAGAATTTGGAAATTATTCAGGAGCAGACAATCGTTTATTTTATAATGGAACTCGAATAAACGATGATTTTACCAATGTATTTTTATTAAGCAATACCAATAAAGGATATCGTTACAATATCAATTTTGGACTTTCAAAAGAAACAGAAAACTATGCTGGTTTCTTAGGATATACGAATGGGAAAAGTAAAGACGTTTCCAGTACAGTTCGTAATTCGTCTGCAGCAAACTTCGAATGGAATCAAGCTATAAATTCACATGATCCAGATGTGTCTTTTTCTAACTTTGATCTTCGTCATAAAATTGTTTCTTCTCATAGTTATAATTTTGATTTCAAGAATAACTATCAATTACAAGTTTCTGCATTATACACAGGAACATCAGGAAGTCCATATTCTGTGGTTTATCAAGGAGATGTAAATAGAGATGGATCTTCAAGAAATGATTTAGTATATATTCCAGCAAACCAAAGTGAGATTCAACTAACAGATATTACAGATACTAACGGAAATGTTTTGGTTTCTGCTCAAGAACAATGGACCCGATTAGACAACTTCATTAATAATAATGACTATTTGAGAGAAAACAGAGGAAGTTATGCCGAAAGAAATGGAGGAAGAACTCCTTGGAATCATCAATTAGATGCAAAATTCGTATTGAATATTCCATTTATAAACAACGATAATTTACAAGTAAGCTTTGATGTATTTAATGTATTGAATTTGTTAAATAAAAACTGGGGACGTTTAGTTTTTGTGCCTAATGTTGTAAATTCAAACTTTAACTTATTAGAATTTCAAGGAGTGCAAAACAATCAACCTATATATCAATTCACACTAGATGAAAATGCAAAACCTTGGGTTCTTGACGTGATCAATTCAAGATGGAAAGCACAATTAGGATTGAAATACTCGTTTTAAAAAAGAATAATTCTACATATATATAAACCAGCAAAAAATGCTGGTTTTTTTATGTGATATAATGGACTATCTTAGTCATAAAATAATTGTAATGTTCTGACAATATGAAAAAATTAATTGCTTCTTTTTTCTTTTTGATTTTAGCAACTCAGTTAATTGCACAAGAAATTCAATTCGTAAGTGCAGAGAATGGTTTAATAGTTCGTGAAAAGCCAAATACGAAATCAAAGAAATTAAGCAAACTACTATATGGATCTGAAGTTGAAATAATTAAAAAAACAGACATCAATTTAAACATTGAAGATGACGGAAAAAGAATTTCAGGAGAGTGGGTTTTAATTAAAGAAGTTGGTGGAATTCAAAATGGTTATGTCTTTAGTGGTTTTTTGGTTCAAAATGAAACTTTTGAACTAGTGGAACCTGATATTCAAGAACTCAAACAAGCTCATAAATCAAATCAGGAAACTGAAGTTATTTATCTATATCTTTCAAAATACTATACTAAATCTGGAAAAAAATTTAACATTAAATACTACGATTGGAATAGCTCGGAAATTTGTTCTTTTTCTCAACGTTTTAAACCAGAAATAATATTTGAAGTGATACAATGTAAAGAAGCTGGAGGTACTTCAATAAAATTAAAACTTCCGAAAATGAATCGAAAAAAGCTAATGAAATGGATTGAGAAAATTTATGAGGTAAACAAAATGGGAGTCGATCAAAATGTATGGAAAGCAAATAACACTAAGTTTGAACCTAAAGAAGTTAATCCTGGATGTTATTACAAAATTGAAGAAATAAAAAACGCGACTATAGTAGACTTGTATTGCGGATGTTAAAAAAATATAATCTTTCTCGATAAAAAGGCAAAGTTTTTGAAATGGAGGTGTAATAATTTATTAAATCAAAAACTTTTAGCTATGAAAAAATTATTACTAGTTAGCTTTTTAGCACTAACAATAACATTAGTTTCTCAAGAAAACAAGGTTAAATCATTAGTTGAAAAAAGTAAGACTTTAAATTTAGAAATGTGGGAACTTACAGTTTTCGCACAAAAAAAACTAACATCGAAAACAGACCTTGCTAAATTCTTCTACTACTGGATAGGAAACAATATTTCCTATGACAATGAATTTCTTAGAGAAATGGATAAAATGTACGGTAGAGAACTCTACGAAAAATACGAAGAAAAGCAACACGCATATACAGTTTATACGGATAGAAAAGGTGTTTGTGCCGGTTATGCAAATTTGTTCAAGTGGTTTATGGATGAATGTGATATTGAAGTTGAAATCGTATCAGGACATATCAGAGATGCAAGAAATCATTTCGTAGAATTAGATAATGATAATGATTTTAGACATGCCTGGAACGCCGTTAAATTGAATGATAAATGGATTCTTGTAGACACAACTTGGGGAACATCCTATGACCCGGTTCAGTCAAAGTTTTACTTTGACATTAAACCTGAACTTGCCATTAACACTCATTATCCAGAAGATAGTAAATGGCAATTACTAGAAAATCCGTTGTCCCTTAAAGAATTTAACGATTCAAAATTTGTACAGTTAATTTGGTTTTTCTCTGGGTATTCAGACGTTCCTACTCTAAAAAGAGACAAAAGTTTCTATTACTTAGTTTACAAGCAAAATACTACGAAAAAAGACTTATATACTGCTTTAGAAATTAGTGAAAACAACAAAAATTTCAAACCTATTCCAAATTTGATTAGAATTAATCAAAACGGATATACTTACTTAAGATTTAAACGAGATTCTATTCCAAATAAAGCTTATTATAAAGTTCATCTATATAAAGATGGATATGTGTATTATGACAATGTAATTAGTTTTAAGACCTATTAGGTTTTAAATCAAAAAAGCATTGGATCTTCCAATTTTAACCCGAGTTGAACCTGCCTTAATTATTTTAACTTTTAAATCCTTAGGAGATAATTCCCTATGAATGAATAATAAACTATCTTAGTAATCTTATTTTTGATAAAACCGACCCACTATGAAAAAAGGCAAACTAATTTTTGCTTCAATCTTAATTCTTCTAATAATTGCTACAGTTGTTTATATTTCAAATATCAATAACTTTAAAAGAGAAGGAACTGTACAAATTTCAAAAAATACCGCTCCTATACAAATTCATAGAGATGAAAATGGTGTTCCGTATGTTGTTGCACAGAATAAAGCAGATGTAATTAGAGGACAAGGATTTGTATCTGCTCAAGATCGTCTTTTCCAAATAGAATTTTATAGAGCATTAATTAAAGGAGAATTAGCAGAAATAATTGGACCTTCAATGGTGCAATCTGATATTAAAATGCGAGTTTTTAATTTACCTCAACTTGCAAAAAATAGCTTTTCTAATTTAAATAAGGAATCTGTAGATTTTTTGACTTGGTACTGCGAAGGTTTTAATGAATACCTTTCAACTAGCTCAAATGAGTTTCCCGTAGAATTAAGTTTACTTGGTATTCAACCATCAGAAATTCAACCTTTAGATATTATGAATATCATCCTATTTATAGGTTTTACTCATGGTAGAGATATGGAAGATGAAATTCTGACCTTAAATCTTGCTGCAAAATCTACTTTAGATAAAAACACATTTCCACTAAACATAAACCCTGATAGAACAAAACCATTGCTTATTGATTTTAATAAGATTAATACTGCTCTTTCAGAAAAACTAAATGTTGAGCCAACGAAAATGACTCCAACATTATTACCATTACCTGAATTTGGTTCTAACAACTGGGCCGTTTCTGGAAAAAAATCAGCTTCGGGCAAAGTTATAGTTTGTAATGATCCTCATGTTGATTCTAGATTACTTCCTGGAATTTTCCATCCTATTGGTCTATCATGTCCAGAATTTAAAAGTGCTGGAATTGCAATTCCAGGTATTCCAGGAATTCTTGGCGGTCGTAACGAATTTGTTTCTTTTGGAATTACTAATGGTTATGGTGATAGTCAAGATTTATGTATAGAAAAAACCGAGGGTGATTTCTATTTTGCAGGAGAGGAAAAACTTCCAATTGCAAAAAGAAAAGAAACTATAAAAGTTAAAGATGGCGAAGATGTTGTAATTGAAGTTCGATCAACAGTTCGTGGTCCAATAATTTCCGATTTTGACGTTTTTGGAATTATGACTCAAGATATTGTTAGTTTACAATGGTCACTGGCCTATTCAAAAAGTAAATCTATTGGTTTTGAGCGTTTTTTAGAATCTAAAAATGTATCTGAATTCAGAGAGGCATTATTCGGAGTAGATAATATGTTTTTCAACTTTGTTTTTGGAGATGTAGAAGGTAATATCGCGCATCAAGCTACAGGTCTTATTCCTAAAAGAGTAAATAGTCAAGGAATGATTAAAGAAAGTCAAACTTTTGATGAATTTATTCCTAAAGATAGTATGCCGCATATGATAAATCCTGAGAAAAATTGGGTGGCAACAGCAAACCATGATACGCGTCCTGATGATTATCCTTTTTATTACTCAGAGCATTTCTCACCGAATTATCGTTACTTAAGAATCAAAGAGGTTTTAGGTGAAAATCGTAAGTTTAGTAAGGATGATTTATGGCAACTCATTCTAGACTGTAAAAGCATGCAAGCAGAAAGATTAGCTCCTATTTTTGTAACTGCTCTGAACAAAAATGACGAAACAAAAGAATTAGGCGAAATCTTAAATAACTGGAATTATGTTGATGATGTAAATGCGCAAGGTGGAGCTGTTTATAATGTATTGTATGAATATTTGGCAACTCTAATTTTAAACGATGAATTACCAGATGAGTTAGAAGATACATTCTGGAGTAGCGGATATTACTGGATGCAAAAATTAGATGATTTCATTGTTACGAATCACAAAGTTATAGATAACATCACTACACCTGAAGTTGAAACACTAGATGATTTAATTATTCAAGCTGGAATGATGACTACGAAGTATCTTTCTAAAGAAATTGGTCCAAATTCCAAAGAATGGACTTGGGGTAAAATTCATAAAATATATTTCGCCAGCCCAATTCGTCAAGATGGTTTTGGTAAATCTTTACTTGGTTTTGAGGAATTCCCGAAAAGTGGTTCTAATCAAACCATAAATAGAGGAATGTATAAAAAAACAAAAGACCTCAACTTTGATACGGGTTGGTTTAGTTCATTCAGAATGGTCGCTGATTTAAGCGATTCTGAAAAATTTATGGGAGCTCTTGCTGGAGGAAATTCAGCTAGAATATTTCATCCTTATTATAAATCTCAAGTGGAAATCTGGAAGAATAATACTTGGATTCCATATTGGATTTCTCAAGAAAAAGTACTTGAAAACTCAAAATATAAATTGATTTTAGATTAATTTCTAGTCGATACTAGTTTATAACAGTGCAATGAATCGTGAAATTATAGACATAAACGATTGTACAATTCTATTAGAGGAAGCAACTACTAATAGTACAAATCTCGTCGATACCTGTTATTTCGACGAGCCTGTTATTGCTATTGCCTTTTACGGTTCTGGCGATGTTGGATTGAAAGTCAAATATGATGGAAAGACCAAAGAATTTCAACAAACTAAAGGAATGATTCTATCTTTTTATGCAGATGATAAAGTTGCTTTTGAACATCATGTTTCGAACGAAAAACCATTACAATGTTTGGTAATTGCTACTACTGTTAGAAATCTAGATAAACTTCCGAATGGTGAAGGAGAATTCCTAGAACAATTTTTATCACAGTTGGTACATCCAAAAGATCACTATGTTGAAGGTCCCGTTTTTAAAATGACTCCAGAAATGTTTGTTTTGGTAGAGCAATTCTTCAACAATTCTTATGAAGGCGGAATTAAAATGATGTTTTATAAAAGTCATATGAGCGCACTGTTATCTCATTATTTTGGGCAACTTGCAAGTCAAAAACCAACGATAATTGAATCCTCTCAATTAGAAAAAATAAATCTCGCTCAGGAAATATTACTCGCTGATCTAGAAAATCCTCCTTCATTAACAGAACTCGCTCAGAAAATAGGAACTAACACCAATAAACTTAAGAAAGAATTTAAAGCACAATTTGGAGTTCCTGTTTTTAAATATCTTCAAAATGAACGATTAAAAAAAGCATATAATCTTATTAAGAAAGAACAAAAAACTATTCAGGAAGCTGCTTGGGCAGTTGGTTATGATAGTTTAGGTTCTTTCTCAAATGCCTTTGAAAAAAAGTTTGGTTACAGACCAAGTCAGGTATAAAATTCTTTTCGAATAAATCATTGTTCTTTTCGAATAAGTAACTGTTTTACAGTCACTATAGTTTTGTGTCATAATTAAAAAGTAAAATTATGATTCACAATAAAACAAGAGCAATTCTTTCCGCTATAATGGTTTGGATATTAGGCGTTACCGCTTTTCTCCTTTCCTATTCGTTTTCTGTTTTGAGTAATCCAGATGTACAAGCCAATATTACTCTGACTCTTGGTATTATTCCATCAGTTTGTTTGGGAACTTTCGTCTACTATCGAAAAGGAAGTATTACTCCATCAAACTTGGCCTTCATTTTTATGATTACAGCAACAATCTTGGATATGCTTATTACTGTTCCTATGATAATTATCCCCTACGGTGGAAGTTATGCTGAATTCTTTAGTGACCCTATGTTTTACATCATCATGGTAGAATTCTACTTCATCACAACTTACTCTGGCAACTATTTCATTAAAAAACAACAAGCATGAAAACGATCATCTTTTTTATAACGGTGGTTCTAACTGCTTTGTCTGCAGGAATCTTTTTCGCATGGTCAGTTTCAGTTATTCCAGGAACTAAAAAAATTACAGATATCACCTACTTGGAAACCATGCAAAGCATTAATAAGGAAATACTAAATCCTGTATTTTTTGCCGTATTCTTTGGCAGCCTAGTTTTCTTAGTAATAAGTACCATAACTCAGTTTAATCATAAACCTACATTTTGGTTAGTATTATCTGCGATGCTTATATACGCTGTTGGAACTTTCGGATTTACAGCTTTTGGAAATGTTCCTTTAAATAATGAGTTAGATGCTCTTAACCTTAAAGAATTAAACCTATCTGAACTGAAAAGTTTCAGAACCTATTATGAAAGATACTGGAATGGATTTCACACTATTCGAACTTTAGCTGGTTTGGTTTCATTCCTACTCTTACTTATCTCAATTTTTATTAAAAAATAATCCATAAAACAATTATGAACACAAATATTTTAGTTATCGGAGGAACTGGTAAGACTGGTCGCCGAGTAGTAGAACAATTAAAAAACAAAGGAATTGAATCTAGGATTGGTGCAAGAAGCGCAGCAACTGGTTTCGATTGGAACGATAAAAGCACTTGGGAAAAAACCTTGGAAGGAATTGAAAGAATGTACGTTACATACTATCCTGATTTAGCTGTTCCTGGAGCTAAGGAGGCTGTTGAAAGCTTAACCTATTTAGCAAAAGAATTAGGAGTGAAAAAAATGGTGTTATTATCTGGTAAAGGAGAAGCAGAAGCAGAAGCTTGTGAAGCAATTGTTGCAAATTCAGGTTTAGATTACACTATTGTTAGAGCTTCTTGGTTCAATCAAAATTGGAGTGAAAGTTTCTTCTTAGATTCAATTCTTTCTGGAGATGTTGCTTTACCAATGTCAGATATTTTAATTCCATTTGTGGATGCAAATGATATTGCAGAAGTCGCATCTGAAGTTTTAATGAATGATAATTATAATGGACAAATTGTTGAAGTTACAGGTCCTGAATTAATTACATTCAAAGACGTTGTTTCTACCATTGGACTTGCTACTCACAAAAAGTTCAATTTTCATGAAATTACATTAGAACAGTACCTTGATGGAATGCGCAAAGCACAAATTCCTGCAGATGTAGTTTGGTTAATTGAATACTTGTTTAGTAATGTATTGACAAATCCTAACAACCAACTTATTTCAACAGATATTGAAAAAGTTCTAGGAAGAAAGGCCAAAACATTTACAGAATATGCTGTAGAAACTGCAAAAACAGGTGTTTGGAATTAATTCTTTTACAAACCAAATTAAACACAACAGTTTGAATTCAAATTCAAACTGTTTTTTTTGTTCAACTTAATTCTAAAACAGTATATTACAACTCACCTAACTCAAAGAATAACAGAAACTTATGAACTCAAACAATCTTGGTGATTTAACATTTCATACTATGGCCAATGATTGGAAAACCATAATAGGAAAAACATTACCAGAATTAAAGACTCAAATTTTAGAAGATCAAATTCCAGAACTCAAAAAATACATTACTGGTTTTGGAGCTTCTGCATTAAACATTTTTGATGTTGAAGAAAATAAATTCTTATTTGTTGATGATACTATTGAATTGGTAACTGGAATTCCTAGAGAGTTATATTTCACAAAAGGAGCAAAATATATTTTTACCAAAGCTACTTTTAGTCATATGCCTAAAATTGTAAGTAGTACTTTACATCAAAGACGATTTTTCAACTCGATAGATGAAAAAGATTACGATAATTTTATTGTTAATCGTGAGTTTTCCTACAGAGGAGATGAACCAAAATGGGTATTACATCAAGTTTTAAAACATATTAAAAACACTAAAGGAAAAGTATTCGCAGTTGCTGTATTACAAACTTCAATTGCAACTATAAAAAGTGATCGAAACTTTCGCTACTATATATACAACAAGGAAACAAATTCGATTTGCTATCCAAAGCAAAAAAACTCAGCAAAAAAAAGCTTTCAAAATCAATTATCATCTAGAGAAAGAGAAATTGTTAGTCTTTTGAAAAAAGGACAAACCAATAAAGAAATTGCGGATGTTCTTCACATTAGTTTTCATACCGTAAGAACACACCGCAAAAATATTTTTAAAAAATTAGACTGTAAAAATATAGTCGATTTAATCAAACGTACGCAATAAACTAGTTACAATCGTTGTCTTCAGAGTCAACAAAACCATCTCCATCGTTATCTTGTCCATCATTACAATTACATTCTACAGTTTGAGATTGAGCACAATCATTGTCTTCACAATCTGTAAAACCATCACCATCATCATCAATTCCATTTGAACATATTTCGGTTGGTGTTTCGTTATTTTCGTCGTCAGAGCATTGAATCAGAGAAATTGAACATATAAAAAGAAGTACTAATAAAGTTTGTTTTAGTTTCATAATAGATGTATTTATCTAACGAAGTAATTGAAAATCAAAAAGCTAAACAATACCTCATTTGTAGTATTTTAAATCATTTTTAATATCTTTTGGTCATGATAAAAAACAACCAAATAAAAAGAACAGACTTAGGCTTAGTTACTTACACTATTCTTTCTAATGGAAGTGACTTACCAGATACGATTGACGTTTTTAATATAGAAATTACATTTTCACAAAATAATGATATACAACTCAAAATTTTTGACGATAGGAACTTTACAACTGCAAACTCTTCCATTTTTGAAATAGGAAATACTATAGAAGTTAAAGGAGGATATGAGAATCAAAATCATAGTATTTGCTCGGCTGAAATCACTCGAAAAAAAATTAAAGTTAACGCTGAAATTGGCGCTATACTTATCGTGGATTGTACTTCTATAAACTCGCACATTGGTAGCAACGAAGCTATACTTCAATTATCTCTTGATGAAAACATATTGGATTCAACTATCTCAATTAATCGTTCTAATACTAATGTCATAAATGGAGAAATAAAAATTCAAGGAACTGGAGCTGTAAAAACAAATGACATTGTAACTATTAAAGGTTTTGGAGAAAAATTTGATGGAAATACACGGGTGTCAAAAATCCATCATGAAATTGGAAATGGAAATTGGTTGAGTACGTTCTACTTTGGAAATAATTCATAATACTTTGTAATTATCTTACGTATAAATCGACATTTAAGGAGTGAATTAATAGTCGTATTTTTACAAAACCATGCAAAAGTACTTAGATCTTATATCTAAATCGTATTCTGATTATTGGAATTACATTAAACAATCTGTTCTTTTTGAGCTGAATTGGGAAAACTACTTTTATGGTTTAATTCTAATTTCAGTTGTAGTTTGTGTTTTAGAAGTCCTTTTTCCTTGGCGGAAAAATCAACCTTTTTTTAGAAAAGATTTTTGGTTGGATACTTTTTATATGTTCTTCAATTTTTTCCTTTTAAACCTAATTGTTTTAATTGCTTTATCAAATACTGCAGCACAGGTATTTAATGATGTTTTAGGAGTTGTAGGATTATCTGTATCTAGTTTTCAATTATTTGATATCAATTTATTTCCGTACTGGCTTCGTATTTTTACCTTCTTTATTATTATTGATTTTGTGCAATGGTGTACACATCGATTATTACACAAATATGAATTTTTATGGAATTTCCATAAAGTGCATCATTCTGTAAAACAAATGGGATTTGCAGCGCATCTTCGTTATCATTGGATGGAACCTGTTGTATACAAATCATTAAAATATATTCCATTAGCAATCATGGGCGGATTTACAGCTCAAGATGTTGCTATTGTTCACTTCTTTAATATTACCATCGGACATTTAAATCACGCTAATATTAATTGGGATTATGGATTTTTGAAATACATTTTAAACAATCCCAAAATGCATATTTGGCATCATGCTAAGGAACTTCCAGAAGACAGAAAAGATGGAGTTAACTTCGGAATTACCTTAAGTTTATGGGATTACCTATTCAAAACAAATTACATTCCTCATTCAGGAAGAGATATTGAAATTGGTTTTGAAGGTGATGAAAAATTCCCTCAAGACTTCATAAGTCAAGAATTATATCCACTTAACAAAAAATAATCTGGCTATTTGTATCTTTATCGGATAAACAAATAAATCAGATGAAACGAGTATTAATTTTCTTCATTTTATATTCATAGAAAGAAATGATTAAAATTAATATGAGTTACTGAATGTATTCAAATTTTTTGAACATTCAGAAATCAAAAAATTTTCAAACAGATGAAATATATAAAATTTTTATTCCTATTTCTTTTTATTCAAGTTACAGCACAACAAGGTGGAATGTGGATTCCTTCTTTGTTAGAAGGTATGAATGAACAAGAAATGAAATCTTTAGGAAGTAAGCTTTCAGCAAAAGATATTTATGATGTAAATAACTCTAGTTTAAAAGATGCAATTGGTCATTTTAATGGAGGTTGTACTAGTGAAGTAATCTCGTCAAAAGGATTAATATTAACTAATCATCACTGTGGATTTGGACAAATTCAATCTCACTCATCTTTAGAAAATGATTATTTAAAAAATGGATTCTGGGCAATGAATTTAGCCGAAGAATTACCTAATAATAATTTATTTGTAGAGTTTATCGTAAGAATTGAAGATGTTACTACTAAAGCTTTAGTAGGAGTTACTGATGCAATGTCTGAACGCGAAAAGCAATCAGCTATTGATAAGAACATTAACGCTATTAAAAAATCAACTAAAAAAGAAGATTGGCAATTGGTTAAGGTAAGTCCGTTCTATAAAGGAAATCAGTATTTCTCATTTGTAACGGAACGTTTTGAAGATATTCGTTTAGTAGGAGCTCCGCCAAGTAGTATCGGTAAGTTTGGTAGTGATACTGATAACTGGGTTTTTCCTCGTCATACAGGAGATTTTTCTTTATTTAGAATCTACGCAGACAAAAACAATCGTCCTGCTAAGTACAGTAAAGATAATGTTCCATATAAACCCAAACACTTTTTACCAGTTTCTTTAGATGGTGTTGAAGAAGGAGATTTTACTATGGTTTTTGGTTTCCCTGGAAGAACAAATGAGTATTTACCTGCAACAGCTATTAAACATATTACGCAAGAATTCAATCCAAGTAATATTGCTATTAGAGAAGCAGCATTAAAAGAGATTGATGCTCAAATGAAAGCTAGTGATGCTGTTAGAATTAAATACGCATCTAAACAGGCAAGAATTGCAAATGCATGGAAAAAATGGATTGGTGAGAATTTAGGTATTCAAAAAAGTAATGCCATTCAACAACGTATTGAATTCGAAGAAATCTTTAAAAAATCATTAAAAGAAAAAGGTCTTGAAGGAAAATATGGAAACATCTTACCTGAATTCGAAAAGCTGTATAAAGATTTTTCAAGTATCAATATAAAACGTAGAAACTTTATCGAAGTGTTTTTAGTTACGAATGAATTAATGCAGATGGCATTTAGATCATACGAGCTAGAAATGGTAGCGAAAAACAGACCTGAACTTTATGAAAAAGTAAAAACTTCTTTAACAGGAAGATTAAAAGGTATTCATAAAAACTATGATGTTAATGTAGATAAAGGTGTATTTAAAAATGTTATGCCTTTGTATAACAAAAACTTTGATGCTACTATTTATGACTCAACAAGTTTTACCGATTTAGAAAAAGCATTACAGCTATTAGAAGGATCTCCAGAAGAAGTTGTTAAAAAACTTAACGATGATGCCGCATATGCATATGCAAAGCCAATGATTCAAGAGTTTTACACTCAAATTAATCCAGAATTCCAACAAAAAAATCAGCCAATTGTTGCGTTACAAAAACAATACATGAAAGCGTTAATGGAAGCTTTACCAAAAGCGCGTTATTTCCCAGATGCTAATAGTACGTTACGTGTTACTTATGGTCAAGTTCGTGGATATTCTCCAAGAGATGCTGTGTATTATAATCCTGTAAGTTATTTAGATGGTGTTATTGAAAAATACGTTCCTGGTGACTATGAATTTGACGTTCCACAAAAACTAAGAGATTTATATAAAGCTAAAGATTACGGACAATACGCCGATAAAAACGGAAAAGTTCCAGTATGCTTCTTAGGTACAAATCACACCACTGGAGGAAACTCTGGAAGTCCAGCAATTGACGCTAATGGTAACTTAGTTGGATTAAATTTCGATCGTGTTTGGGAAGGAACAATGAGTGATATGAACTACGATCCTGAAATTTGTAGAAACATTATGGTAGATCTTCGATATGTACTATTTATTATTGATAAATATGCAGGAGCTAAGCATTTAATTGATGAAATGAAATTAGTTCATCCAAAGAAAAAGTAAGTACAAATTATTGTGACTGAATTTATAAAATGTAAAACAATCTTTTTACTTATTCTTACGTGCTATAGTTGTACTAACAAAATAGAAACAAGTAAAATTGAGGATTTAGTGGATAAAATTCCTGCAGGTGCTCCGACGGAATTTACCTTGGCTAGTATTCCTGAAAACAAGATTGTACACAAAGGAATTTTCAGTCCTGATTTAAAAGCGTATTACTATACTATCTCTGATCAAAATTTTGAAAATTTTGATGTTTATGTGATTAAGCAAACAAACAATGCTTGGTCTCAACCAGAGAAAGCTTTTTTTAATAGTCAATACAATGACCATGGAATGAGCTTTTCTTCAGATGGTAAAACGTTATATTTTAGCTCTACACGTCCAGTTAATAGAAATAATGTTTCTAAAACTTGGCACATTTGGAAAGCTGATAAAATAGATAATAAATGGAGTGTTCCAGTTTTTGTTGATATCACGAACTTGAGAGATAAATTAGTTTCTCATCCAACAATAACAAACTCTGGAACGCTTTATTTTCATTCTAGTAATTTGGATTATAGTGAAATGGAAATCTATCGTTCAAAAAAAGTTAATGATGAATTTCAAAATGCTGAAAAAGTTTCATTTCCTACCATTTCAAAACTCTCTAAATGCACACCAATTATCGCACCTAGTGAAGATTATTTAGTTTTTGCTACTGTGGGATCTCAATTGGATTTAATGATTAGTTATAAAGACGAAAATGATTTGTGGAAAAAACCACAAAAATTAAATAGTCGAATTAATACATTCGGACAAGGAAATCCATACATAACACCTGATGAAAAATATCTGTTTTTTACAACTGCAGAAAACAATAATTGGAAAGTAAATTGGGTGAATATAACTTCGGAGTTAAAAATATTGTCCGATACCAAAAACTAAACCTCTGGTATTATCTTTCAAGCTAAATCCGTAATCGATTCTAAAAATAGCATTGTATATTTTTTTGTTGATAAAACGCAAGCCCACTCCAGAGAATAACTGAATATTTCTATCTTCCCAGAAATCATTAATCTCACCTCCTGGTTGTCTCCAAGTTCCTACATCAATAAAGGCATTTGCCTGTAATGCAAACCACTTTTTATCATATAAGGTATGTCTGTATTCTGTATTATACACAATACTTGCAGTTCCTCTATCTACAATAATACCAACACCTCTTAAATTAATATTATTATCTAGTGCAAATGGTGCAAATGGAGAGTCGTTATTAGAAGCAAAACCAACTCTTAATCTGTTTGCCCAATTTCCTTTTTTACCAATTCTATCATAGTAAAAGAAATCGTTCCAAGCAATTACAAACTGATCTTGAAAATCGTTTTCTGAAGTTACATATTGTAAGTATAAAATGCTTTTAAAACCATCCAAGTAGTGGTAATAATAATCTAAATCCTCATATGTGTATAAAAGCTTATAGAGAATTTTATCAACCTTTAAATTTTGAGGAACACTTGGACTTGTAGCTCCTCTCAGGTATTCATATTTTTCTTGGAAATAATTAACTCCAAAGGTTAAATGATGATTAAAATCTATTTGATATAATCCTAAAATTTCGGATGAAATATTGTTGTATAAATAGTTTGCAGATTGGTTATCAAAAAACAGAGGTTCTTCACTTTTCCAATTCTGATGTGTAAATGCTAAACCAAAGTTTCGAGAAAACAAATTTGGTGCCCTTACATTGAAGGAATATGTGTTATATCCATTGTTTTGATAAAACCCACCAATGGCTATGTTTCTTCCTAAAAAGTTATATTCATAAACTCCAATTTTATAGGCAAATTGGTTATTTGTTGTTGTCCAAAAAGCGAGTTCGGGTATAATAGTAAAGTTCTCTTGTATGTATACGAAAACATTGTACAGATTATCATGTGAATGAAAAATTTGATAATAAGCATGCGCAACACCAGGAAGCCTTTTTAAAACCGTGATATCATTTTCTAAGGTTAATGAATCCAAAACTTTACCTGTTTTTGTTTCCATTAATTTTTTTACAAAAGAAGGTTTCGTTTTTTTAACTCCTTTTACTTTAATATCGTAAACAATTTTATCCTGAGCCTGAATACTTAAAAAGGCTAGTAAACAAATTGAAAGAAATAGTTTTTTCAGCATCTTGTCATCTAATTATCTAAAAGTCTTTTACAGAAAACACATTCACCCAGTTATCTTCACTAACACCGAGAATCGTCATGGTATAATTCAAAGATGAATCAAGAGCATTCGGAGTTGTTTCATTTATGGTAAGAACAACATTGTTCGTATCATAATAACGGAAACATAATTCCGAAGTATATGTTCCTGAAATAAAATTTTGATTCTCATCTACCAAAGCTTGAAAGTAAATAACATCTTCCATCGAAGAACTCTCATTCCAAGTGAATTTTGGTGAAAGCATCATTGAAGTATCTATAGTAATATCTGTATTATACTCGGTAGGAATGGTTTTTTGTTTTAATCGTATTGGATTCGATTTATGAACTCTTCCATCAGTTAAATACGTAACAATTCCCCAAGCTTCATGATTTTCATTTCGAATAAACCTCGATAATTTATTCCCTAATACTCCATTTGATGGGAGTGATTTTAGTTTATAATTAGCAAAGTCATTCGGATCAACATTAACATCTTCAGTTTCATAATATTGAAATTCTGAACTTCCTGTAATAGGGTAATAATAAACGTAAACTGTATTTGTATTCAGTTCATCATTTCCTGCACAAGCAATAACTTCATCTTGAATTTTGTTTGAATGAATTTCTAGGTATTCGCTTAAAATTGCATTCGACAATGCCTTGTCTTCATCAGAACAAGAAGAAAACAACACTGTTAACATCAAAATGAATAAACTATTGCGCATATAATTTTTGAATTAATTTTTCTACGGGTTTATTTTGAGGTGTAAATCTATTATTGTTTTCACCTCCTACTTTTTGGTGGTTATGAAACCATTTCCATAAAAATCCTCCTGCAAACCAATCTTCTTTCCAAAACTGATTATAAATGGCTTGAGTGGCATTTGTTTGACCTTCTAAATCTACTGATCCATCTATTCGATCTGACTTCCATGGTTCTTTACCTGTGTAATGAACACTTCTGTATCCAAATTCTGTAAACAAAATTGGCTTATCGAATTTCTTTTGAACATCCTCAATTACTGTTTTATGAGTTTGCCAACCTTGTTCGAATTCTGCAACAGTTGGTGTTTTTTGTTCACTTAAAGGGAAATAAGCATCCACTCCAATAAAGTCTAGTTTAGCCCAAAAAGGAACTCTTTTAAACTCATCCCAATTTGCTGCGTAGGTTAATTTTCCTGAATATATTTTGCGAACATCTTGAATCAGTTTTTTCCAAAACTCTGGTCTGTTCATTACAAATTGCTCTAATTCCGTTCCGATACAAAAAACAGATGCATTAATTTCTTCTGCGAGAGAAGCATATTCCAATATGAATTTCGAATACGAATCTTCTAACTGTTTCCACTGTTCTTCGGATTTCATTTTAATATACCCTGTGAACTCTCCATGCCAAACCCAAATTTGGGGCTTAATCATTATCGAGATTTCCTCTTTCTTAAAAGATTCCGCATACTGCTTCACTCCTTTTCTAGTTTCTCCAAACCATTGTCTTGATGTATTATATATAACATCTGGAGAAGATAATTCCCTAATAAATCCGAAAGGCATCAGAGAAACATAATTCGCCGATGCCTTTTTTACAGGTTGTATATGTTGATCGTTTATTGCTTCAGAAGAAGCAACAAAGCTTAATCCGTTTATCTTTTTTTTCTGGCTATTGCAAGAAAGGAAAAATGTAAACCCTAACACTAAGAAAAATAATTTCACTTTCATACGTTAAAAATAACGATTACGAATCATTTTCCTTTTTAAGCAAGTCTTAAAATAAAGCTCTTAGACCTAAACTATACGTTTCTCCTAATCCTTGGAAATTAGTACCTCTAACAATGTTACTATATAAAACTTCTAAGTTTAAAACATCTGTAAGCTGATATTTTCCTCCAAATCCTAAGGCAGTATTGTCTTGTTCGAAATCTCCAAAACGCTCAGAGTGTTGAACAAATGCTAAAACTGTTGCTTCCTGAGTTGGGAAATAACTAATAAATGCTCCTGGTACAACTAAGAATGTATTGTTTGCGAAACTCTTATCATCTCCAAATCCATATTCTGTATTTAACTCAGTAAATAATTGCCATTTTCCACTAGCAAAAGTATAGTCATAGAAGAATCTATTTTGAAAAGACCAAGCCGTTTGATCTAAAAATCCTTCTGGATTTTGCTCATCTCCACTTTCTAATAATGGGATGTGAATTGCACTCTGAATAGAGAAGTTTCCAATGTTTTCAAATGGTTGAATTTTAATCGATGGAGCAATTGACGAAATTCCTTTTCTATCAGTATTTGTATCTTCTAAACTGAATACAGAAAGCGCTTGCCTTCCTCCAAAAGTATTAGAACGGAATTCTATAATTCCCCCTACGTTAATTCTATTATTATCCGAAATTCCCGTAAACACTTCTAATGTAGAAGTAAAGAAATTTTGTCTTGCTATATCTTGAGAATCTCCATTATTAGGACCTGTTTGTTTCGTTTGTGTATATAATCCGTTGAACCACTTAATATCCCACTGACCTTTATTCAATAATTTAGATGGAGTAAAAACTTGTAAGTTGTTTTTTTCTTCTTTTTCTTCTTCCTGAGAAAATAAAGTAACGTTAAATGCCAATAAGGCTATTAAAATTGAAATTCGTTTCATTGTTATTAGTGTTTTTTAAAAAAAGTCAACTCCTAAGTCGAAGGGAATTGTAAGCCATTACATTTTATTTTTCTTTATTTCTCTTATTTAAAACAATTCTAAATTTAGAGTAATCGTAAATTCTTATCTTTTCTATCGACATAAGCAAAAGCAATTCTCAAAAACATGGAACACATCGTTATTATTGGTAACGGAGTTTCTGGAGTAACGGCAGCACGTCATATCCGAAAACTATCCGACAAAAAAATTACCATCATCTCTTCTGAAACCCCACATTTCTTTTCAAGAACGGCTCTAATGTATATCTACATGGGTCACATGAAATTTGAAAACACCAAACCCTATGAAGATTGGTTTTGGAGTAAAAACAGAATTGAATTAAAACAAGCTCGAGTACATAGTATTGATACAAAAAACAAGAGTTTACTTTTAGATAATAATGAATCTTTTGCTTACGATAAACTAATTATCGCAACAGGTTCTAAACCAAATAAATTTGGTTGGCCTGGTCAAGATTTAGATGGCGTTATGGGAATGTATCATAAGCAAGATCTAGATAAATTGGAAAAATACGCTCCTGATAATAAAGCTTGTAAAAGAGCTGTAATTGTTGGAGGAGGGTTAATTGGAATTGAATTGGCAGAAATGCTTCACAGTAGAAATATTCCAGTTACTTTTTTAGTAAGAGAAAAGAGCTTTTGGAACGGAGTTTTACCAGATCAAGAATCAGAAATGATAAATCAAGAGATCATCGATAATCATATTGATTTAAGATTAGGAGTGAACCTAAAAGAAATTAAAGCTGATGAAAAAGGACAAGCAAAATCTGTAATTATTGCAGAAACTGGCGAAGAAATTCCTTGTAATGTTGTTGGATTAACTGCTGGTGTTTCTCCGAATATTGGATTTATTAAAGATTCTGATATTGACACAAATCGCGGTGTCTTAGTTAACCGTTTTTTAGAAACTAGTGTCAAAGATGTGTTTGCAATTGGAGATTGTGCTGAACAAAGAGAAGCAATTGGACAAAGAAGACCTATTGAAGCTGTTTGGTATACAGGAAGAATGATGGGAGAAACTGTAGCACAAACCATTTGCGATAATAGAACGGAATACAAACCTGGAAATTGGTTTAACTCTGCCAAGTTTATCGATATAGAATATCAAACCTACGGTTGGGTTTGGGCACAACCTAGAGAAAATGAAGCTCGTTTTTTCTGGAAACATAAAGATGGTAAAAAAGCAATACACCTAAACTTTGATAAAGATTCTAAAGAGTTTATTGGAATAAACACGTTTGGAATTAGAATGCGTCATGAGTTTTTTGATAAAGTTTTATCTCAAAAACAATCTATAACTCATGTTCTCGAACATTTAGCTGATGCGAATTTTGATCCTGAGTTCTACAAACAACACGAACAAGAAATTGTTGCAAAGTTTAACGCAGAACACGGAACAAAGATTCAAGTAAAAAAGAAGAGTTGGAAACGCATATTTAGCAAAGCATAAAAAATAGAATACAATGAAAGTAATCAAAAATATAGGTTTAGTAATCTCTCTTATTGGGTTTGCTATTTTTACAGCAAGTATGTTTACTGGAACGAATAACGTTTCTGAAGAAACATTTAATACTTGGGCTTCACAGAAAGTAAAAAGTGAATTTTTTATTGAAAAAGCAAAACAAGAAATTGTTGGTAAAGAATTGACTGCTTCTCAATTATCATCTAAAATAGTTGATATCGCTAAGCAATCAAATGAATTTCAGAAAAGCCAAGATGAAATTGCTTGGGAAAAAATTATTTATATAAAGTGGAATAAAACATATAAAGATTTTGTGTATCCTTTAGTAAGAGCTTCGGCTACTGGATGGGTGGTTCAAAATCAAGGATTGTTCTTCTTCCTTACCTTCGGATTAGCCATTTTAGGTGGATTATTATTCTTTGGCGCAGATTATCAATTATTAGGACCTCCAGGAATAAAAAATAACGGAATCTTTCAGCACTCAGCAACTAACAGAGGTGTTTTAGGAATGATTGCTTTTGTATATTTCGTTGGGTTTTACATGTTATTGTACTTCTTCCCAAATTACTTAATCAATCCTATTTTATCTGTTAATCCTATTAAACAAGCTCTAAATGGAAACGCCTCGGATCAGTGGTTTTTATACGGATTTATGTATTGTTCTGTAATGACTGTTTTTGCCATAAGGATGTTCATTAAATACAGACATAATAATTATCAAATTGTAAGAACAGCTGTTGTTTTATTTTTCCAAATTGCGTTTGCTTTTTTAATTCCTGAAATATTAGTTGCTTTCAACAAGCCTTGGTTCGATTTTAAAAATGCTTGGCCTTTAAACTATACTTTCTTTTTTGATTGGAATATTAATAGTTTAATCGAAAATGGAAATCTGGGAATATTCATGTTAGTTTGGGGAATCATTTTAACATTAGTTATTGTTCCTGTAATGGTATACTTCTACGGAAAA
Organism: Tenacibaculum sp. 190524A05c; assembly: GCF_964036595.1. NCBI lineage: Bacteria > Pseudomonadati > Bacteroidota > Flavobacteriia > Flavobacteriales > Flavobacteriaceae > Tenacibaculum > Tenacibaculum platacis. The sequence continues at coordinate 2,980,567 of NZ_OZ038523.1, read as the reverse complement.
CGTTGGTATTGTTCTTGGGTTTGTGGATGTGGTGGTTTAGCTGAAACATTAGGAGATCCATATCGTCAATTATCAAGTAAATCTTTATTCTCTTGGAAAGTTGAACGTTGGTTAATTCACGGAGTTTTAGTTTTTGCTACATTAATGACGGCATTAACTTTATACACGTACTTCGCTGAAATTGAAAGTTGGAAAGAGGTTGCCTTTGGATTATCCGCTTATGATATTCAGAGTTCATACGGATTCTTAATCGGATCTATTTTCTCTGGAGTTATTGGAACAGGTTTTTATCCAATTTTAGGAAACCGTGTTTGGTGTCGTTTTGGTTGTCCTTTAGCAGCTTACATGGGATTAGTACAACGTTTCAAATCTCGTTTTAGAATTACTACAAATGGAGGTCAGTGTATTTCTTGTGGAAACTGTTCTACATATTGTGAACAAGGGATTGATGTTAGATCTTATGCTCAAAAAGGAGAAAACATTGTTCGTTCAAGTTGTGTAGGATGTGGAATTTGTTCTGCAGTATGTCCAAGAGGAGTTTTAAAATTAGAAAACGGACCAGAAAAAGGTAGAATTAATCCTACTCAAGTTTTGTTAGGAAACGATGTTGATTTATTAGAACTAATGAATGAAAAGTAAACTTAACGTTACTGTATTTCTCTTATTTGTTTTTATTTCATCCTTCGCTCAAAAAACCTATCAAAAAATATATTTTGATAATGGTAAAATAAAGGAAGAAGGATGGGTAGAAAATAATAAAAAGCGTGATTATTGGGTTTTTTATTATAAAAATGGAAATATTAAAGAGAAAGGGCATTACAAAAATGGTCTAAGAAATAAATATTGGTACTTTTACAACCGAGATTCGTCAAAAGACAAAGAAGGACACTATGTAAATGGTTCAAAGAACAAGTGGTGGTTGTTTTATGATAAGCAAGGAAACGTAAATCATAAATGCCAACTCAAAGACAATAAGAAGAATGGTTATTGTCTTATTTACAAAAGGAGAAAATTGGTAAAGGCTTCTAAGTTTAAAGACGGAAAAAAAATAAAAGAGTGGAAAGATTTTTCTTCTTTTAAAAAAGAGAATAATCTTAACGATTTAAAATAGTACATGGAACCCATAATTAAAGTTATAATTCCAGCATATAACGAGGAAGATTCGATAGCTAAAGTAATAAAGGATATTCCCGAAATTGTAGATGAGATAATTGTAGTTAGCAATAATTCTACTGATAATACAGAATTAAATGCTAAAAATGCCGGGGCAACTGTACTTAAAGAAAACAGAAAAGGATACGGTTATGCTTGCTTAAAGGGAATGGATTACATTGCTGAACAAAGTGAGAAACCAAACGTAATTGTTTTTCTTGATGGTGACTACTCAGATTATCCAGAACAACTTACCGAAATAATAGCTCCTATTGTAAATCAAGATATAGATTTTGTAATTGGTTCACGTGTGCAACGACTACGTGAAAAAGGTTCTATGACACCACAGCAGGTGTTTGGTAACTGGTTAGCAACATTTTTAATGAAATTGTTTTTTGGTGCTAAATTCACAGATTTAGGTCCCTTTAGAGCAATTAAGTATAATAAGCTACTAGATTTAAACATGGAAGACAAAACATATGGTTGGACGGTTGAGATGCAATTAAAAGCAATCAAAAGAAATTATTCCTATGTTGAAATTCCTGTAAAATATAGAAATAGAATTGGCGTTTCTAAGGTTTCTGGTACAGTAAAAGGAACTATATTAGCAGGCGTAAAAATTTTAAGTTGGATCTTTAAATACAGTTTTAAATAATGATTCTCGAATACATTATTATTAGTTTATACAGCATCTCTTTATTGCTGGTTTTCATGTATGCATTAGCGCAATTAAATTTGTTATTTAATTACTTGTCTTCTAAGAAAAAAATAGATGAATCAGAAACTTTTGATTTATCTAAAGATGAAGAAATTCCATATGTAACAATTCAATTACCAGTTTATAATGAATTGTATGTTATGGAGCGTTTATTGGATAACATCGCGTTATTAAAGTATCCTAGAGAAAAATTAGAAATTCAGGTATTGGATGATTCAACAGATGAATCTGTAAATTCCACTGCTGAGCATATTAAAAAACTACAAGCAACTGGTTTAGATATTCAACACATTAGAAGAGAAAATAGAGTTGGATTTAAAGCAGGAGCTTTAAAAGAAGGGTTGAAAATAGCAAAGGGTGAATTTATTGCCATATTTGACGCCGACTTTTTACCAAAACCGTGTTGGTTAGAAAAAACTGTACTTTATTTTAAAGATCCAGAAATTGGTGTTGTTCAAACACGTTGGGGACATATCAATAGAAATTATTCAACCTTAACTAAAGTTCAAGCTTTTGCTTTAGATGCGCATTTTTCATTAGAGCAAGTTGGAAGAAATAGTAAAGGTCATTTTATCAACTTCAATGGAACTGCTGGTATATGGCGTAAAGAATGTATTATTGATGCAGGAAATTGGGAAGGAGATACATTAACAGAGGATTTAGATTTAAGTTATAGAGCACAATTAAAGAAGTGGAAGTTTAAATATTTAGAAGATGTTGTGACTCCTGCTGAATTACCTGTAGTTATTAGCGCTGCTAGATCTCAACAATTCAGGTGGAATAAAGGTGGAGCTGAGAATTTCCAGAAAATGCTAGCGAAAATTATTACTAGTAAAAACGTAAACTTCAAAACCAAAATACATAGTGTTTTACACTTGTTAAATAGCTCAATGTTTACATGTATATTCTTAATGGGAGTTTTAAGTATTCCTATGTTATACATTAAAAATGAATACGCGCATTTAAGAGTTTATTTCATTGTAATGAGTTTCTTCGTAACCAGTACCATTATTTTCTTTATTTGTTATTGGTTCATGTACAAACGAACATTTGGTGGAGGAATTAAAAGTTTTATAAAATATATAGGAGCATTTTTTACATTCTTCTCTATTGCCATGGGATTCTCTTTACATAACACCATAGCTGTATTAGAAGGTCATTTTGGGAAGAAGAGTGAATTTGTTCGTACCCCTAAATTCAATATAAAATCTTTAAAAGATAGCTGGAAGAATAACAAGTATATTAAGAAACGACCATCTTTAAATGTAATTATTGAAGGAATATTGGCGTTATACTTTGCTTTTGGTTTATATAGTGCATTTATAGTTGGTGATCAGGGTGGTGATTTCGGACTTTTCCCATTTCATTTAATGCTTTTCATAGGATTTAGTTACGTATTCTTTAAATCAATTTTTTCTAAAGCGTAATAATGTTCAACACAAACAAAAGATTTATTCTCGTTTTAATTACAGTAATCTCTTGTTTGTTGTATTATTTTACAGCTTATCATTTAGAAAGAACTTCCTTTAATACACTTATTTTAATTTGGACGGTGTTATTTGGTGGATATGCTATTCTTTTAAGGAATAACTATTCGTTTAAACATCTGGCTGCTATAGCAGTATTATTCAGATTATTGTTTTTGATTGCTATTCCTAATTTATCTCAAGATTTTTATCGATTTATATGGGACGGAAGGATGATTTTAGAAGGAATGAATCCTTATATATTCTTACCCGAAAACTTTATCAAAAGTGGTTTCTTACCAGTTGAACAAGCAAAAGAGTTGTATGAAGGTATGGGACCAATGAATGGAAGTCATTATACCAACTACCCTCCTTTAAATCAATTATCTTTTTTAATTGCAGCATTATTCTCAAGTAAATCCATTTTAGGAGCCGCAATTGCAATGCGCATTCAAATTATACTCGCCGATATTGGTATTATATATGTAGGAGCGAAACTATTAAGAAGGTTAGGCAAAAACCCAAGTAATATATTTCTTTATGCTCTAAACCCTTTTATTATAATTGAATTGACAGGGAATTTACATTTCGAACCTGTTATGCTATTTTTCTTAGTACTCTCCTTATACTTATTCCATAAGAAAAAATGGATTCTATCAGCATTTATGCTAGCTTTCTCGGTAAGTGTTAAACTTATTCCATTATTCTTTTTGCCTATTTTCTTAAGACGTTTTTTAATTAAAAATGGCAAATTAGAATTGGAAGGAAATGCTGTAAAATTATTATTATTCTACAGTATTGTGATAGCAACAACCATTGTCCTTTTCCTTCCATTTTTATCAGAGTTTTTAATTCAGAGCTATAGTAATTCAGTTGGTTTATGGTTTAGATCTTTTGAATTTAATGCTAGTTTCTACTACGTTTTTAGAGAAGTGGGATACTTATTTAGAGGATACAATGAAATTGCCGTTATCGGGAAGATTTTACCTACTCTAAGTGTTCTTTTTCTTCTTGGAGTAAGTCTATTTAGAAAGAACACTTCAACAATAGATATTATCACTTCGATGCTTTTAGCGTTGTCTTTTTACTATTTCATGTCAACTACAGTTCATCCATGGTATTTAGCAACACTAATTATACTTTCTGTTTTCACTAAATACAAATACCCATTAGTGTGGTCTTTTGTAATTATATTAAGCTATCAAGCTTACGCAAATACGCCTTGGCACGAAAACTTATGGTTCGTTGCTCTAGAATATGTAGTTGTATTTGGATACTTAATTTATGAGCTAAAAAAACCCACTCAAAGATTGAGTGGGAAAAATTGCTATGAAAAAGAAAAAGAAAGTGGTTTATAACCACAAAGCAAATATATATTATAATTCTTTTGATGCAAAAAAAATTAACATTAAATTCTTATTTTTTTAACCTCACTTTGTTTCCATTAAGTTCGTAGGTTTCAGATGTTTCCGGACAAATCGCTATACCATTTTTGTTAAAATTTAATCGATGTCCATTTTTACTTACCCAGCCAATTGGTTTCGACGGGTTTCCTACCACTAATGAAAAAGGCTCAACATCTTTTGTTACAACGGCTCCAGCTCCAATAAGGGCATACTCTCCAATTGTAATACCACATATTATTGTTGCATTAGCACCAATACTTGCTCCTCTTTTTACCAATGTCTCTTTAAATTCGTTTTTTCTGTTGACAGCACTTCTTGGGTTTATAACGTTTGTAAACACCATAGAAGGTCCTAGAAATACATCATCTTCACAATTTACACCTGTATAAATAGATACATTATTTTGAACTTTTACATTTTCACCTAGAACTACATTAGGTGAAACCACAACATTCTGTCCTAAATTACATCGTTTACCAATAATACTGTTTGGCATTACATGACTGAAATGCCAAATCTTAGTTCCTTCACCAATTGAAGAACCTTCATCTATTACTGCAGTTTCGTGTGAAAAATAATTTTTTGCTACGCTCATATAACAAAATTAAAAAACTCAATCGAATGATTGAGTTTTTTCTAGTTATTCTACCATAAAGCTAATTGGTAGCATATATTTAACCTTTACGGGTTTATCATTTTGAATTCCTGGTTTAAACTTAGGAATCTTTTTTACAATTCTACTGGCTTCTTTCATCAACCTTGGATGAGGAGCTTTTACTCTAATGTCCACAACGTTTCCATTTTTATCAATAACGAATTGAGTATAGATACTTTTCTTCCCACTAGACAATCCTAATTCATTAGCTAAGTCAGCATTGAAATGCCTTCTAACTAATCGTTTCATTTTTTTCTCGAAACACTTTCTATTCTCTACTTCAGATAATCCTTCGCAACCTTTAAAAACTGGTGCTTTCTGAACGAAATTCATACTTACAGGATCATCAGACTTATCAACTTCCTCCGGAATATCTACTTCATAGATATCGCCTTCATTAATAACAACCTTATCCTCTTCTTTTGGAATAAGAACTGTTTCCTTGATATCTTCATCGTTCTTTACTTTATCTATCGGTTCATCAAGAATTACTCTTTGTTGTCTCTGTTGTTGTTTGGGTTGTTCAACTACTTTCTTTTCAACTACAATTTCTCTTGGTATGTGATCTAAAATCAAAACCTCTCTTGAATCATCGTGATTAAACACTGCTGTTTGTTTACCTTTTTCCGTCTGATGTTCTAAGGTAACAAAAACGACAAATAGCACTAGGACTAAACCCAATTGCATAAAGATGTTGGAAAACTTTTCAAGCTGTTTTCTTGGATGTTTTTTCAACTTTTTCATAATGTAATAGTTTTAAATTAGAATTATTTAAGTCCAAAAAACATGCCACAAAAAAAGCAGCTCGAGTGAGCTGCTTTCTTATATCGTTTTGTAAAATACTATTCTACGTTGAAAGTAATTGGTAATGTATAACCTACTCTTACCGCTTTACCTCTTTGTCTACCAGGTTTCATTCTAGGTAATTTCTTAACAATACGCTCTGCTTCCTTTTTTAATCTTGGGTGCGGAGCTCTTGCTCTAATACTAGTAATACTACCGTCTTTATCAATTTTAAATTGAACGAAAATTCTTTTCTTACCTGAAGGTAATCCTAACTCGTTAGCCAATTCAGCATCGAAATACCTTTGAACGTGCTTACGCATTTTTTTATTTAAACAATCTTTCTTTTGTTGATTGCTTCCAGTACATCCAGGGAATACAGGTACATCTTCAATAATAGAGAAAGGTACATCTTCAACAACTTCTTCCTCCTCTACTTCTTCAACAATCTCGTCAACCTCTACAGCCTCTGATTCGTCTGTTTCAGTAGATTCAATTACTGTTTCTTCGATTTCCTTATCATCCTCAACTACCTCAATTTTCTCTGGTGTTGGTGGTGGTGGAGTTGCAGGCGGTGGTGGAGGTGGAGGTGGTGCATTAATCACTAATGTTTCATCTTCAATCTCATTTCCTAAGTCTGCTGATCCTAATTCACCGTAACTTTTATCGTAAGTTTTATGCTCAATTGCTACATAAGTAACAAATAAAGCCAAAACTAACCCTAGCTGAATGAACAACTTACTGTAGTTTTCAAGGTTAAATTTTGGATTTTTCTTTATTTCCATCCTAAAAGTTTTTATAAGGTCTGCTAATTTAAGTAATTTATTTCGACTTTTACAAGCTATTTAACAATTTGAATTGCTTTTTTTCAATGAATTTGAAAACCATAAAAGCTAATAAAGCTCCAAATGTATTGGCCAACATATCCATGTAATCAAAAGTTCTGTAATTCGTCAATTCAGATTGCAACACTTCTAAAAGAACACCATATAACGCAACTGTTATTACAACTACAACTTTAATGTCTCTTTTTATGAACGTAAGAAGCCATAAAAAACCTAAAACGAAATAAGCTATAGCATGCTCAATTTTATCTAAGTAAGTGAAACTAATAGGTTGTTTCCCTATTTTTATTAAACTCAATATTGCGATAATTATTGTAACAGCAATTGCAAGGTATAGGGAATTACCCTTCAATAATCTTTTTATAAGCTTCAGCATCTAATAACCCTTCTACTTGAGCACTATCAGAAATATTAACCTTAATCATCCATCCTTCTCCGTAAGGATCAGAATTTACTAATTCTGGCTCATCTTCTAATTTTTCATTAAACTCAACAATCTCACCAGTTAATGGCATAAATAAATCAGAAACTGTTTTTACGGCTTCAACAGAACCAAACACTTCTTCAATTTCTACTGTTTCATCTAAGGTATCTACATCTACATAAACGATGTCACCTAACTCACTTTGTGCAAAATCAGTAATACCAATAATAGCAACATCTCCATCAACTTTAACCCATTCGTGGTCTTTAGTATACTTTAATTCAGCTGGAATATTCATTTTGTAATTTTATTTAATATGGTTTTAAATTTTAGTTTCCTAAGTTATAGACTAAGTTAAATCCTGCATTAATAGATTGACGCGGGAAATTGGTAGAGATTGCATAATCAAATGTGTTATGATTATAATAGAAAGAGGCTCTTAAATTACTATTCAAGTTGTAATCCGCTAAAAACTTCAATCCAAATAATCTTTCTCCACCAGTAATTTGGTTATTTTGTTCGTCTACAGATCGAATTAATGTTAAGTTATCTCTAAGTGAAACATCGGCTCTAATATTAATATCTCCTTTTAATGTTTCTTTCTTACCGGTAATTCTTGTTACCATTTTAACATCTTTAATTCGGTATCCTAAACCAAAAATATACTCCGTTCCTTTAATATCCGTTAACGTGTTATTATTAAAATTCAACGTTAAACTTCTATCCTTCTTAACTTCTCCTCTTAAAGAGAACGAATTTCGCATTTTCATATCCACTTTAATAAGCGGTGAAAATTCGTCTATTAATGTTGCCGACGAAATTAATAATTCTGGTTGATAATTCCCTGAATTATTTGTTAAGCTTAAATCTCCACTATCGTACTGTAAATTATTAGTAAAATTAGCAATAGTATAAGACGATTTATAGCTATGAGATAATGTAAATGATGAGAAATTCTTCTTGAACCACTTGAACTTCATCAATCCGTTATATCTCATTGTCCAGTTTGGTAATGGAATGTTTTTGAATATACCAGTACTGGCTGAATTTACATCTGTACCTGAATATGCCGCTAAGAATGCTGGTAACATTACTTGCTGACCATTTGTTTTATATCCTGCATTCGTAGTATTGGCTGGATCAATATCATTTGGTAATAATGGATTTTGACTTCCAATTCTATTCGCAATAGTAGCTCTGTTGTCTAAGAAGTTTTGATATAACTGATCTCCATCAGTAAACATAGTTCCTAACATAAAGTGACTAATACTATAATTTCCAGTTTCAAATGCTCTTAATGCAGGGTTTTGTTCATAATCATTATTATTCGTTGGATCACCTCCAGGTCTTAATATAACATCTAATTGTTGTGTAACGTTTGATGTTTTAATTCTGTTTCCTCTTAAATCAATCGTAAGATCCTTGACTGGCTTAATAGAAATGTTATAATCTAAATTATCATTTCTCGTTCTTCCATAATTCTGATTGAAATATTCTGCATTTGCATCTCTAGTGATTAACCAACCATTAGAAATTGCCTGACGTAACATATCAGTTTGACTACCGAAAACAAATCCTAATGTTGGAGCCAAACTTCCGTCAAAATTACTTCTTCCTAAGAAACCTACCGATGGTCTGAATCCTTGCAATAAAGTACCACTTTCTCTAGAGTAATTAATTTTGGCTCTCTTAACTGAAGTTAATACATCATAAGTACCTTTCAATAATTTCTTTCCAAAAGATGCATTCTTTTTAAGTTTTATTGGCTGACTCTTTGTTGGTTTACTTCCTAATGCTACTCCTTTTTTCTTAGCACCTGCTTGACGTTTATTCTTTTTAAGGAATAGCTTTTCTAAGCCTATAGTTTTATAAAAACGTTTAAAGTCAATTGTTGCACCAATGGTATGCTTATTGGCATTCTGAATCATATTACCAACTTTATCTTCAATACTTACTTCTAAATTCGTATCAGGATCTGTTATCAAACTTCTAGAAGAAGCTTGCCAATCGAAATCAGCCGTATATCCGTAGTCCGAACTAATAAAACTTAAATATGGTAATTTGTTAATTGGAACTTTATATGTTGCATTTAGTGTTTGGTGATATTGATTTCGACGTCCAAACGTAAAGAATTTATCATAAATTCCAAGTTCTTCATCTTGTCCGAAACCATCATATATATAGTTATTCGTAGCGTTGAAATTTAATTGTAACGATTTTGTTAAATCGAACGCAATGGTATAGTCCCAATCAAATAAGAACCTACGCTGAATTAATTCCGGCTGAGCTGTCAATCCTGCAACTTCAATTAAATTCCTTGATTGCTGAAGATTATAATTTCGATTAATTTTTGAATTGATCGCTATATTTTTAGGAACTGGATTAAAGTTTAAATCTTTAATAAACTTCCAGTATTTACTCTTCAATTTCTGTGATTTCTTGAAAGGTTCAATAACAAAAGGACTAAAATTAAAATTATAGTTTAATCCCGCCATTAAGTTTTGATTCACGAAACGCTCAATATTATAATCTTTATGGAACTCTTCGCTAAAAGAATAAGACATCGCTAAGTTTTCAACGTCATAGAATTTAGGCTTTTTATCGCTTTTAGGATTTCTATTTTTCTTTACATTAATAAAACTTATACTCTTTCTTCTTGTATAATCCTGGGCATTTTCAGCATTTCTTTTTGCTTGATCTGAACCTCTTGATTTGGCATCGATAAGAGCCACATCTTGATATTGAGGATCGAACTTTGGATCAATAAATTCTTCCCCATAACTATAACTCATCGGTACTTGCATGTTCCATTTTTTAGGCATCATTTTACCTAACTGAACATTGGTCGATACATTATATTGTTTTTGTTCTTCTAAACTTCTTTCTTGAACTCTTTGATCTACATTTCCAAATCCTACTGTAGACATTCTACCCGCTAATGATAAATCAATTACATCGGCAAAATTTGTATCTGCATTAACTACAGCTGCCCAACCTCCTTGGTTGTCAAATCCTACAGCACGTAATTCATTGAACCATACTTCAACACTTCTATCGTTCAAAGTAGTATTTTTTACACCTAACATTACTGTTCTAATCTGTGCTAGAGTAGGATTTCCCTTTACTCTTATGGTTAAACCATTTGTGGCTGTTCCAGAATAAATATCACCTGCAGAAACACCAGCACCATCTCTATCTAATTTTAATGTCGCTAATTCCGGCATTAAAATATCTAAATTATTTTCTTCCGGCCAAACATCCAATGATGATGCACTTGATGTTGATAAAATTAAAGGTTTTTCAATTTCGTAGTAGTTTTCATTTAAATCAGTTCCTAATCGAATCGTTGCAACCATATCTCCATTTGAAACAACTTTTCCAGGAACCTCTTCTGCATGTAAGAACATTCTTAAATTTTTGTATCGACGTAAATCGATACTGATATTTTTAAAGATTGCTCTCGATTTTCCTGGAGGTAAATCATTTACCGTTATTGTAGAAGATTGCTCGTTCTGACGTTGAATTCTATTCGTTCCTTGTAATTGCTCTCTTGTAATTCCTGGAGGTAATTCATAACGATCATCATTTTGCTCAATACTAACAACTCCTACTTCGAAATTATTTAATTGTGCATTATCCAAATCTTCTTCAGGAACTGTTGGATCAAGTGTTCTTGTATATCGTCTCCAATCTCCACGAACTAATTCTAATTCTGCAAAACGCATTACAACAGGCATATTAAACTCTGTTAAATACATACGCATAAAACGAATACTATTAAAATCTGTAATTCCTCCAACAGCTTGAGAGAATCCATTTCTTACTGGGATTCTGAATTGATACCAAGTAGTACTTCTAGACTCACCATTTGGTAACGTAATTGGTTCTGATTTTACATCTACGATAAAATTCGATCCTTGCACTAAGTCATTTCTATTTAAAGAAACCTCGTACTCGAAATAAGAACTAACTGGATTCATAGTTTGATCTCGGTTCAAATCTTCCGTATCAGGATACGTAGAACCAGAAGTTGGAAAATCTTCTCCTGACTGATCAGTTGTAGGTGAATTCCCTTCAGTACCATTGTAATTTTTATAACGAGTTATGACTGATGCATTCGCAGCATCTAATTCTCCTCCTCTAAAAAATTGGAAGTTATCACCAGAGATATCATCAATATTTAATCTGCTTACATCAATGTTTATTGGCAAGCTTGGATCTGCATTAATTCTGTCAATTAAACTACGTTCTTGCGAATCTGATAAACCATCTAAACCAATATCTTGCTGTGTTCTTTCATCAGGATCGGCACTAAACGCATATAAAATCGATGGGTTTCTAGGAATAGTACCCATATTTGTATCCACTTGAGGTGCTGGATTCTGGGTTGTTGGCAATCCATTTTCAAATTGCTTTTGAGAATCACGTAAAATATCCTCTGAAATATTTCCTAAATTGATGAATAACTTTCCTTGGTTAATTGGATTTTGTGGATCGATACCCGCTGGTAATCCTTCGGCTTCTGTAATAGAATATCCTTCATATGGATCCATTAACCAGAACTGAATATATTCAACATTTGCTTGCTCGAAATTATTTGTTGTAGTTAAGGCTCTCATAATTCCTCCCCAGTTTTCACCTGGATTGGTAAAAGTACCATCAGCATTTAACTCAGTTGCTTCCGTATTAAAGTTATATGGACCTCTTTCATTTGGGAAGTAAGCTAAATCTAAAGTTCTAACCAAATTTAATTGAGTAATATCTAAATCTGTATTTGGAAATAATTCAGAAAAACTAATTTGACGAACCTCATTTCTAGATAACTCGATATCATTAATATTCGAAGGTCTGTTTGTACTATTAGAATAGAATAATTGATCAATACTATACCAAGAAATCTTTCCCCTTTTAAAGTTATATCTTGGATCATTTGTTGCTTCAGCAAAATCTTGTGATAATGGAGAACTTGCTAGAAACCACTGCTGCGGAGCATTTAAATTAATTGGAATTTGAGTTGCTTCGAAATCATCTAAGTAAGACGTAGCTGTTCCGTTAACATCAATTCCACTTGGAGATCCTGGTAGTAAATACGCCATATCAGCTCTAACAGAAATATTCGAAGGTGCATCTGTTTCAACAAAAGGAAGCTTATTTGCTAATTTGGTGAAATACGGAACTTCCGAAGAGAAATCTAAATTAAAACCTAACATGATATTATCAATAGGCTCTGCACCAAAATTTACTTTTGGAGTAATTGGTCTTTCACTAACATTTAAAAATGTTGCTCCCAGTATAAAATTCTCTTTGATTTTATGTTCAACATCAATTCCTAAGAATGTTTTCCTTTGCTGATTAAAGAATGTATTATTCTCAACCGATGCATTAATTGGAACTCCTGATGCTTCTAATCCTGGATCTAAAATAGTAACCCTTCCTAATTGATAATCTACAACATAGTCAACTCCCTCAACTAAGGTTCTTCCTCCAGCAGAAACTCTTACCGATCCTCTTGGAATATTGAAAGCACCTAATGAAATACCTCTACTTGTTTCTGATTTAAAATATCCTTTCAGGAAAAACTTATCTTTATTTTGAAACTCGTTCTTCGCTTGAATCTTGGTTGTTAGATATAAATCATTGAATAAATACTTTTCCCTATCATTTACTATATTAATTCCCTTATCTATTAAAGTTTGATCAAAGTCTATCCCGAAAGGCTCGGCGCTAGGAAAATAAATTAATCCTTTAGCTGAATTTACTGTAATACCCTCAATAAAATCAAAGAAACCATCTCCACCATCTACTTTAAACTGACTCTGATCTAATTTATCAATATTAAATAAATTGATTAATGTTGTTTTTCGAATGTTATTATAATCTTCTGTATTATTTAGATCATTAATATTTTGAAGAGTATTTTGTAAAACACCTGTCTCATCATCACGATATAATAATTCAAAACGGAACCCCTCTTGACGTAACGGATATGCACCTAAAGCATATACGTTTTTCATCATTAATCTCCATGTTGGAGCCGGAATAAAAGTTGGTGGATTATTTGTTCCTATTTCTCTTTTTGTTGTTAAGATTTCACTACGTAATAACTTAACAGCAATATTTGCCGGAGCATTAATTCCGTCATTAGAAAATTCTCCTACCTTGAAAATAGTTTCATTATTATTCGCTCCTACAACTGTATACTCATAAGCTACAGCTAATACTTCACCATCATTTAATCGTCTATTTAACGAAATAAAACCTAATTGTGGGTGAAGCGTATACTCATTAGATTGTAACTTTCTAGCATTCTGCAGATAGGAATAATCATTTCCTTGAACCATTTCTACTGGAACAGATGAATCTAAAGTACCAACATCTCGAATTCCTCCTGTAGTTACAGCTAATAAATCATTAATATCATTTACTGCATTATATGGAATTGGAGTGTTTTGTACACTAACTGGGTTTGCAACTACATCTACATAGTTCTCTTGTGGAACACCAGTAGATAAATTAGCACTTACCATATTCTCTAAATCCGATTCTCCTAAATCGGCAAAAGCTACAATACTTCTAAAATCAGTTACGTTCTGATTTCTATTGGTAATCCAAACTTCAATTCGGTTGATATTAATTGGACTACTAACTAACGGATAGTTCGCTAAAGCTTTACTATAATTCTGTCTAAAATATTGAGATAGGAAAAAGTGACGATCATTATCATAATCCGTTACTCGTAATTCAAAAGGTTCAATTACAGCTCCTCCTTCTGCAACTACATTCCTAGATTGTGAATTTTGTTGCGAAAATGCAGTTCTAATTGTAGTTTTTCCAAATTGAAAATCCGCACGAACTCCAAATAAAGCTTGCGCACCATTAATTAATGAGTTCTTAATAGGTAAGTTTACGTTACCTGCATCAATCTTTTGTATAATATCATCTTCCGTTGGTGTGTATTCAACTTTAATGATATTTTGAAAATCGAAAGTAGATTGTGTATCATAGTTGGCTGTTACTTGTAAACGCTTTCCAACTTTAGCCTGAATACTCGCACTAATTTGCTGATCAAAGTCAAAAGTAAAACTACTCTGATTCTCTACAGATATTTGAGGGTTTTCTGTATTCTGATAAATCCCTCCTAATTTTATACTTATTTGTCCTGTTGGAATTACCTCAACTTCATTTCCTCCAAAAACGTTTTCGAAGAATTTGGAATTGACGTAATATTTAGGAAGTAAATTTTTTCTTTTTTTATCGTTACCTTTTTTATTTGGATTTGCAGCATCAACTTTTTCTCTGAAATATGCTTTTAAATCGTTTTTCAATTTATACTTATCATACTCGCGTGGAGTTAAGAATATTGGAGTTCCAACAACATAATCTCCAATTTTTTCAACAATAACAAACTTATTTATCGACTTATCATAACGAACTTGAATATCGGTTGGATTATTTAAAAAAAGATGTCCTTTTTGGTTAAAGTTGAAGTTATACTTTAAAGGAATACTATCTTTTTTTGCTGGAATAGAATCTTTCTTATTTGAATTCTGAGCAAATGAAACAACACTTACTAATATAGCAAGTGCTGTAAAAAATCTATTACGAAAATGTTTTCTCAACTTCTTTTACAAGTTTTTAAGTGCCTTTTTTATCAGCTCTTCCACAGTTGCTGATGGCGATTCTTTTAATATGTTGGTTATTACCTTATCTGACTGTTTTCGGGCAAATCCTAAAACCTCTAATGCAGATAACGCTTCTTCTTTGTTAGTATTGCTCTCAGTTACAGAAACTTCATCAATATCAAAGGTTTTTAAGATTTTTTCCTTTAAATCGATGATTACTCTCTGTGCTGTTTTTGCTCCTATTCCTTTAACCGACTGAATCAATTTCACATTTTCAGAAGCAATAGCTTGTTGCACGTCTTCGGCACTCATGGACGAAAGCATGGTTCTTGCTATACTTGGACCAACACCTGAGACAGAAATTAATAATTTAAATACTTCTCGTTCTACTTTATCAATAAAACCATACAAAGTATGTGCATCTTCTCTAATAGAAAGATGTGTGTATAGTTTTACATTTTCATCTTCTGGAAGTGATCCATATGTATTTAGAGAGATATTAAGTAAGTATCCTAAACCATTACAGTCTACCACAACATAGGTAGGATTTTTCTCTACTAATCTTCCTTTTATTTGGGTAATCATTTGTTTCTGTGTAACCGACGCCTAAAGTAGCAAAATTTTTAGGATTGTAAAACCCGTATTTTCCTACTTATTAATTGTTTAAATTTCTCTTCTCTCTTTCCTGAGCATCTACAACTGCAACAGCAGCCATATTCACCATTTCATCTACACTTGCATCAAGTTGTAAAACGTGTACTGGCTTACTTAAACCTAATAAAATTGGTCCAATTGATTCTGCTCCGTTTACTTGTTTCATTAATTTATAGGTAATATTTGCTGACTCTAAATTTGGGAAAATTAGCACATTTACCTTTTTACCTTTCAATTTAGAAAAAGAGAATTCCTTCGACAATAACTCTTCATTTAATGCAAAATCTGCTTGAATTTCTCCATCAACAACTAAATCCGGATAATGTTCGTGCATATACTCAACAGCCTCACGAATTTTAACAGAAGTCTCAGACTTAGTTGATCCAAAGTTAGAGAAACTTAACATGGCAACATTTGGCTTCATTCCAAACATACGAGCTAAAATGCTTGTGTAATGCGTAATTTTAGCTAGCTCTTTCGCATTTGGATTAATATTAATCGTGGTATCCGACAAGAACATTGGCCCTTGTTTGGTAAGCAATAAATTCGTTGCTGCTACTTTTAAAACACCTCGATCTTTTTCTATCAATTCTAAAATTGGTTTCACCACTGATGGATAAGGACGAGAATAACCTGTAATTAAACCATCTGCTTCTCCTTCATTTACCATCATTGCTGCAAAATAGTTACGCTCTCGCATCCATTTTTGAGCTTCCAATAAGGTAATTCCTTTACGTTGTCTTGTTTTCCAGAATTTTTCAGCAAATCTCAATCTTCTTTCTTTCTCTTCTGGAGTTTTAGGATCGATAATAGTTACATCAGCCTCAAAACCTAATTCTTGCTTTAATTCTAAGATGATTTCTTTATTTCCTAAAAGAATTGGAATTCCAATTTTCTCATCATAAACTCTTTGAGCTGCTTTTAAAACATCTAAATGATCTGCTTCTGCAAATATTATTTTCTTAGGATTTGTACGAGCTCTGTTATGTAAAATTCTAACTTCTTTACTTCCAGAACCTGATCTATCCATTAAAGTATCTCTATAACGATCCCAATCCTCTATAGGTTGCTGTGCAACTCCACTATCCATAGCTGCTTTAGCAATTGCTGGTGGAATTTCATAAATCAATCTAGGATCAAAAGGTTTAGGAATAATGTATTCTTTACCAAATGAAAGACTAATTTCATCATAAACAATATTTACTTGTTCCGGTACCGATTTCTTAGCTAAATCTGCTAATGCATGTACGGCCGCCATTTTCATTTCTTCATTAATCTTAGTTGCTCTAACATCTAAAGCACCTCTAAAAATAAATGGGAAACCTAATACATTATTCACCTGGTTAGGATTATCTGATCTACCTGTTGCCATAATAATATCATCACGAGTAGCAACTGCTAAATCGTAAGAAATTTCTGGCTCAGGATTTGCCATTGCAAATACGATAGGATTTTTAGCCATTGATAGTAACATCTCTGGGCTCACCACATTTCCTTTTGATAATCCAATGAAAACATCCGCATTGTTCATTGCTTCTTCCAAACTATCTACATCTCTATCAGTAGCGAATTCAGCTTTTTGTTCTGTTAAGTTTTCTCTACTTTTTCGGATAACACCTTTACTATCGCACATGATAACGTTCTCTCTTTTAGCTCCAAGAGCTAAATATAAGCGAGTACATGAAATTGCAGCAGCTCCTGCTCCATTCACAACAATCTGAACATCTTCTATTTTTTTCCCATTAATCTCTAATGCATTTTTTAATGCAGCAGCCGAAATAATTGCTGTTCCGTGCTGATCATCGTGCATTACTGGGATGTCTAATTCTTCTTTTAATCTTCTTTCGATTTCAAAAGCTTCTGGTGCTTTGATATCTTCAAGATTAATTCCACCAAATGTTGGAGCAATAGCTTTTACAGTTTCAACAAACTTGTCAATATCCGTTGCGTCTACCTCAATATCAAAAACATCAATATCCGCAAAAATCTTAAAAAGAAGACCTTTACCTTCCATTACTGGTTTTGATGCTTCAGGACCTATATCTCCTAATCCTAAAACTGCTGTTCCGTTTGAAATTACAGCTACTAAATTTCCTTTAGCAGTATATTTGTACACATTCTCTTTATTTTTTGCTATTTCTAAACACGGTTCAGCAACTCCTGGAGAGTAAGCTAAAGATAAATCGTGTTGAGTGGCATATTTCTTCGTCGGTACTACCGATATTTTTCCTGGTGATGGTTTAGCGTGGTATAGTAAAGCCTCGCGTCTTTTGCGTGATTCGCTCATAAACTTTTTAGCTTAATTGTGAATTGACAAATATAAGGTTTGTTATTTAGTATCATAATTTATTGGGAAATGATAAATATCATTTTGCATTATTCTATTCTTAACAAACTTTGTAGTACTAAAATTAAATTATCCGTTATGAACATTACTACCCCCGTAAACATTGTAGACGAAGAAGTTAAGTGGAACAAAAACAAAACGATCGTCAGTAAAACAGACACATTTGGAACCATACTATACGCTAACGATGTTTTTTCAGAAGCATCTGAATTCAGCACATTAGAACTCATTGGAGAACCTCATAATATCATTCGACATCCAGACATGCCAAAAGTTGCTTTCAAACTATTATGGGAAGCCTTAAAACGTGAAGAGAATTTTCATGCTATAGTAAAGAATCTTACTAAAAGCGGAAAATACTATTGGGTGATTACAGACTTTACAATAGACAGAGATGAAGATGGACATATTTCTGGTTACACCGCTAGAAGAAAGTCTGTACCGCAAAGTGTGGTTGATAAAATTGAACCTTTGTACAAAACCTTGCTAGATATCGAAAAAACCAAGGGTGAAAAGGTTAGCGAAATGTATTTTCACGCATACTTGAATGAAGAAATTGGAAAATCGTACGATGAGTTTGTAGTTGATTTATTCGAGGAGGAATCGAAAAAAGAAAAGAAAATATTAGACAAAGCAAAACGAATTAAAGGATTACAATGGTTTTTCTTTAGTGACTATGAATAGAAAAACTTTTAGTAAAACTCAAATTCAACTTTGAGTTTTACTTCTCTTTTAAGAAGCTAATATTTCTGGTTAATCCAGCAAACTTTGTTCGTTTAACAGCTGACTTTTTAAACACTTTTCGAAACGTTTCTTCTGTTAATTCTTGCCAATCTCTTTTATCCATAGTCAACATTGGGTCTTTTGGATTAAACAAAGGTTCATTATGAGGCTCTGAAAACCGATTCCACGGACAAACATCTTGGCAAATATCGCAACCAAACATCCAATCTTCCATTTTATCCTTAAATCCAGATGGAATATTATCTCTTAACTCAATGGTTAAATACGAAATACATTTACTCGCATCTAAGTTATTATTCGGTAAAATTGCATCAGTTGGGCAAGCATCTATACATCTCGTACATTTACCACAATGATCGGTTGTAAAAGGTTGATCATACTCTAACTCCAAATCAATAATTAATTCAGCCAAAAAGAAAAATGAACCTTGTTTCTTCTGAATCAACAAGGTGTGTTTTCCATTCCAACCTAAACCAGCTTTCTCCGCCCATGCTCTTTCTAAAACTGGAGCAGAATCAACAAAGCAACGACCATTGATTTCTCCAATCTCTTCACGAAGACATTCTAGCAATTCAAAAAGCTTATTTTTAATGACATGATGATAATCTTCGCCATAAGCATATTTAGCCAATTTGTATGACCCTACTTGCTGCTCTTCTTCCGGGAAATAATTGTAAGATAATGATATAACAGATTTTGCTCCTTCAACTAACAATCTTGGATCTAATCGTTTATCAAAATGATTTTCCATGTACTGCATTTTTCCATGGTAGTTGTTTTGTAACCAATCTTCCAATCGAGGAGCTTCTTCTTCTAAAAAATCAGCCTTTGCAATACCACAGGCTAAAAAACCTAACCTACTGGCATGCTTCTTAATAAGACTCGAATATTGCTGTGTTTTTTTCAAAAAAAGAAACTATTTATTAACCACAATATTACTGATAACTTTTAACTTTGTTGTTAACATTTTTCACTCAATAAAATACCCCAACATACGTTTTAACTCAAAAGTAACAGTATCATGAAAAAAATTGTAAAAATCGTTGTCTCAATTGTACTTCTTCTTGTAATTGCTTTGGCTGCAATTCCTTTTTTATTCCAAGATAAGTTGGTGGCCTTAGTTAAAGAAACAATTAATAACAATGTAAATGCAAAAGTAGAATTTTCAGATGCTAACTTAAGCTTACTAAAAAACTTCCCAAAAGCTTCTGTTGAATTAAAAAATGTAGTTGTAACAAATTTTGCTCCTTTTGAAGGAGATACTTTAGTTTACAGTGAAAACATTCAATTAAAACTAAAACTTACAGAAATATTCAAAAGTGCTAATAGTCAATTAAATATTCAATCTTTTTCTATAGATAACACTTTAGTGAATGTGCTTGTAGATGAAAAAGGTAATGCCAATTACGATATTGCAAAAAAAGACGTTAACGTAGCTTCAGATACAAAAGAAGAAACAGAAAAAGCATCATCAAGTAATTTTAAGTTGTCTTTAAACTCATACGAGCTGACTAACGCAACTATAAAATATACGGATAAACAAGGAAAAATGAATGTTGTCCTTTCTGATTTTAATCATTCAGGAAGTGGTGATTTTTCTCAAAAAACAACTGAGTTAGACACCAAAACTACAACCAGCATAATATTTGAAAAAGACGGAACTAAGCTAGTAAACAATCAACATTTAGATTTAAACGCTGTGTTGGCTTTAGATTTAGAAAACAGCAAATATGCTTTCCTTAAAAACGAAGCACATATCAATCAATTACCGCTAATATTTGATGGTTACGTACAATTAAACAAAGATGCTAGCCAGGAAGTTCATGTAAACTTTAAAACGCCTTCTTCGGATTTTAAAAACTTTTTAGCCTTAATTCCTGAAGAATATGCTAAGAATATTGCTGATGTAAAAACTTCAGGTGATTTTAGTATAGTGGGTAAAGTTGATGGAAAAGTAACTGAACAAACAATTCCAACAATTGACATTGCAATTACCTCTACCAATGCTTCATTTAAATACCCAAGTTTACCTAAAAGTGTAAATAACATTCACATAGATACTCAAATTAAAAACGCTACTGGAAATGTAGATGACACTTATGTTTCTGTAAACAAATTAGCTTTTAATATTGATGAAAATAAATTCAGTGGAAATGCGAGAGTAAGTAATCTTACCAAAAATCCTTACATCAATACCACTCTTAATGGTAAACTAGATTTAAGTCATATTAACAAAGTATATCCAATAGAATTAGAAAATGAATTGAGTGGAATTATTAATGCTAATCTTACTTCTAAATTTGATATCGATGCTGTTCAAAACAACAAATATCAACGTATAAAAAATAGTGGTAAATTAGAAGTTACTGATTTCTTATTTAGTGGAAAGGAAATGGCAAACCCACTAAAAATCAACAGTGCTAAAGTTGATTTTACACCAACAAAAGTTTCACTAACTAATTTCAATGCTGTTACAGGAACGAGCGATTTAAAAGCCAATGGAACTATTAACAACTTAATGGGATTCTTACTTTCAGACAAAAATTTACAAGGAACCTTTAACTTAAATTCAGATTCTTTTAAAGTGAGTGATTTCATGACAGATAATAGCACTACTGGAACTGAAACTCCTAAACAAGAAGAGACTTCTGAAACTGAAAAACCAAAAGAGAACTTAAAAATCCCAGCATTTTTAGATTGTGTTGTTAATGCAAATGCTAAGGAAGTTTACTACGATAATCTTAAGTTAGAAAATGTAAAAGGAACTTTAATAATTAAAGATCAAAAAGCAACTTTAAAAGGAGTAAATGGAGGAATGTTTGGTGGAAATATTGCTTTAAACGGAGCTGTTGACACCAAGCCAGAAAAATCTGTTTTTGATGTTGATATGGGAATAAAATCTTTCAACATTAGTGATTCATTTAAAAACATAGAATTGTTTAAAATGTTATCTCCTGTTGCAGATGTTCTCCAAGGAAAACTAAATACAAACATTAATCTTTCAGGAAGTTTGAAAGATGATTTCACTCCGAATTTAGCTTCTGTTTCAGGTAAAGCACTGGCAGAAATTTTAGCTACTAATGTAGAACCTAAAAATTCTAAAGCTTTGAGTTTGTTAGATCAAAACTTAGGTTTTGTAGATTTAAAGAAACTTGATTTAAAGGATATTAAAACCAACTTATCTTTTGATAACGGAAAAGTAAACGTAAAACCATTCAAGTTAAAATATCAAGATATTGATATTGAAGTAGCTGGTAGTCACAGTTTAGATCAAGTAATGGATTATAATGCAACGTTTAATGTTCCTGCGAAATATTTAGGATCTGAAGTAACTGGTTTATTATCGAAATTAAATAGTACCGATCAGAACGTTTCTGTACCAATTACAGCAAACTTTTCAGGGAGTTTCACAAATCCATCTGTTAAAACTGACTTAAAATCCGCGGTAAGTAACTTAACAACACAGTTAATTCAAAAGCAAAAAAACAACTTAATTGACAAAGCTGTTGGTGGATTATTAGGAGGTAATAAAGACAACAAATCTTCAGCTACAGGTACTGATAAAAAAGGAAATACAGTAGATAAAGTTAAAGACGTTTTTGGAGGAATATTCGGTAAAAAGAAGAAGAAAAAGAAGGACGAATAATCAAAAATATTCTTTAACATTTTCTAAGGAAAAAGTAATTTCTTTTTCATTTATGTTTGCCGCATGAGTTTTTAAGTATCAGGTAGTGAGTCTTTTTAGGCACAATAATTGATGCTTCTTGAACTAATTTGAAAAATCTTTGTTTGTAACAAAATTTGATGTTTTTCGTCATTTGTTACAGATTTGGGTGGATTCAAAAAAGTAAAGCTCAAAACTAAACCAAAACCAAGTTGATGAAAAACATTACTACGCTATTTTGCTTATTTCTAATTTCCACTTTATGCTCTTCAATTACTGCCCAAATTAAAGGGAAAGTTGTAGACAAAAACAATCAACCACTTCCTTTTGTGAGTGTGTATTTACAAAACTCTTTAAGTGGAACCACTACTAATGATAATGGTCTTTATATTCTAGAAACAAAAAAAACTGGAAAACAAACTGTCGTATTTCAATTCTTAGGGTTCAAAACCTTAAAAAAAGAAATTCAGATTGATAGTTTTCCCTTCGAATTAAACGTAAAACTTAGTGAAGAAGAAGTTCAATTAGAAGAAGTAACCGTTAATTCAAATGAAAATCCAGCGAACGGAATCATTAGAAAAGTAATTGCTAACAAAGAAAAAAACACTGATAAATCAGGTCAATATACTTCAGATTTCTACTCTCGTGGATTATTCAAAATTAAAAATGCTCCAAAGAAAATCTTAGGTCAAGAAATAGGAGATTTAGGAGGTGGATTAGATTCTACTCGTAGTGGAATTATTTATTTGTCTGAAACTGTCTCTAAAATTTGGTTTCAGAAAAGACCTAAAAATTTCAAAGAGGTAATTGTAGCTTCAAAAGTAAGCGGACAGGATAATGGAATTTCATTTAACCGAGCTCAAGATGTAAATTTTAATCTGTATAAAAATTTAGTTCCTGTTGCCGACGCCAATATATTTTCACCAATATCAAACTATACATTCAGTTATTACAAATTTAAACTAGAAGGGACTTTTTATGATAAGAATGGAAAGTTAATCAGTAAAATTAAATTGATTCCAAGAAGAGAAAATGATCGTGTTTTTGGTGGATATATTTATGTAGTAGAAGATGATTGGGCAATATACGGAGCAGACTTAACCATTAACGGAGAACAAATTAATAATCCTGCAATTGATGTTTTACATATAAAACAAAACTATAATTATGAACCAAACTCAGGAGTTTGGGCTTTAATTCTTCAAACTATTGATTTTAAAGTTGGATTATTTGGGTTCAACATAAACGGAAGATTCTCTGCTTCATATTCTAATTATAATTTTAAACCAACATTCTCTGAAGATACATTTGGTAAAGAAATTTTGTCTTTTGAAGATAATGCAACAAAAAAAGATTCTGTGTATTGGAATGATTTAAGAAGTGTTCCTCTTACTCTAGAAGAAAAAAGAGACTATGTTATAAAAGATAGCATTAAGGTAGTTCGCAAATCAAAAAAGTACTTAGACTCTATTGATAACAAATCAAATAAATTCACATTGCTTTCTCCAATCTTAGGATATTCCTATAACAATAGTTATGAGAAATGGTCTGTAAGTTATGATGGACTTTTAACCAATACGCAATTTAATACAGTACAAGGGTTTAATATAGATACTAGAGTTACGTTCTCTAAAAGAGTAAATGATGAAGGAAAAAGGTGGAATGTTAGCGCAGGTTTGAACTATGGATTTTCTGATAAACGATTACGACCAACAGTTAGCTTTTATAAAAAATGGAATAACATAAGTCGACCAAGATTATCCATTTCTGGAGGTGTTGACGTTGTTCAATTTGATCAAAGAAACCCAATAAGCAACTTCAACAATACTTTGTATTCTTTAATAGATAAAACTAATTATGCAAAATACTTTGAAAAGACTTTTGCTGCCGTTAATTTTTCTCAAGAAGTTACACCAGGAATTGATGTGTACACCAGTTTAGAATATGCCGATAGAAAACCTTTGGAAAATACAACTGACTACTCTTTTTTTAGTAGAAGAAAGACTTTTGAAACCAATAACCCAATTGATCCATCCAATACTTTACCTGCATTTACAGAGCATAGTATTTTTAAGGCTCAATTAGCTGCAAGTTTTAGTTTTGGTAGTAAATATATTAGCTATCCAAAATCTAGATTTACGGTTACCAACTCAAAATATCCAACATTAACTGTAGGGTATAGAAAAACATTTGGTTCTGATAATTCAGAATTCCATTCAGACATGTTCTTTTCTAGATTACAACAAAATGTATCCCTTGGAAACATTGGTACTTTTGATTACAATGCAAGAGCTGGAGCATTTTTAGAACAAAAGAATATTCCTTTTATGGATTTCTACCATCCTCTTGCCAATGAAATAGATTTAGCTCCAGCAAATAGATTGAGTAGTTTTAATATCATGCCTTATTACGCGTTTAGCACAAATGATAGTTACGCTGAGATACATACACAGCATAATTTTGAAGGGTTTATTTTGAATAAAATTCCATTGTTAAATAAACTGAACTTTCATACCGTAATTGGAGCCAAAAGTTACTTCTCTGGAGGAAGAAAGCCATATACTGAGTATTCTATTGGACTAGACAATATTGGATGGGGTAAATGGCGTTTTCTGCGTTTAGACTTTGTACAATCTAACTTTAACGGACAAAAGGAAAATAGATTACTATTTGGAATTAGTTTGTTTGATTAATTATAAATACGAAATTCCAAATATGAAAAAAAGCACAACTATTTAGGTTGTGCTTTTTTGATTCTATACTTTAGAAATTCCAAATATTGTTATTCCTTCAAATACTTTCCAACGAAAAATGTTCCAAATGGAAGTAATGATAATAAGCAAACAATGAAGAATTCCTTTGCTGACCACTTTTGAGATTCCCACAAGAAAAATGCTAACATAATATACGCCACAAATAACAGACCATGAGGCATTCCTAACCACTTTACATAAGTAGGATTATCGTATATATATTTAATTGGTGTAGCAATAAATAATAGTAAGATATAAGAAACTCCTTCTAATAAACTTACTACTTTAAATAGGTTGATCATAACATTAAAAATTAGCAATTACACTTAATGATAAATTACGTCCTGGAGCAGATAAACCTGAAGCAAACTCACGATAATGTTTATCAAAAATATTTGATAAACGTCCTTGTAATTTAAAATTTGAATTAATCTTATAAGCAGAATGAATTGCTACAGTTGCCCAGCTTGGAGCCCCATAAAATTTATTAATATCCTCGGTAGCTGTTGCATCTACAATTGGCGTTAACTCATGGTTATCTATTCCTTCATTGATATTGAAATCTTCAATGTTTTTCGTCGCGTTAAATCTGAAATTCACGCCTGCTTCAACATTATCATTCACGTAGTTCACATCAAAATTTCCGAATAGTGGTGGAATTGAAGACATTGGTTCATCGGTATCAAAAGTTCTACCCTGTGTATATGTTATTGATCCGCTAGTCATCCAATTCTTATGTAATTTTCCTTGATAATTAACTGTGAATCCGGTTACATAAGCATTTCCTCTATTTACATTAGCTAAAATTTGTTGATTCGCTGTTGTAAATGTTTCTCCATCATAAACCAATGATAAACCAGGATCATTTATAGCATCCCTGTATATATAATTGCTCAATAACATGTAATACAGGTTAGCACCAATTCTAAACTTTCTCTTATTAAAATATTTTTCAACACCTATTTCTGCGTTGTAAGCATGTTCAGGTCTTAAATCTACATTTGGAATTGTTAAACGGTTACTCTTTTCTCTAATTTTTCCTACATCATCAATGTTAGGAGATCTAAATCCTGAAGAAAGTACAGCATTAAATTGCCAACTTCTTGCAGGTTTATATACATAACCCACAGTAGCTGTTAATGCAGTATTTGCCAAACTAATATCTGAATCTGGTAATGTTATGAATGTATTATCGATCCACTTTGCTCGTAGCTGAGTATTGGTTAATCTCATTCCAAAATTTAAAGTAGACTTTTTAGTAATATCTTGTCTGTAGTTCGCATACAAAGCAGAACTTAAGTAACTACTTCCACCGTCTGGATAACGAGATTGAACTGCAAAATCGTTACTAAAACCAGTAATTTGATTATTTACAATATTCAATTCCTTACCAAAAGAATTTGAATTTACATCATTGTAAGCAACCTCAAATCCATATCCTAAATTTCTATTTTTAGCAAGAGCGACTGAGAAATCTCCATTCAAACTATAAATATCAACCTCTTCCTCTCTATAACTTCTTTCTAAACTTCCGAATCTCCTTTGTATTCTACTCTCTCTAACATTTTGATACGCTAACGTAAATGTTCCTTCGTTTAACCATTTCTTTTTTGGATTGATGGTTAACTGCGGAGAAATAAGTAATCGTTCTTGTGGACCGTAATACCATTCTGCGAACTTTAGAGACGACGGATCTGTTTCATCCGTTAATTCTGTCATTCTATCAAATCTTGGAATATCTGAAGATGTTGAATATTGTACATTAACTTTTAGATCTGTATTTCTAGAAAGTGGAACATAGAATTTCTGTAAAATATCCGTTTGATTATAACCTGTATTCCTTTGAACACCTAAATCCGTATTTAACGTTGGATTTGGATTATAATTTCCGTTTAAATTTTCCGAATAGTAAAAAACCTTTCCCCAATCTTCAAATCCGTGTGAACGATTTTCTCCCATCTGCAAATCACCAAAATCACTGTGAGATACACTTGTAAAACTGGCCCATTTTGGAAAACGTAATTCTATTGAAGCTTGATTTGTTCTTTCATCATTAACTGTAGAAAAACGAGAGAAGAAACTTCCTTTTACTTCTTTATCTTTAGATAACTTTGGCGTTTTAGTATAATAATGAATTGCTCCTCCTAAGGCATCAGATCCATAAATTACAGAAGACGGACCAAATACAACTTCAGTTCTGTCTAGCATATTTGGAGCAACAGTAATTGAGTTTTGTAAATGTCCTTTTCTATATATAGCATTATTCATTCGAACACCATCTACAACCAATAAAACACGGTTACTCTCCATTCCTCTTAATACTGGGCTACCTCCTCCTAATTGTGATCTTTGCACTCGTATTCCAGGAATAATTTCAAGTACATCTGCAGAAGTTTGTGGCGAGAGTTTTTGAATTTCTTTGGTATTTAATATCTCAATCTGTTCTGCGATTCGGTTGGTTTTTGCATTACTCTTAAATACAGAAACCACAACCTCATCTAGCTGCTCAGATTCTTTAGACAGATATACTACATTATCATTTTGTAGAATAAGTGATTTACTGGTAGAAAACTCAGCATAAGAAACGTGAGAAAAATAGATAATTCCTTTCTTAAAATCAGAAATATCTACCTTACCATTTTCATCTGTTACAGCAGAAATTGTTTTGTCAGAATTGTAAAGTGCAACCGCCTCAATTTCTTTACCAGTTTCACCATCATAAACAGTAATTTGCTGAGCAAAAATTGTTGAAGAAATACACAAAAAAAGTACTAAAATCCACCTCATGAGTTAACTAAACACCGTTTCTAGAACGTCTAAAGATTTTGGTTTTTTAAAACCCTCCAAATGTAATTCAAAATATTGAATAATAATCCTTAGAAGCGTCTGTCTTTCCTTTTTATTGAAAGAAATTGTATGTATTGCATCAAAATTTATGCCTAAGAGCTTTTTGAAGAGTGTTAAATCAGTATTTATCAGTGTTAATTTTTCATAGTTGCTATTTGTAAAAGATCCTTCTAACAAACTAAAAGCACTAGCATCTGAATTTGAAGTATCAGGATAAAACCCTAAATACTTTGATAAATTCAATAAGAATAGTAAATGAAAATTAGAAATAGCATTATGAGTATCTAACCAAATCAAAGCTGTTTCTATGTAGTTGTACAACCCTTCATTCTTTTCTTCTTCTTGAATAATTGAAGATAAAATTTCAGATAAAAAAAGTACTATTGATTGTTTTATAATATCCAGAGGAATACTCTCATAAGGAATGGAAACACTTGCTTCTCTCAATGAGTTCAAATTTCCTTTATTATTATGACTTGCAGTTACCTGTAATTGAGTTAGTGGTTGAAAATAAGCAGCTTTTAACTTTCCTTTCTTAGCTTTTAAAACACCTTTAATCATGTAGGTTTTTACTCCTTCTTCAAGTGTAAAGCATTTTACAATTAAACTTGTATCACCGTACTTAATACTGCTAAAAACAATAGCTTTTGTAGAAATAATGGCCATTAATTTACAATAGCAATTTTCGTAGTTGAAGTTTCTGCACCATCATCTGTAACAAGCAAAACAATGTAAATACCAGAGGCTACTTTTTGTCCTGATAAATTACGTTTATTCCAAACTACCTTTCCTCCTTGAACCTGTTGACCTTCAACAACGTTAGTTTCATAAACTAAATTCCCGGCTACATCTAAAATCTTAACATTCGTTCCTTTCGGAATATTTGTTCCGTTTCTACCTGCAATAGTTACCGTATTATTGGTATTTAAAGCCGGGTTTGGATACGCGTATACTTCTCCTAATTCATCACCAAAAGGAGCTACATTACTATTGTAAACAACAATTCCTTTATCTGTTGCGAAATATACTTTCCCCGAAAACTCATCAACCGCAATTTTTAAAATCTTATTAGACGGTAAAGGAGAATTGTCTTTATTGAAATTAGCTAAGGTATTTTGTCCACTTGGGTTTGTGTATAAAACCCCTGCATTATCGGTTCCAAACCATTTATTATTTGCTCCATCTACTTTAATAGAGTTGATCGTTTGATCGCCAAGTAATTTCTTTGGAATTCCTTCATCAAGAATAATTATAGGTTCTGCATCGTATACATTTGCATCAAAAATTCCAGATGTATTACTAAAAACAACTAGACCAGACAACGTTCCAATCCAAAGCCTGTTATTTTTATCAATTGCAACAGTTCTGGTAAAAGCATTTGGTAAGTTTCCTCTTGTAGCTTCGGTTGTTAAAGCACGTTTCCTATCTCCATTTTCATTGTAAGCAAAAACACCGTTTCTACGTGTTGTAATCCAAACTGTATTGGCATTATCAATTACAACTTCTCCCATTCCTGGTTTGTTATCTAGATACAATTCATTAATATCAAAACTAGTCCAAACTCCAGAAGGAGATAACTTTTTTAATCTGCTATTAGCTATTAAGTTTGTTACCCATAAATTACCATCCCTATCTAATGCACTACCAGATATACGAACGGTAACACGATTTGGATCTTGTGGTAATACATCTTCAAGAGGACTATTCAAATGATTATAAAATTGTACTACTTGATCGTCTTCTACAACCATTAATCCTCCTGTAGAAACTGAATTAACATCGCTAGTATCTCCAAAAGAACTGATGTAAACTTTATTTTCAGCATTTGGATCTATTGTAACATGATTTAAATCCGTTACTGGAAAGCTTGGATCATATTGCACATTCACCCAATTAGTACCATTGTAATGACTGAACCCTTGCCTTTTAAATAATCCTCCAAAAAAACTAGAATATCCTCCATAAACTACCCAGAGATTATTATTCAAAACTGAAATTGAAAATACATCATTTGCTAAAGGTCCTTCAGGATGTACTTCTGTATACGACTGCGATGCTGTAGGAGCAAATAAAATTCCAAACTCTTGTGTAGCTAAAAAAGCTATTCCTGAATTAACTGTTGCTGAATTTAACGTGAAATTAAAAGTTCCACTACTAGTATTACTAGCAGTTAATGCTAAAGATTGATCGTAAATATTAGCTCTTGAAGATAACGAAACTGTTAATGTGCTTCCTTCGCTTTTAACATCTGAAATATCTTCAGTATACGTGCTAACTGTTTGTTGAACAGCTCCGTTTAATCTAATTAAATCTCTATCTGTTGCAGTATAAACATTTCCTGAAAACTCAATGATATGTTTAAAATTTCCAGTAAAACGGAGATCCCAATTATTGGCATCTAATAGACTTCCTCCATTTGTATCTGCAACAAAAATACCAGAATCAGTAGCGGCAAAAATCTCATTGTTAACAACAACAATATCATTCACATTTACACTTGTGGAACCTGGTCCGATAAAATAAGTATCACCAAACTCCAATCGTTCAATATTATAAACAATAACGGCGAAAGATGTTGCCAATAATAATTCATCATTATTCTGATAAATTGCATTAACCTGTTTTAAACCAGATTGATTGAAATTAACGATATCAGGAGAAACAGTTACGGTTCCATCCTGATCAACAACTTCTATTAATCCGTTTTCGTATCCAATAACCAATCGATTATATGTTTCATTGTAGAAAATTGCAGAAGTAGTTTCTCCTGATAACCCATTTACAGAAGACAACTTTTGGATTTCCTGGTTTTGTATATCATATGTAAAAACTGCATTATCAGCTAAAGCATATAAAATGTTTTCTGAAATGGTGAAGTCTTTAATATTATTATAGGAAAAAAAATCTTCCCATTGATTACTAAAATCAGTTTGTGAAAATGATAGTAACGATAGTAATGATACAAATAATGTAATTAATTTTTTCATCAAAAACTTAAAGTTAGTAGACTAATAAACTTAGGCCACTGAATTTATATTTTCTATACTAGAACGAAGATAGTTATACTTTATTTAAACTCAGTTAAAAATTAGTTGTACTTTTATCTATAAAATGATCTCTTATGAGGCTTATAACATTAGATGATATAACTGACACTTATTTTAAAATAGTTCAAAGAGGTTGGAAGTTTATCTTTTCTAAGTTCACAACAAATAATGAAAATAGAACTAAAAGTGCTTTCAGTAATACTTCATTTATATCATCTTATTGTTGGTCGATTCCAAAAGTTAATGAACGTTGGAATTACTTGATTACAGGAGATAAAAACAATAATTATATTGATTTTTTAACAAATGATTTTCTCAGCCATAAGAAAGGTTTAAAACTACTCTCTTTAGGATCTGGGACTTGTAACAGAGAAATTGATTTAGCCGAACACACTTCTATTTTCAAAGAAATAGTTTGTATAGATATTGCACAAAACCTTCTTGATATTGCGGCTAAAAATGCCAAAGATAAAAAACTAGACAATATTACTTTTTTAGCTCAAAATATTGACCTAATGACTTTTAAGGATAACGAATTTGATATTGTTTTTTTTAAATCTTCTCTTCATCATTTTGATAATATTCCCACTTTCCTAACTCAGAAAATTAGAAAAACACTAAAACCGGATGGTCTTTTAATTATTAATGAATTTGTTGGTGCTACTAGATTACAATTCAAAAAACATCAAATTCAGGCCATTAATAATGCTATTACAATTATTCCCAAAAAATTTAGAACCAGATATAAAAGTAACTTCAGAAAAAACAGATATCAAGGTGCTGGTTTATTAAGAATGATTATTGCCGATCCTTCTGAATGCATTGACTCTGAAAATATAATGCCTACTATTCATAATAATTTTAAAACAATTATTGAAAAGCCTTATGGAGGCAACCTAATAATGAGTGCATTAAGAGATATTTCTCATCATTTCTTTGAACTAAATGAGGAAAAGGAAGAAATTTTAAACACTATATTTAGTCTTGAAGACTCATACCTTGAAAAGTATCCTTCAGATTTTGTTTTTGGTATTTATCAAAATATAAATTAATATGAGTATTGAAATAGAACGTAAATTCTTAGTAAAAGATAACAGTTTCAAGGAAGAAGCTTATCAGCGTAATTATATAAAACAAGGGTTTTTAAATTCTGATAAAGAACGAGTTGTTCGTGTTCGCATAAAAGATGAAAAAGGGTATTTAACCGTGAAAGGAAAATCAAATACTTCAGGAACTTCACGTTTTGAATGGGAAAAAGAAATTAGCAAAGCAGAAGCGAATGATTTAATGAACTTATGCGAAAAAGGAATTATTGAAAAATACCGTTACTTAGTTAAAAGTGGAAATCATGTTTTTGAAGTAGATGATTTTCTTGGAGATAACTTAGGATTAGTTATTGCCGAAATAGAACTTGCTTCAGAAAATGAAAATTATATATCTCCTATATGGTTAGGAAAAGAAGTAACTGGAAAAGCAGCATATTATAATTCTAACTTGAGTAAGAAGCCGTATTGTGAGTGGTAAGATTTAGATATATTCAGCTAAAAAGTCTTTTAACTTACCTCTATCTTTAGGTTTTAAATCTCCTTCAAAGTAAGAATATACATTAGGGTTTTCTTCTTCATTAATTTTGAAATACCAAAACATATATCCTTGGTGCATCATAAAAACAAAATCATCTTCTTTCAAAAAATCTTCTGTATTATCTTCATTTAATAACTCCTTTGCCCATAAATTCAAATCTTCAACACTATTAAATAAATCCGTTCCTACTAAACCATGAGGTATCTTTTTTTGATATTTAGAAAAGAAATCTATATAAATACTTGGAAAACTAATGTTTTTTAAAGATTTATAAATTATAAATCGCCCAAAAATGACTGAAACTACCAAGCAAAACAAACACATGAAATATGGCATGGTTGTATGGAATTTTTTTAATGGAATATAAAATAGCTCCAATAGTATAAAAAACTCCTCCCGCAATTAAATAAGTTGCTCCTAATTCAGATAAACTATCCATAAGTGGAGAAATAAAAAACACGACCAACCAACCCATTACCACATACATTACGGTAGAAACATGCTCTAACTTTCCAGTAAAAAACAGTTTGAAAATAATTCCAACCAAAGCAATTACCCAAACTAATAAAAACATATTCCAACCTAATTTAGATTGTAATGCTACGATACAAAAAGGTGTATAACTTCCCGCTATTAAAACAAAAATCGCGGCATGATCAAAAACTTTAAGTTTCGCTCTTTTATCAAGATTTTTAGCATTATGATACAATGTGGAAGCGGCATACAATACCATCATACTTAATCCGAAAATGATAAAGCTTGCACTTTCCCAAAATGATACGTAACACATTGATTTTATCACTAAAAAAATAAAACCAACACAACTTGCTACAAATCCAAAACCATGAGTTAGAATATTTAAAAACTCTTCTTTTTGACTGTAATCGTTAAGTAGTTCGTTATTGCTCATCTTTCTTTGCTGCTAAAGTATATTTCATATACTTTTCATCATTCATTAATTCGTTATAAATTAAATCGAATATTTTGTTTTTAAGTGGTATTCTATCTTCTAAAGATAAACCTTCTGTAGAAATAAATTTACATTGCTTGGCTCTTAATTTTTTTGGACCTCCTCTGAAAACATTCCAAGAAAATGAACTTTTACAATCGTAATATACTTGCGGAACAATTGGAATTTGATGTTCTATTGCCAAACTAAATGCTCCGTTTTTAAATGGTGCTAAAACAACCTCTTCATCCGGTACTAAACCTTCTGGATAAATTGCAACACTAGTTCCGTTTTTTAATCTCTTTTTTGCTAAACCATATACTTTTCTTCTGCTATTCGCACTTCCTCTATCCACCATAATTACAACTCTTTTATAGAAAAAACCGAAAACTGGTATTTTTACAAGTTCCTTTTTTCCTACAAAAACAATTGGATTTTTACTCATAATAGCCATCAGCCAAATGTCGAAAAATGAAGTGTGATTTGCACAAAATACATAACTCTTATCTCTATCGATTTCCTCCTCTTTTTCAATTGAAATTCTACATCCCATTGAGTACAATAAAAAGTAGGAAAAAACACGTACAACCTTCCAAAAATAAGGGTACAGTTTTTCAGTAGAAGATAGCGCGATTAGTAGTGGAGACATCACGATAATCCCCAAAAACATTAATACATAAAACCACGCGCGCCACAATAACAAGAAGGGTATTTTTATGTACTTCATGTTTGCTAATGTAGTAATTTCTTTTGTTTGATAGATTTAAACCTTACTTTTGTTTTCGCAAAAAATCAACAAGTTTCAAAAGCTTATTTTGAAACAACTTATAAAGTAAAAATACAATGTCTAGGATCTTAACTGGTGTACAAAGTACAGGAACTCCACACTTAGGAAATTTATTAGGTGCTATTTTACCTGCTATTGAAATGGCTAATCAGCCGGAAAACGAATCGTTTTTATTTATTGCAGATATGCACTCTTTAACTCAAATTAAAGACGGAAATCAATTACGTGAAAACACATACAGTACAGCTGCTACTTGGTTAGCTTGTGGTATTGATGTGAATAAAACTGTTTTTTATCGTCAGAGTGATATTCCTGAAGTTACTGAATTGACATGGTATTTGAATTGTTTTTTCCCATATAACAGATTAAAACTTGCACATAGTTTTAAAGACAAAGCAGATCGCTTAGAAGATGTAAATGCTGGTTTATTTACGTATCCAATGTTAATGGCTGCTGATATTTTATTGTACGATGCAGAAATTGTTCCTGTTGGAAAAGATCAATTACAGCATTTAGAAATGACTAGAGATGTTGCTGAAAGATTAAATAATGTTGTAGGGGAAACTTTAGTTCCGCCTCAAGCAAAAATTCAAGAACACACACAATTAGTTCCCGGAGTTGATGGAGAAAAAATGAGTAAATCTCGTGATAACGTAATTAACATCTTTTTACCAGATAAAAAGTTACGTAAGCAAATCATGAAAATTCAAACGGATAGTACTCCATTAGAAGAACCAAAAAATCCAGATACTGATAATGTATTTGCATTATACAAGTTATTGGGATCTGAAGAGCAAATTGCTGAAATGCGAGCTAACTATGAAGGAGGAAACTATGGTTATGGACATGCAAAACAAGCTTTATATGAATTAATTATAGAGAAGTTTGCTGATGTTAGAGCAAAGTATAACCACTATATGGAAAACAAAAATGAGATTGATGAAGCTTTAGCTATTGGAGCGGAAAAGGCTAGAAAAGTAGCTCAAGATGTTTTACAACGCGTTCGTGCAAAAGTGGGTTACTAGTTTCAAACTAAAAATCTAAAATATATTAACACCTGTGAATTCTTTATAATCTGAATTCTCAGGTGTTTTTCTTTTTTAAGAAGTGATCATTTAGAATAAAAAGATAAACATTCGGAAAACCGATTAGATCAAATTCTTCTAATCCTTATAAATTAATTCCCTAAAAGAAAAGATTTTCATCTTACAAGAGTTAATTTGTAACATCTTGAATTTATAATTGTCTTTAAAAAAATGAAAAACTAACAATGAAGAATACAATCATACTTTTACTACTGTTCATTAGCAACTATTCTTTTTCACAAGAAGCATGTAAATGTTCCAAAGATTTAGATTTTGTAATTACTTACTATGAAAACAATCTTCCCGGGTTTAAAGACAATGTAAATTCCAAAACAAAAGACACATACGCTTCATTAAAAGCTAGTTTAAAAGCCGAAGCGAAAAAAGCTGAAACAAAAGGCGATTGCTATAAATTAACTCTGCAATTCGTTGAGTTTTTCAGAGATAATCATTCTTCTATTTACATGAGAAGTGAAAATATTGATGACTCAAATGAAGAGCAAGTTCAGCAATTTTTAGCATCAAAAACATTTACTTCAAGAGAAGTAATTCCTTCAGAACAGATCGACCAAAACCAATATCCATTAGACGATATTCGAGGTATTTATGAAATAAAAGGAGCCTACAAAATTGCTGTTATTCCTAATAAAACAGCCCTAAGAGATTATGTAGGTGTTATTCTGGAATCTAAAACTAAACTATGGAAAGCAGGACAAGTAAAATTTGAGCTTAAAAAGACCGATGTTCAAAATGAATTTCTAGCGATTTCTTATCTAAAAAATCATGCTGTACGATATAACAGCAGATTCTCTTTAAAAGAAGGAGTTTTAGGTGATTTCTGGTTTAAAACCTCACTTGAAAAACAAGTTAACCATGCTACGGATGTTTCCTATGAATTTGATTTTCAAACAATAAATGATAGCATTGCTTATTTAAGAATTCCAACCTTCTCTGGAAGAAGAAGTGCAAAAATTGATTCACTATACGATGCATCATTCAATACAATCAGAACAAAACCTTATTTGATAATTGATGTTCGTAATAATGGAGGAGGAAGTGATGCCAATGTAAATCCGCTATTGGAGTTTATATACACAAATAAAATTAAAACCGATAAGGTAGATTTATACATTACAAAAGACAATATTAAAATTTGGGAAGGATGGTATAAAGACGCAAAAGAAGATACTATTAACTTTAGCGAAGATCGTGTGAAGTGGTTTGCAAAACGATTAAAAAAAATGAAAAAAGCACGATTAAACTCGTTCATGTCTGTTTCTAAAGGTGGAAAAATGAGTAGACTTTATAAAGCTAACGCTGTTCAAAAAGTAGCTATCTTATATAATAAAAATTGTGCGAGTTCATGTGAAACATTGCTATTTAGAGCACAACAAAGCTCAAAAACAATTTTAGTTGGTGAAAGCTCTGGAGGATATGTTGGCTATGGAGAAGTTGGAACTGTATACACTCCATGTTATAATTTTACTTTAACCTGCACATCGAGTAGATATAAAAAACAACGTGCCTATGAAGTTATAGGAATTGCTCCAAATCATTATTTAAATAATACAAAAAGTTGGGTTGATCAAACCATTGAACTTTTGGAGAAACAATAATAAAAAACCGAAGCTTTTGGCTTCGGTTTTTTAGTCCTTAGTATATTTTAAAATTTCATTTAGCTGTTCCGTCGTAAACTGTGGAAACCTCTGTCTATGCTGCTCAGAGTTTAAATACTTCTGTAAAGAAAGTGAATCTAAATTTATATTTCTCAATGCAGGCCCAGTAGAATTTTTGTCTAATTTATGACAAGCAGCACAATTTGCATTAAAAAGCCTTCTTCCTTCTCTTTTATCTTTACTAATTTCATTTACTGTGTCTACAACACCACACCATGCAGTTTCTTTCTCTTCTGATGAAGGAAATAAATAAGAATAAAAAAGCATCATCATGATAGTTATAAAGACTACCATGTATGATGCAAATATTTTATTTTTTATGCTCAAATTAAAACTACGGCGCAGGATTCGGTCTTGCTGCATGTACAGCTTCAATTTCTTCTAAAATCTCTTCAGATAAATCGATGTTAATAGAACCGATATTCTCCTTTAATTGATCCATTTTTGTAGCACCAATAATGTTACTTGTTACAAATGGTAATTGATTGATATATGCTAATGATAATTCAGACAACGTCAATCCATGTTTCTCTGCAATTGCTAAATATGCTCGAACTGCTTCTTGAGATCCGTCGCCCATATAACGAGCAATAAAACGAGGGAATAATGTTCCTCTTGCTCCTTTTGGCTGACCTCCATCTAAATACTTTCCAGAAAGTACTCCCTGTGCTAATGGAGAATAGGCTAATAATCCAATATTTTCACGCATTGAAACTTCTGACATTCCATATTCATAACCACGGTGGATTAATGAATATGAATTTTGGATTGTTGCCATTCTTGGTAATCCTTTTTGTTCAGCAGCTTGCAAATACTTCATTGTTCCCCAAGGAGTTTCATTTGATAATCCAACGTGTTTTATCTTTCCTTGTTTAATTAATTCCTGAAGTGTTTCTAAAATCTCAATATGATCTTCTGCTTCTTTTGTTGAAGTTTTATATGGATAGTCTCTTACACCGAAACAATTTACACCTCTGTTTGGCCAGTGTAATTGATATAAATCGATATAATCTGTTTGTAAACGTTTTAAACTTCCTTCAACAGCTTCAATAATATTTTGACCTGTCAATCCTCCTGATCGGATATGAGCAGTATACGCTCCACCTCCAGCAATTTTAGAAGCTAAAACTACTTTATCTCTATTTCCAGTTTTCTTAAACCAGTTTCCAATAATTTTTTCTGTTGCACCATATGTTTCTGGTGTTGCAGGAACAGAATATAATTCTGCTGTATCAAAAAAGTTTACACCTTGTTCTAAAGCGTAATCCATTTGTTCGAAACCTTCTGCTTCTGTATTTTGATTTCCCCATGTCATAGTTCCTAAACATATTTTAGAAACTTTTACATCAGTATTTGGTAACGTTGTATATTTCATTTATTTCTTTTAGTTATTGAATTAAAACGATTAAAAAAATGTTGAGTGTAAATACTATCTATTTTTAATCGTTCATTTGAATTTCCCTCATTATAAAGAAAATCAGATAATTTATATTCACTATTCTCTATTCTATTAAACTCTATAGAGTATGGGTTTATTAAAATAAATTTACCTTTTTCCGTCTGATTTATTTGACCTTGTAAGTCCTTAATGGAATACTCTACATTGGTCGAAACATTCACGTATAAATTACCATTTTCTATTTTATAATAAACAGGAATCCGTTCACCTAAATAATATGAAAATCTATAAATACGATTTTTTGTTACAAACCA
The DNA here is from genome assembly GCF_964036595.1 of Tenacibaculum sp. 190524A05c. Classification (NCBI taxonomy): domain Bacteria; kingdom Pseudomonadati; phylum Bacteroidota; class Flavobacteriia; order Flavobacteriales; family Flavobacteriaceae; genus Tenacibaculum; species Tenacibaculum platacis. The sequence goes on along the minus strand of NZ_OZ038523.1, from coordinate 2,941,646 downwards.
TTCTTCATAATCCCATTCAGCTCCTTCTACAACTTCTTTATTCCTTTTTAAAAAGCTCCAATTCCCTTTGATATCGACTTCTTTTTTTACTTCACAGCAGTTAAATAACGCTATTATGAAAATAAAAATCGACACTTTCCTCATCGGTTGATTCCTATTAGTTTAGAATAGCATCAATTCCTGGTAAGGTTTTCCCCTCTAAGCTTTCTAACATTGCTCCTCCACCTGTTGACACATAACTTACTTTATCTGCAAATCCAAATTGTTTTACCGCTGCTACGGAATCTCCTCCTCCAACTAAAGAGAACGCTCCGTTTTTAGTTGCTGCGTCAATTGCATTTCCTAGTTCAATTGTTCCTTTTGCAAAGTTTTCCATTTCAAAAACTCCTAAAGGTCCGTTCCATAAAATGGTGTTAGAATTCGCTAAAACTTCTGCAAACTTTTTAGATGTTTCTGGTCCAACATCTAATCCCATCCAACCATCAGGAATTTCATTAGTACTCACTGTTTGTGTATTTGCATCGTTAGCAAAATTATCCGCAATAATAGCATCTACTGGCAAATGAATCTCTGTATTTTTCTCTTTCGCAATTTTTAAAATATCTAAAGCTAACTGTAACTTATCTTCTTCAACTAAAGAATTTCCAATCGATCCTCCTAAGGCTTTTACAAATGTGAACGTCATTCCACCACCAACAATAATATGATCTACTTTCTCAATAATATTTTCAATCACACCAATTTTAGAAGATACTTTTGCTCCACCTAAAATTGCAGTTACAGGCTTTTCAGAATTGTTTAATACTTTATCAATACTTTCAATTTCTTTCGCTAATAAAGATCCAAAACATTTGTTTTCTGGAAAGAATTGTGCAATTACTGCTGTTGATGCATGAGCTCTATGAGCAGTTCCAAAAGCATCATTTACATACACATCTCCCAACTTTGAAAGTTGCTCAGCAAAAGCAACATCTCCTGCTTTCTCTTCACCATGAAAACGTAAATTTTCTAATAATAAAATCTCACCGTTTTGTAATCCAGCTACTGCTTCTTCAACACTAGCTCCAACACAATCGTTTACGAACTTTACTTGAACACCAATTACTTCGCTTACCTTATCAACAATATGCTGTAAAGAAAATTTTTCATCAACACCTTTTGGACGACCTAAATGCGACATTAATACACAGCTTCCTCCATCTTCTAAAATTTTAATAATAGTTGGTTTTGCTGATTGAATTCTAGTATCATCAGTTACTTGAAATTCATCGTTTAACGGCACATTAAAATCTACACGGATTAATGCTTTCTTATCTTCAAAATTAAAATCGTTGATTGTCTTCATTGCTTCGGTTTTTAAGAAGTTTGCTTTTTTTGATTTGTAGCAAAAATAATTATTCTAAATTAGAAAAAACGCGATTAAAAAAGCATATTTCTTTATTTTTATAACGAAAACGTTTGCAAAAAATCTGTTCAACTTATCGCTACACCTTATGTTAATTTTCACACAAACTTCTACTGAAACTGAACTTCATCAAATTTTAGAATTGCAACAGCAAAATTTACCTAAAGGATTAAGTGATGAAGAAAAAAAACAAGAGGGATTTGTAACGGTTGAACATGATTTTGAGACACTTTTTAAAATGCACGAAATTCATCCACATATTATTGCAAAATACAATAACAAAGTTGTTGGATATGCTTTATCAATGTCAACTGTTTTTAAAGATTCCATTCCTGTATTAATTCCCATGTTTACAGAATTGGAAAAGTTAGATATTGATCAGAATTTTATCATCATGGGACAAGTTTGCGTGGATAAAAAACATCGTGGTAAAGGAATCTTCAGAGGTTTATATAAAAAAATGAGTACTGTTTTTACTGGAAAGTATTCTAGTATTGTAACCGAAATCGATGCTAAAAACATTCGTTCGGTAAATGCTCATAACGCTATAGGATTTACAACTATTTCTGAATATCCTGCTCATAATCAGGTTTAGAAAATTGTTGCAATGGAAATTTAATTTGTTATTTTTAAACAAAAATGCGCAATGAAAAGAGTTTTACTATTCACTATTTTAACATTCTCAACTTTATCGACTTTTGCATGTAGTTGTGAACAAATTCCTTTTTATGAAGCTGTCAATAGAGCCGATGAAATATTTGTTGGAAGATTAATTGAAGTAAAAGAACTCTTTAATGAATCATTCCCTGAAACACCGAATCAAAAGTACACTACACATTGGTCTGCGACTTTTGAGGTTGAAAAAAAATGGAAAGGCTCAAAGAAAAGGTACATAACGATATATCAAGATGGAAATAGTTGTGAATTTAATTTTACCAATATAAATCAAAAGTATCTGGTTTACGCAGAGAATAAATCGATTTTAGGAGTTTACACCACACCAACTACTTGGCTTTGTTCTAGAACTATTGGACGAAATGATCCTAGTGTAGATAGCAACTATAATTCTGATCAAATAAAATTAGATGCACAATTTTCAGAAACAATAAATTTATATAGTTTTAATTTGTTTTCATGGACTTATTTTTATCCTTTAAGTATATTTTTGGTTGGTTTGTTTATAGGTAGAAAAACTAAAAAGGCAATTCGCTAGGTTCTATAAAATCGACTTCAGGATTATAAATCTCTTTGATTAAAATCTTAATCTCTTCTATAAAAGCATAAACTCTTTCTGGTGTTACGTTGAAATCCTCTCCTCTGAACTTCTCCGAAAAATTAAGTTTCATAAATCCTGATTGTAGTTTTTTAAACGATACAATTCCAGCTTGCATCTCAGAGTTTTCTTTTACATTTTCACTTTCTAAATACATGAATGCATAGAGCAAAACTTGAATTGCTTTACTGTATTTAAAGTCGCAAATCTCTTCTAAAAACGGAACCTTTAAATCTGAAGGCTTTACACTTCCCGTTTTATAATCGATTATCCTTGTTATGCCATTTAACTCATCAATTCTATCTACCTGACCATGAATTTTAATTGGAAAATCAATTCCATCCACAGTGATAAAAGCTTCGTAATCTTTTTCAACTGCAACTATTTTCAGTTTATTTGATTCGTCTTTCAAAAGCGCAATTTCTTGGTTCAAGAAATTACTCACAAAACGACTTGCCACTTCAAATATCAACCTATTTTTTCCTGTAGTAACATCTCCATTTTTAAAGTGAATCTTAAAGTTTTTCTGTATAAACTCTTCAATTTTAGGTTTCATTTGCCTTACATCTTCAAGCACTATAAACTTGCCTAAATAAGGTTCATACAATTCTCTTAAGGTTTCATGCACTACGATTCCTAACGTATTGAAAGCCACTTCTTCTTCAATTTCATCAAACTCTTTTATTTTCAATACTTTCTTCTGATAAAAAGCAATAGGATTGTACAAGTAATTGGTTAATGCAGAAGGTGAAATTCCTTTCTTAGCCAATTCTTCTAACTTCAACAACACAGCATCGTTTTTTTGAACGTCTTTTTTGTATTGAACATTGGAATTTACTTTCGGGCTAATGAAAGTGGTTTTAATATCTTTTTTCAGCAACTCAAGCTGAGTTATAAATCTACTTTTTTCACCGCCACCAAAAGAATCATTTTCTGTATTGTAAATTAAATACACATTTTTTGCTCTTTGTAGTAAACGGAAAAAGTGATAGGAGAAAATTGCATCTTTCTCTCGATAGGTTGGTAACCCATATTGAACTTTTGCATCAAAAGGAATAAAAGAAGTTTGTTTTGAATTCGCTGGTAAAATTCCTTCATTTACGGATGTAAGAATAACGGTTTCAAAATCTAGTAAACGAGTTTCTAACATTCCCATTAATTGCAATCCTGCTAATGGCTCTCCTTGAAACGATAAACTTTCTGATGTTATCAACTGCTTGAAGAATTGATATAATGTTTTTAAATCTGAGAAATAACCAAACTCGAGCTGTAAGTTATGTAACTGCATAAAAGCCGTGTAATAACGAAACAAGAATTCCTTTTCCAACCCACTTACAATTGACTTCAAACTATCGATAAGCTCTAAAATAGTATTCAAAAACTCACTTACATCTCCACTAAACATAAAAAGGTTTCCAACAAGATTTTGAATAGTATCTTCTGTTTTTACCAAATATGAATCTAAAAAGTCTTTAGAAACGAAAGTTAGGTTATTATTATGTATTGCAGTTGTAATTTCATCTGAAACCGATCGATTCTCAATCAATAACAAACGATGAATTAAAGGCTGCTTAATCACCTTAATTACATCTTTATAATAAAATTGTTTGCTTACTTTCTTCTGTAATTTTTCTTGTGAAATGAACAATTGAAAAAGAGACAAAAACAAACTGGTTAACGGAATATCTTTTAATGGATATCCCATAGTGATGTTTATAGATTCAACACTTTCAGGTAAAGAATTTAGCGTAATTGGCAGTAGCGATTCATCAGCCAATACCAAAGCTGTATTGTTATGATTTTCCATGTTAGAAAGTAGCTCTCCAACATATTTCATTTGCGAAATATTCTTCGCTGCTCCAATGAGTTGAATATTCTTTTTTTGAGAGAAATTAGTACTAACAATACTAAGCTCTTTTTGTTGGTAATGCTTCCAAGATGTTTTGTACTTTCTAATGAAATTACCAGCTTGATGTCGAGAATTTAAAAAGGACTCATCAATATCCCAATAGGTTTTTGTGTTTCTTGATGCTAACATTTCTTTGATTAGAAATTCCTCTGCTTTATTCAGTGCGTTGAAACCAATAAAAAAGAATTGCTTTTGTGTGTGCTCTTCTAAAAAAGATTCGATATTCTTAGTTGCTTCTCTATACATACAACCCTGATATCCAACATTATTTTCCAGTAAAAAAGAATACAAAGCATTGTAATACTCATTCAACTTTTCCATAAAAGCAAAATGATTTTTCATAAGTTCCGTTTCCTGAAATGTTCCTTTTACAGACCAATTTCGTAATCGCTGTACGTCTCTAACATAAATGAATACTTCTTCTGAATTCACTAAATGCTGATCAATCTCATTAAAGTCTTGCAAAACGGTAAAAGCCCAAGAAGAAAACACATCAAAAGCATCAGGTTTCTCTTCTAATTCTTTGTATATTTTATAGAAGTAAAAAAGTAATTGGATACTATCTATTTTTCGAATTCCAGATACGCGTTCGGTAAACTCTTCTATATTTAATATTTCAGGTAAAAAGCCCGTTACCTGCGCATCTTTTAGTGCTTGTTTTACAAAAACTCCAGCACGATTAGAGGGCAAAATAAAGGTTACATTTTCAAAACTTGTAGTCGTTTTTAGAATGTCTTGAATTGTTTCCTGAATAAATGTTTGCATAGATCTAAAGTACAATAATTATGTTATTTTTGATTAAGAACTAACACTTATGAACACTTTAAATATTTCATTACTGCAAGCCGACTTATCATGGGAAAACCCTGAAGAAAACTTATCCTATTTTTCATCTCAAATAGAGCAGATTAACAATGATGTAGATCTTATTGTTTTACCAGAAATGTTTACAACAGGATTCTCTATGAATGCTTCTGAACTGGCTGAGGAAGTGAATGGAACAACTGTGAATTGGATGAAAGACATTGCTAAAACCAAAAATAGTGCGGTAGTAGGTAGTGTTATTATTACAGAAGAAAATCAATATTACAATCGTTTATTCTTCATGTTTCCTTCGGGAGAATTCGAGTACTATGATAAAAAGCATACGTTTACTTTAGCTAAAGAGCATGAAACGTATAGTTCTGGAACAGAAAAATTATTAGTAGAATATAAAGGATGGAAAATTTGTCCGCTTATTTGCTATGATTTACGTTTTCCTGTTTGGGCAAGAAATGTGGAGGATTATGATTTACTTCTTTATGTGGCAAGTTGGCCAGAAAAAAGAATTAGTGCTTGGGATGCGCTATTAAAAGCTAGAGCTATTGAAAATATGAGTTATACTATTGGTGTAAATAGAATTGGAGAAGATGGAAATGATTATGCATATGTTGGTCACTCAATTATTGTAGATTGTTTAGGAGAAGCTCTATCTCAAGAGAAAAACGAAGCTGCAGAAATTATTTCTGTTCAAATTAATAAAAACACACAAGAAGAAGTTAGAAATAAACTTGGGTTTTTAAAGGATAGAGATGTTTTTGAACTTAAAGAATAGTTGTACAGATTACTTATGAAAATTCGCTTTATAATTATTGTTTCATTGTTAGTCCTAAGTAATAGTTTATATGCCCAAAAGGAAACTAGCAAGTACAAATTAGGTCTTAATTACGGGCAAGCATCTCAGGATAATTTTATTTTAGGTGATACAGATTATAACTATAATAATCACTTTCTAAAAGTTCAGGTTAATTATTTAATCTCAACATCAAATAAATGGAACTATGAACTAACAATTGAACCAAGTATCTACTTTGTGAAATACCAGTTATTAAACGAGCAATTTATTCGTCCTACCGATCCAAATTATATGGAATTGAGAGAACTTTATACACAAAAAAGACGATTTAACGAATATGCTTTAAACATTGGTTTAATAGTCCGTTACGCATTACTGAGAAATTTTAGCACATATATTCAAGGAAGCGTAGGCCCAATGATTTCCGGAGATGATACCGAAAGATTAAAAAAAGGGTTTGCTTTTTCTGATATTCTTGGTTTAGGTTTTTCATGGAAACAAAACAACGTCATTTTGGATTTACGTTTTACTTTACGACATAACTCAAATTTAGATTTATCGCTACCAAATAGCGGACATAATAGTGCCGGAATTGAGACTGGAGTCTTATTTAATTTATAATTTTTTTAAACTTAAATTAATATGATATTCCTATTTTTGCTAATATCAGAATAGGCACATAATTGCTAAGCTTTTTCTGAATAATCCTAAAGCAAAAATTTAATAAAATAGTTATGAAAAAAATTACAATGTTAGCCATTGTCCTGGCTTATTTTACCTGTTTATTTACCAATGCTCAAACTCAAGTAGGATCTACAGTTTTTGCCTCTTCTACCGACGAAAACTTTGCTGAGACTGTTACCATGAGTTCTGATGGAAAAGTGCTGGCAATTTCTGCTGACGGTACAGATACTACCAATGGCTCTGGAACAGGATACGTTAGAATTTATGAATTCGACAATACTTCTAATAATTGGGTTCAGAAGGGAAATGATATTCTTGGAGATAATTCAGGTGATAAGTTTGGTAATTCCTTAGCTTTAAATTCAGACGGAAATTTATTAGCAATTGGAATCCCTCTTAGCGATTTTTATAGCTTTCAATCAGGTATTGTCAAGGTCTATGAATTTAATTCATCAACAAATCAATGGGAACAAAAAGGTACTAATTTAACTGATGGTTTAACTGATTATTTTACTGGAAATAGTATTAGTTTTAATAGCGCTGGAAATAGAATTGCCATTGGAACACCTTCTTCACAATCAGGTGGAACACATAATGGAAATATTGTAATATTTGATTTTGATACAACTTCAAATAATTGGGTGCAAATTGGAGGTACTATCACAGGAACTGAAAACTATACAAATTTGGGGTATTCAGTAGCATTAGATGACACTGGAAATACAGTTGTTGCTGGTGGTCCAGGACTATATAGGAATGGAAACCCAGCTATTAATGGTGTAGTTAAAATTTATCAACTTACAGGAAATAGTTGGGTGCAAAAAGGTCAGAATATATTAGGGAATGAAACGGGAGACTTTTTTGGAGCAACTGTAGATATTAATGCTAATGGTGATCAAATCATTGTAGGAGCCTTGTTAAATGACGAAAATTCAGAAAATGCTGGTAAAGTAGAAATTTACCAATTCGAAAACTCAAATTGGACAAAAAAAGGAGGATCAATTTTAGGAAATGAAGGTGACAAATTAGGAAGTGCAGTAAAATTAAATAATAGCGGAGATAGAATTACAGTTGGTAGTAATGGTTTTGATACTGATAAAGGTAAAGTAGAAACCTTTAAATTTTTAAATAATAATTGGCAAAAAGAAGGAAACGCAATTATTGGAACTGCATCAGGTGATAGGCTAGGTAATTCTATTTCAATTGATCAAAATGGTGAGTTGGTCGCAATGGGTTCCTTTAGAAATGATGATGTAAATAATTACTTCCAAGTATTCAATACAAATTCAACTTTAAGTTTAAATGATATTAAGAATAATCTTTTTAGATTTTACATTAGTAATAATATTTTATACATCAATGCTAACAATACTCTGATACATGATGTTAAGATGTATAACTCATTAGGTCAAGAAATTAAGTTAAACTCACTTAATCCTGAATTCTCTGAACTTCAATTTACTAAAGCAATTAGTTCTAATATTTATTTCCTTAAACTTCATACTGATAAAGGAATAACTAACAAAAAAATCTTATTCAAAAAATCATAGGGCAATTATCATTTTGAATTCAAAAATCACATATACTTTCTCCGGAAAACTATGGAAAGATTCACCTAATGGTGGTTGGCATTTTGTATCCTTACCAAAAGATATTTCTAAAGAAATAAGAACACAAAATCAGTGGATGGAAGAAGGCTGGGGAAGACTAAAAGCTACAGCCGAAATTTTTAATCTTCAATGGAATACTTCCATTTGGTTTGATACTAAAATGGAAACTTATTTACTTCCAATAAAGGCAGATATCCGAAGAAAAACTAAGATTAAAATAGACGAAATCTTAGACGTCAAAATATTTATCTAAATAAAAAAGCAACCTAAATTAGGTTGCTTTTTTATTTATGCTGGAATCATCCATTTAAATTTAAACTCTGTATCGGGAATCACAATTCGCTCTGTAATTCGATACATTCTATCTGGAAGTTTCATTAAATAATCTCTCGCCTTTTCAGCTTCTGCTGTTAAGCCTGTAATTTTATCAATTTCCCAAGTTTCATTTAACTTTCTAAGAATATCTACATAGTCAAAACCTGTATAAACTCCTATTCTTTGTGCAACTGTAGAAAAATCATCAAATAAGCTACCTTTTGCATTAAATGACTCTCTTAAGTGCATTGCCGGCATCACAATTTTATGTCTCATCATTTGCTCAAAGGCCAACATCATTTCACTAGGATCTATTTTGAATATTTCCTTTACGAATGCTGTATACGCTTTATGATGTCTCATCTCGTCTCCTGCGATAATTTTTGACATTCTTGCTAACAATTTATGTCCTTTTTTACGCGCAATTTTTGCCACATTATTATGCGAAACATACGTTGCCAACTCTTGGAAACTTGTATATACAAAGTTTTTATATGGATCTGTAGATGTTCCAATATCAAAACCATCTGCAATTAAATGTTGAGTAGAAATTTCAACTTCTCTCATATTTACTCTACCTGAAAGATATAGGTACTTGTTTAACACATCTCCATGACGATTTTCTTCAGCGGTCCATGCTCTTACCCATTTTGCCCAACCATTATCTGGATCTTGTTTAACACCATCTAGTTCCATTAACCATGATTCATATGTTGGTAGCGCTTCTTCGGTAATTGTATCTCCGATTAAAACGGTCCAAAAATCATCGTCAAGTTCTTTTGATATTTCCTGAATTTCCTTTACTTCTTCAATAAAATTTTCATTTTGCGAATTCGGAAGGAAATCTGTCGGTTGCCATATTTTTTCAATTGGTATTAAAAAATCATCTACAAAACCATGGATTTTACTCTCCAAGGTTTTCATCACTTCTTTTCTTATATTGTTTATCGACATATGTCTTGTTAGGGATTAATATTTAGTTATTTGAATTGTTTGTTGTCTGTTATTATTGTTGAATTCCTGACTTTACAGTATCTTCAACTTTTTGTAATAGTTCCTCAAAAGGCAAACTATCAACTTTTATAGGTTCGTGGGTAGTAATTTTTATTGGACTACCAACTCCTAAAGGAAACTTCCCGTATTTAAATACTTTCCAAGAATTATTTATAGATAAAGGAACTACATAGGTGTCTGGATTATACTTTACAAGCATTTTAAGCCCATTTGAAGCAAAACTTTTAGGTTGTCCATTTCTACTTCTTGTTCCTTCTGGAAAAATGGTTGCAGACCACTTTTTCTCATTGATTCTTTTTGAGAAGTTGATCATTTCAGCAATTGCTTGTTTCTTATCTTTTCTATCTATTAACGCTGCTCCTCCGTGTTTTAAATTAAATGATATACTTGGTATACCTTTTCCTAATTCAATTTTAGAAACAAACTTTGGACAGTGTTTTCTGAAATACCAAATAATCGGTGGAATATCGAACATGCTTTGATGATTCGAAACAAAAATTACGGTTTGATTTTTAGGAATATCATAATTGTTTTCTACACGAACTGGAACACCTAAAATTAATAATGATTTTACCAAAAACCAGTTCATTACATTTACTACTTTCTGATGTAATTCTTGACCTCCAAGCTTTAATCCAATCCATTGTATTGGATGAAATACAAGTAATATGATAAAAAATACTATCGCAAAAAGTGTAGATAGTATGTAACTTATTATTTTCATTTTCTCTAAAAGTAAGATTCCCGCCTAAAGCGGGAATAAAATTTTCAACTATTAAAACCAGTTAGACCAAGGGATTCTAGATAAGATAAATAAGAGTCCTAGACCGTAAAATATTGAAAAGGTTTTAAACTTAGATTCGCTTTTAACTTGCTTTTTATGTTTAGACCATCCAATCGTAATTAAAACAATTGCAGCAATCATCATGATTGGGTGTTCGACAGCTAATAATCTATTCGTTCCATCAATTCCATTTGCTTTCATTGATTTATACCATGGCGACATAAAATACCATCCTAAACCAATTAATAATTGTATATGTGAAGTGATTAGTGCAAATAAACCTAATCGAAAATCTTTATGAGTAAATTCTTTTTTTTGGACTAAACCTAAAACGGCATTTACAACAGCATAAACTAAAACTGCTAATACAATATAAGCCCAATAAGAGTGGATTACTTTCATCATGATATGTTAGTTTTTAGATACTGTAAAAGTACTGAATTTTACCCATAAAAAAACCACCTCGTTTGAGGTGGTTCTATATTTTTCTAATAACGTATTAGAAGCTATATCTTACTGAGAAATTCCAAGTAGTTCCAAATCCAAAGAATACTTTATTAGCATCTGCTATTCCTCTATATAATCTATTATTTGATCTATATGTCCCAGCTGAAGGGTTCCAAGGTTGAATCAAATCATCAGCTGCAATATTCGTTCCAGACTCAGCGATGTATTCTTCATCAAATAAGTTATTGATGTTTAAACGGAAACTAACTGATTCATTAGTTTCTTCGTTGAAATCCCACTTATAAGAGAATCCTAAATCAGATAATGTATAACCTGGTAATTCAATTGCAGGGTTTAACGAAGTTGCATCTGTACCGTCTAATCCAGATTGGATTACTAAGTCAGAATATAATCTATCGCTAAAACGTTGAGAATAATCAACTTTAAATCCTTTCCAAGGTCTTACCTCAACACCTAATCTTGCCGTAGTTTGAGCAGAGTTACCAACTTTTACGTCGTTAACATCTAAATCAATTGGAGTACCAATTGGGTTTTGGTTTTGATCGAAAGCTCTACCTGTAATATTATCTTGGAAAGTCCAATCTCCAACAGAAACCATACTAAAAATAGTAACATCTTCTGTAATTTTATAAGTAGACTCTAATTCAACTCCCATGTGTAATTGAGTAATTCCATTTAACTGAGCGTTACCCTCTTCTGTAGCAGTTTCATATCCAATTCTTACGAATCTATCACTCCATTCAGTTCTATAAACATTCGCGTTTAAAGAAAATCTTTCTGTATTATATCCATAACCTGCTTCAAAACCTACTACTTTTTCGTTAGTAACCTCTGGGTTAATATCATTTCTAAAGTTCAAGAAAACAGCATCGAAGAAAGGTTGCTTTGAATAGTAACCAGCATTTGCGTAAACATTGTGCTCTTCGTTAATATTCCAGTTGATTCCTCCTTTGATGTTTCCACCCCATAAATTTTGCCAATCTGTTTCTCTTGCTGAATCTGTATCTAAATAGTTAAAGTAGTCAATTCTTTTAAATCCTTGATTAGATAAACCTCCTTGAATGAAAGCAGAAATTTCATCATTTTTATACTCTAACTGAGTAAATCCACCAAACCAACGAACTCTACCATCATTATGATAGTTGATTTTCTCTTCATCATCCGTACTCTTGAATACGTTCCATAAACTTGATAAATCCGAAGAATACTCAGTAGTTAAAACGTTAAATGGTTGATTAACGTTCGTATTATCACGATATCCATCAGCTCCTAATAAATCATCCACTCTTCTGTAGTGAATACCTGTATATGAACGAACATCAACACCGAAATCTAAAGTTAAATTCTCATTTAAATTTCTGTTATAGTTAGCTAATAAACCGTACCAGTTATGAGAATTAATAGAAGCTCTACGAATAATACCGTTTCTTCTGTTAACACCGTCTAATCTATCAGCTGGATCTTGCCATGATTGTCCAGGACCACTATATAAATTAGGATCATTTACAATAAAAGTACCAGTTTGGAAATCTGGAGTGTTGTTAGCAGTTACACCATTATTAAACACACCACCTTGTCCAGAGTTAGCTGCAATTAAAGAATCGAATAACACTGTTCCATCTTGTCCATAAATTGCATCATCATTACCTCTTCTGAATCCACCAAAACGTCCAATATCTCCTGTTCCACCACCACGTCCAAATGAAACGTATGCAGAAGCCGATAAAGAAGACTCGTCATCGATATCCCAGTTCCAGTTTAAAGAAGTCACTGGCTTATGATAAAAATTCTTTCTCCAGTTATACTCTTCACCATTTATAAAACCTCCAGTGAAGTTATACCTAGTTCCATACTTTAAGTAATCTGATAATTCAGCCCTAGAAAAGAAACTACTAGTTCTTTGGTTGTGAGTTTGAGGAGCACCAGTTAACATAAACTGAATATCGTGATCTTCATTAATTTCCCATCCTAAACCTACGAAGTAGTTATATCCTTCGAATTCAGTACTATTTACATATCCGTCTCCAGCAGTTCTACTAAATAAGAAAGACGCAGCAAATCCGTTTTCATTTTTACCTGTAGAATATGTAGCTAAAGTTTTTAAGTAGTTATCGTTACCATAAGAAGCTAATACAGATCCTCCTTCTTTTTTATCTGTAGTTTTAGTGATAATGTTAATAGTACCACCTACAGAAGAAATAGCTAATTTAGAAGAACCTAAACCTCTTTGTACTTGCATTGCAGTTGTAACGTCTGATAAACCAGCCCAGTTAGACCAGAATACACGTCCGTTCTCCATATCGTTAACAGGAACTCCGTTAATTAATACAGCAATGTTTTCTTGAGAGAAACCACGAATGTTAATTCTAGCATCTCCAAATCCTCCTCCTGACTTAGTTGCATAAACAGATGGAGTAGTGTTTAAAATTTCAGGAAATTCTTGAGATCCTAATTTTTCTTGGATTTCAGCTGCTTTAATTGTAGAAACTGCTACTGGAGTTTCTCTATCTTTAGCAACATCAATTAATCCTTTAATAACAACCTCTTCTAATACGTTGTCATCTGGTTGTAATTTAATCGTTCCAACGCTACCTGCACCGTTAAAAGATACTTCAGTATCTAAGTAACCAACGAAAGAAACTACTAAAACACCTGAAGTACTTTTAGCATTTAATTTAAATTCTCCGTCGAAGTTCGTTGAAGTACCATTTGTAGTTGCCTTCTCAACTACTGACGCTCCTGGAAGTGGTTCTCCAGTTTCATCAACAACAGTACCCGAAATCTGAGTTTGGGCCAATACTGTAGCAGAAACAAAAAATAATGCTACTAGTAATAAATTCTTGATTTTTTTCATTGTCCTATTATATTGTTATTAAAAACCAAGCAAAATTCTATCTTTTAGCAATCAGAAACGTTAACTAAATGTTAAGTTTAAGGCTTTTTTAAGAATCTCGCATTAATTCACAAATTATAAAAAATTAAGTTAAAGTCAACATTTTCAACAAAAAACACCGTCTGACGACGGTGTTTTTCAATTTTATCCAATATTTTCTTTAAGATATTTTAAGAAGCTAGTATCTTTTTTGCTAATTCTTTCCCCAATTCTACTCCAAATTGGTCATATGAATAAATATTCCATATAATTCCTTGAACAAATATTTTATGCTCATACATAGCAACTAACTTTCCTAACGAATGTGGAGTTAGCTTATCAAACAATATAGCATTACTTGGTCTGTTACCTTTGAATACTTTATACGGTAATAATTGATTGATTTTATCAAAATCTCCTGAAGTCTTTAATTCTAAATGCACTTCTTCAGCTGTTTTACCAAATGCTAAAGCCTCCATTTGTGCATTATAGTTCGCCATTAATTTTTCATGATGACTAGTTAAACCATGTAATGACTCTTTATATCCTATAAAATCTGCAGGAATCAACTTGGTTCCTTGGTGTACTAGTTGCATAAATGCATGTTGCATATTTGTCCCCGTACTTCCCCAAACAATTGTTCCTGTTTGATATTTTATTTCTTCACCATTTCTATCTACACTCTTACCATTACTTTCCATAACTGCCTGTTGTAAGTAGTCTGGTAATTTAGATAAGTATTGCGTGTATGGTAATATTGCTTCTGTTTCAGCATTATAAAAATTATTATACCAAACACTTAATAATCCTAATAGAACTGGGATGTTTTCTTCGAAATCTGAATCTCTAAAATGAATATCCATTTCTTCTGCTCCATTTAATAATTCCTTAAAATTATCAAAACCAACAGCTAAACTAATAGAAAGTCCTACTGCAGACCATAGAGAGAAACGTCCTCCAACCCAATCCCACATTGGGAATACATTGTTTTTATCAATACCGAAATCGTAAACTGCGTTTAAGTTTGTAGAAACAGCAGCAAAGTGTTTTGCAACATCAAAAATAGACGCCGATCTTAAGAACCAATCCTTAATTGTATTTGCATTACTAATTGTTTCTTGAGTTGTAAATGTTTTAGAAACAATAACAAATAACGTTGTTTCTGGATTCAAGTTTTTCAATACTTCAGAAACGTGATCGCCATCAACATTTGAAACAAAATGTACATTTAATTTGTTCCTATAATATTTTAAAGACTCCACAATCATATCAGGACCAAGATCAGATCCTCCAATACCGATATTTACAACATCGGTAATTGCTTTTCCTGTGTATCCTTTCCATTTTCCTGATATCACCTTATTACTGAACGCTCTTATTTTTCGAAGTGCAGTTTGAATTTTAGGTTTAATATCTTTTCCATCAACTATAATTTCCTCTTCTGAATTACTTCTTAAAGCAGTATGTAAAACAGCTCTTCCTTCAGTTTCATTGATTTTCTCTCCAGAAAAGTATTTGTTAATTGCATCTTTCAACTCAACCTCATTTGCCAACTCAACTAATAAATCTAGAGTTTGAGATGTAATTTTATTCTTTGAATAATCAAGTTCTAAATCGTTCAGAACAGTTGTAAAATCACTTTTCCTTGAAGCATTACTTCTAAAAAGCTCAGTTAGTGTAAGATCTTTGGTTTCTTTAAAGTGTTCTGAAAGTTTTTTCCAAGCTTCAGTTTCGGTTGGGTTGATATTTTTAAGACTCATAGTTTCTTACGGTTTCGCAATAATTTCTTCGGATTCTTCTTTTGGTTTTTCCGGATTATCTATTTGTTCTAACATTGCTTCTGGTGAAGGAATGCTATCTAATTGTTGTTTTAAGGGAGCAATAAACTCGAAATATTTTGGTCGTAAACTATCAACCATTGGCTTTGCTGTTGGTAGCTTTTCTCTAAATGGATCTACTTGTCTTCCATTCTTCCAAAAACGGTAACACACGTGCGGTCCACTTGTGTTTCCAGTCATTCCAACCCATCCAATAACATCTCCTTGTTGCACAAAATCACCTACACGAACTTTTCTTCTTTTCATGTGTAAGTATTGAGTAGAATAGGTTCCATTATGTCTTACTTTAACATAATTACCATTTCCACCTCTTCTTGCAGATTCAACCACAGTTCCACTAGCCGTACTCATAATTGGAGTTCCGTAAGGAGCAGCGAAGTCCGTTCCTTTATGCGGTCGAACTCTGTTACCATAAAGTTTAATTCTTCGTCTTAGATTATATCTTGAAGAAATTCTGTATTGGAATTTTATTGGCGATTTTAAAAACTGTCTTCTAAGTAGGCCAGCTTCATCATCATAATATTCTGGAATTCCTTTGATGGAATCTGCTAAATAATAATATGCGTATAAGTCTCTTCCTTTATGATTAAATACTGCTGCTTTTATTTTACCATAACCAACAGGAATAGAATCTTCAATAAACTTTTGCTCAAAGATTAGTTTAAAAGTATCGTCTTTTTGAAGTCTATAAAAATCAACTGTCCATGAATAAATATCGGCAACTTCATAAGCTAAAGTCGGTCCGTAACCCAAAGTGTCAATTGCATTTGAAAAGTTGTCGATTACTTTACCAGCAATTTGTCTTTCAACAATTGTAACCGGTTTTCTGTATTTGTAAGCAGAAATAATTGAATCTTGAAAATTGATAATTGTCGATTCAATTTTATTGTGTTTGTAAATAAAAACTTGAGCTTTTTCAAGCGTATCCTTTGATGCTAAAATTGTATATGGTTTTCCTGCTCTTACTTTACGAACATCAAAGGTATCTTTAATGGTAGTACTGATTTCATTGATCTTAGGATAGAATACGTGATGTCTATCTAAGATAATTCCAAAACTCTCTCCGCTTTTAATTGTATCATTAATTACTTTATAATTATCAAAGTTAAACCCATATTTAATAACAGGTTCTGGAATTACTTCTTCAATAATTTCTTTCGGAGTTTCTTCTACCTTATCCTCTTTACAAGAATAAAAAACTGATAAACATATAATTAGTATAGTAGAATAAAGAGTAGTTCTCAACTATTTGCGTTTTAATTTGGACTATCCACAAAAGTACAAATTAAAGCAAATTATATTAAGACTTTAACAATCTGTTACAATTTTTATTCTACAACGATTTCGAATGGATTTGCTAAACCTTTAAATGCATCTAACTCTGCTCTTAATGAACCAACAGATAAAGCCGCACTCATTTTCACAGGAACTTTATTATCGTCTGCAGTAATCCAGATTGTAACACTTTCTTTAGCTTTAAAAACTCTTCCTGCTTGAACTAAAGGTCTAAATATTTGAGTTCTTACTTTTCCGAATCTAGTTTTCAAGGTTTCATAACCCACAAATAATAATTTGAATGGATATCTTTTTTCATCAAAAAACATATCTACATCGATTTGTTCTCCTTCTTTTAAGTTCTTTGTATCATAACTTCTTAAAAAGTAAAAAGTAGAAATCATATCTTGAGGACCAGTAACTGAGATTGTAGTATCTCTTTTCTTTAAAATATCTTTAACGTGAGCAGTATTCTTCTCGTGATCAAAAGTTATATTTTTCTTCTTTTTATATCCACCTTCATTAATATCTCTAACAAAAAAGTACGGTTTTACGTCATTTGGATCAAAGTAGCTTTCATACCTATCTCTAACCTTGAAAAACCATCCAACAATATCCGAAGTTCTTCCTTTTCCTATAGCGTGTAATACTTTTTTTCCTTGAAATGTTTCTTCTTTAAGCTCAAGAGTAGCAACTCCAGCTTTTAAGAAACCGCTATAACTCATTCTATAGCGTAACCATTCACCATCTTGAAAAGCAGGAATTTTCTCCTGAGAAAAACCTGTTAATGAACAAATAGCAAATAGTAATAAGATGATTCTTTTCTTCATAATTTCAAACTTATGAAAAAAGTATGACAATTATTATTCCAAAAAGTGAATTAGCAATTTTATAACCTAAAAAGTCCCCCAATTGTCCAGTTCTTCCTGGCTCCATAAGTATGGGAAAAATACTCTCTTTTGATATTTAGGGTGTAAATATTTACGCCAACTACTTCCTCCTGTAGCTTCTAAATCTTTATTACTCCCTCCTAAATACTTGCCAGCTGCATTGTAATGAGCCATAACCCATTTTACATTAACTGTATAATCGTAATGACGCATGGCTTTTACTAAATCTTCGTCTTCTTGGATATCTCTCGGAAGTTGCATGAATTTCTTAGAAAGATTTATATCATTATAATCCTCCATAAACTCAATAAACTCACCCATGTATTTTTTCTCGAATAACTTTAACAACGTTGTTTTCTGTCCTGTTGTATAGTTTTTTCCTGCAGCTTGCCAATACAAATGATCATATGCATTTTTAAATGAAGAATTACGATCTATAGTATCTCTAAAACGAGCATCAATTAAGTTTATTAATTCTGTAGAAGCGAATTCAATTTTACGATACTGAGCACTTTGAAAACCACTAGCCGGAGTTAATGTGTTTCTAAATTTTAAATATTGCTCGACATCCATTCCTTCTCCCATCACTTCAAAAGAACTACATAACACATCGAAATAACGACTAATCCTCATTAAATGCTTCGAGAATTTCTCTGCAGAAATTTCTACACTTTTCGCAACTTGATCAATTTCCCAAAGAATCATTTTGAACAATAATTCATTTACTTGATGATACATGATAAATACCATTTCATCAGGTTCCGTTGTTCTTGGAATTTGCAATCCTAATAAAGCATCGGTTTGGATATAATCCCAATACGTAATTGGTTTACTCCATAATAAACCTTCAAGCATGGCTTCTACTGGAACTCCCAGTTTGTCATACTTTTCTTCTATAGCTTTTAATAATTCTTCTCTACTCATGTTACTATAGTTCATATAAAAAGAACCAAGAAAGTGATTCTCTTTCTTGGTTCTAAAGATACTTCAATAATATATATTTATAAAGTCCCTCTTCTCTGTTGTTCTCTTTCAATTGACTCAAATAAGGCCTTGAAATTTCCTGCACCAAATCCTCTTGCTCCCATTCTCTGGATAATTTCAAAGAATAATGTTGGTCTGTCTTCGACTGGTTTGGTGAAAATTTGTAATAAATAACCTTCTTCGTCAGCATCAACTAAAATTGATAATTCTTGAAGTTTAGATATATCTTCCTTCATGATTTCCATATGATCTCCTAAACGTTCAGGAATCATATCATAATATGATTGCGGTGGTGGAGGCAAAAACTCTACACCATTTGCTCTTAATTGCGATACTGTTTTAATAATATCATCCGTAGCAACTGCAATATGCTGAACTCCTTCACCTTCATAAAAATCTAAATACTCTTCAATTTGAGATCTCTTTGCAGCTTTTGCTGGTTCGTTAATCGGGAATTTTACACGCCCATTTCCATTACTCATTACTTTACTCATTAATGCAGAGTATTCTGTATGGATTTGTTTGTCGTCAAATGATAAGAAGTTCTCGAATCCCATCACTTCTTCATACCATTTTACCCATTTGTTCATTTGTCCCCAACCAACATTTCCTACCATGTGGTCGATATACTTTAAACCTGCTGATGGTGGATTATAATCAGATTTCCAATCCATAAAACCTGGCATAAATGTTCCTTTGTAGTTTTTACGCTCTACAAACATATGAACAGTTTCTCCGTATGTGTAAATTCCAGAACGAACAACCTCTCCGTCTTCATCAGTCATTACAGTTGGTTCCATATATGATTTTGCTCCTCTTTTTGTAGTTTCTTCCCAAGCAGAACGAGCATCTTCAACCCAAAGCGCAACCACTTTTACACCATCTCCATGTTTAACAATATGATCATTAATTGGTGATTTACTGTTTAATGGAGTTGTTAAAACTAAACGAATTTTGTCTTGAACTAATACGTAGCTTACTTCGTCTTTTGAACCTGTTTCTAATCCTCTATATGCTAATGATTGAAACCCAAAAGCTGTTTTATAGAAGTGTGCAGCTTGTTTTGCATTTCCTACGTAAAATTCAACGTAATCTGTTCCTAAAAGTGGAAGGAAATCTTGAGCTCCTTCGAATATTTTTTCTAAACCGTAGTTTACTGATTTTATATCTTTTGACATGTCTTTTCTAAATTTAAATTATTCTTCTAACCAAGATTGAAAATACTTTTCATCGGCTATTTTCATCGCTTCTTCTGTAACCATTAATGGCTTAAATGTATCTACCATTACAGCCAACTCTTCTGTTACTGTTTGACCAATACTTCTCTCTGTTGCTCCAGGGTGTGGACCATGAGGAATTCCGGCAGGATGAAGCGAAATATGTCCTGCATCAATATCATTTCTACTCATAAAATCTCCATCAACATAATATAGAACTTCATCAGAATCAATATTACTATGGTTATAAGGAGCAGGAATTGCTTGTGGATGATAATCATACAACCTTGGCACAAAACTACAGATTACAAAGGCATCTGTTTCAAATGTTTGATGTACTGGTGGTGGTTGGTGAACTCTTCCTGTTATTGGTTCAAAATCATGAATAGAAAATGCATATGGATAATTAAATCCATCATAACCTACAACATCAAAAGGATGAGTTGCATACACCATTTCTATAATTTCGTCTTGCTTTTTAATTTTAATTAAAAAGTCTCCCTTTTCATCATAAGTTTCCAACTCATAAGGTTGACGAATATCTCTTTCACAAAATGGAGCGTGTTCTAATAATTGCCCGAACCAATTGCGATATCTTTTAGGTGTGTAAACTGGTCTGTATGATTCTACAATGAATAAACGATTGTCTTCAGTGTCAAAATCTAATTTGTAAATCATACCACGAGGAATTACCAAGTAATCTCCATATTTGAAATCAAGATTCCCCATATGAGTTCTTAACTTACCAGTTCCTCTGTGCACAAAAATTACCTCATCTGCATCCGTATTCTTATAGAAATAATCTTTTGTTGAAGATTTTGGTGCAGATAGAATAATATTACAGTCAGAGTTTGTTAATACAATTTTTCTACTGTCTAAGTAATCTTGTTCTTGAGGAACTTGAAATCCTCTAAAACGATATGATTGAATATTATTTTTCTTTGCGATTTTTGGCGCAACAGAATATTGTTTCTTTATTTCTTTAACTTGGGTTGGTCTTTGCTCGTGATACAAGTTTGATGACATTCCGTCGAACCCAATAGTACCAAATAATTGCTCATAATACAAACTCCCATCTTCTTTACGGAATTGCGTATGACGCTTTGGTGGTATTTTTCCTAATTTATGATAAAAAGGCATAAATCAATATTTTATTTTGTTAATGGACTCTTGTAACAGCTATTCGAGAAGATTTTGAATATTGCTTGTTACAATTTCAAATTGATAAATTGGTGTATTAATCCACTATTCAGGATTTCGCTTAATCATAAATTTTAAGTGCGATAATAAGCCTAACCAATACATTTTTAGAGCTTTAGTTGTTTGTACCACAAATATAATAAAAAGAATGTGGATTATAGGCTGATAAAAGTCAGTATGACTGATCAATTATTATAAAATAAAAAATCCGAAATATTGAACTTCGGACTTTTACATAGTTGTTATCACTTAAATTACTCTTTTGGTAATCTTTCGTCAATCATTTTAAGTGGCATACCTTCCATTAAATCGAACACATCTAGAATACTTCTCATTGTGTCTTCCTCTTCCACTTGTTCATTTACGAACCATTGCAAAAACATTTCTGAAGCAAAATCGTCTACACTTCTTGCCTTTTTAAAGCATTTGTAAATTGATTGCGTTACATTTATTTCTTGCTCTAAAGATCTTTCAAAAATTTCACGTAAACTTTCAAAATCGTTATTTACGTTATGTACTTCTGGAGATCTTGCTGCTCCACCTGCATCGTTAATAAATTCAAAGATTTTCATTGCATGTTCTCTTTCCTCCTCAGCTTGTTTATAGAAGAATGATTTACTATTCAATAATTCTCTTTGATCACACCATGAAGCCATTGCTAAATAAGATGCAGATGCATGCATTTCCATTCCGATTTGCTCATTTAACACATCCATAACTTCAGGATGAATCGTCATTTGTTTTCTTACTGCTGTTGTTTTCATGATAAAAATTGTTTGTTATGCTAATTTACGACAAAACCAGCCTTAAAAACAGTGAAAACAAAATTTGAAAAAAGTCTAAATAAGCTTATTATTTAGATTAAAACTGATTTAACGGGAGCAAAGAATGAATCAATAACTTCTTTCAGTTGTAATAACTGAGAAATATCTAAATAAATAAGATGTTGTTTATCGGCTACAAATAGTAACACGAAATTATCAGAATCGATAATATCACATATTGATTCGTGAAAAGTCAACTTGTTTACGTTAGTTCTTAGTTGTAGTAACTGAGGAAAAGTAAGAACTATATTCTTGTTTACAGTTGTTAATTGATATTTACAAAAAGTAATCTCTTCTAAACGAATTGATTGTTCAACATTTACATCTACATTCATGATGCAAACATAACACTTATTTAGAATAAATAAAAATTAACTTTCAGGTGCCATCTCAACTTCCAATCCTTCTAACTCAGGAGTCATATGAATTTGACACCCTAAACGGCTATTATCTTCCACATAAAAAGCCTCTGCTAACATCGCATCTTCGTCATCTGTCATTTCAGGAAGTTCATGATCCGATTTCACATAACATTGACAAGAAGCACACATTGCCATTCCACCACAAATACCAACTGTTCCTTCTGGAGCTAATTCATAAGAACGAATTACTTCCATTAAGTTCATATTCATATCTGTTGGTGCTTGTACTTCGTGAGTAACACCTTCTCTGTCTGTAATTTTTATATTAATGTCTGACATTTTCTTCTTTTAAATAAAAAGTTCAATACCGAGTAATTTAGTAAACGGAGTTGTAATGATTATGACAACACAAACTATCAATATCAATTTAGTAGTCGCAGTAATTTCTCTTTCTACACTTGTCGCATAAACTACTGAATCATTCTGAAAAACTGTAGAAGTAAATTCATAAATGGAGAAATCATCGTATGAATTTAAGAGATTATTCGATTTTGATATTCTACTATACCAAAAACTTAATAAAATAATTACAAATAAAGCTCCTAGTCCAAAAACAAACAAATCATAAAATGACGGTTGTGTTGGAAAATTTGGTCCTAAACCAGTAACAATACCTAATAAATCTCTTTTCATCCCTTATTTCTTTCCTGCTCTTTCAATTTCTTTCGAAGCACTTTTGCTCTTTTATCCTCTCCATCATGACTCCAACCTGGTGAATTGAAAATATAATTCAGTTTATCACTCCACTTATCCGCTCTTTTTACATCTTTCCAAATAGCCGCATATTCATGAGTTGCAACAGTAACTGGATTATAGGTTTCGATATTTACAGTTAAACCGTACACAGGATGATCGACTTCCTTTAATTCTTCTGAAAACGTACCGAAAATACGATCCCATATAATTAAAATTCCAGCATGATTACAATCTAGATATCTGATGTTTGATGCATGATGTACTCGGTGATGTGATGGTGTATTGAAAATAAGTTCTATTGGTTTTGGTAATTTATCTACCAACTCTGTGTGTACGAAAAATTGATAAATTAAACTTACGCCCATCATAGTGAACATCATCAATGGATCGAATCCTAATAACGGAATCCATAACCAAAAAAAGAACTTATGAATTCTTTCACCCACTCCTTGACGCAAAGCGGTTCCTAAATTCATATGAATTGATGAATGATGAGGAACATGTCCCGCCCAAAACAATCGAACTTCATGGTTCAAACGATGAAACCAATAGTAAGAAAAATCATCAGCAAAAAACAATAATAACCAAGCCCACCATTGTCTGTTTACCACTCCATTTAAAGGAGAAATTTGATATAAATAAAAGAATACAACAAACGCTAACACCTTAGGAATAAACTCTACAATTGCCGAAAACACCATCATTAATAAAGACACACCCGTATCTTTTGAATGGTATTTTTCTTTAGCAACTTTGAACTCAACAAACATTGAAGCAAAGAATACTGGCAACGCGAAGTACAATAATTTATCCTGCGATAATTGTTCTATATATTCTAATATACTCATCTACTCTATTTTCTTAACTACAGCTTTAGGAGCTTCTTTCTTAGTTCCATCAAAACCTTGAACTCCACCAACTGTTGTATATTTCATTACGTATTTCTTATCTGGAAAAATACGTTTAAACGCACTTTGACACATTAACGTAGCTTCATGGAAACCACATAAAATTAACTTCAATTTACCAGGATATGTATTTACATCACCAATGGCATAAATACCTGGAATATTCGTTTGATAGTCTAAAGCGTTATTCACCTTAATTGCATTCTTTTCAATTTCTAATCCCCAATCTGCAATTGGACCTAGCTTTGGAGATAATCCAAATAAAGGAATGAAATGATCAGTATGAATCGTGAAAGGCTCTTCGTCTTTCTTATGAACTACAACACCTTCAACTTTACCATCACCTGCAATTTCTTTAACCTCTGCAGGAGTAATTAAATTGATTTTTCCTTCGTTCTTTAATTTTTGAACTTGATCCACAGAATCTAAATGACCTCTGAATTCATTTCTTCTATGAATTAAAGTTACAGAACTTGCAACATCTGCTAAAAAGATAGACCAGTCTAAAGCAGAATCACCTCCACCAGCAATAACTACATCTTTATCACGATACATTTCTGGCTCTTTAATCATATATTCCACACCTTTTCCTTCGTAGTCAGCGATATTTGAAATAGGTGGCTTTCTTGGCTCAAAACTTCCTAATCCACCTGCAATTGCAACAACTGGTGCATGGTGTTTTGTTCCTTTATTCGTAGTTACAATAAACGTTCCGTCATCTTGTTTTTCAATGATATCTGCTCGTTCTCCTAAAGTAAATCCTGGCTCAAATTGTTTGATTTGTTCCATTAATTTGTCTGTTAAATCACCAGCTAAGATTTCTGGATACGCAGGAATATCATAAATAGGTTTTTTTGGATAAATTTCTGAGCATTGTCCTCCTGGTTGTGGTAAGGCATCAATAAGATGACATCTTAACTTTAATAAACCAGCTTCGAAAACTGTAAATAAGCCGGTTGGACCAGCTCCAATGATTAGTATATCTGTTTTTATCATCTGATAAAAAACTTTTTATAAGGATATTCCGCAACGAGTGCGGAATATGGATTATTAACAATAAGATTATTCTAGTTCTTCAGACTCAAAAATAGAGTAGAACTTTTATTTATATACTGACAAAAATCAGTTAAGCGACATTGATTACTTCTTCAATTTCTGGAGCGTACTTTTTAATTGTAGCTTCAACACCATTTTTAAGTGTCATTTGGTTTACTGTACAACCACTACAAGCACCTTCTAATTGTACTTTAACGATGTTCTCTTCTATTCCTAGAAGTTTAATATTCCCTCCATCACTAATTAAGAATGGGCGGATTTCATCTAACGCTTTTTCAACTTTGCTTTGTGTTTCTTGTGCTGACATACAACTAATTATTTTGTGCTACAACCACTCATTGTAGTTATTCTAACAACTTCTGTTGGTGGTAAATTAGCATTTCTTTTTAACAATTGAGAAACTACTTCTTGAGTAATTTCTTTAAATGATTCTTCTAATTGTGTTCCATTTTGCAATGCAACAGGATGACCTACATCTCCTCCTTCTCTAATGCTTTGAACTATTGGGATTTCTCCTAAAAATGCAGTTTCTAAATCTTCTGCTAAGTTCTTAGCTCCACTTTGTCCAAAGATATAATATTTATTCTCTGGTAACTCCTCTGGTGTAAAGTAAGCCATATTTTCTACGATTCCTAAAACAGGAACGTTTATTGCCTCTTGTTGGAACATTGCAACTCCTTTTTTAGCATCTGCTAATGCAATATTTTGTGGAGTACTTACAACTACAGCTCCTGTAATTGGTAACGCTTGAACAATAGATAAATGAACATCTCCTGTTCCTGGAGGTAAATCGATTAATAAGAAATCTAATTCTCCCCAATCTGCATCAAAAATTAATTGATTTAAAGCTTTTGACGCCATTGGCCCTCTCCAGATTACAGCTTGGTTAGGATTAGTAAAGAATCCTAATGATAATAGTTTTACACCATAGTTCTCAATAGGCTTCATTTTAGAACGACCTTCAACTTTTACTGAAAGAGGTCTTTCTTTTTCCACATCAAACATAATGTGTTGAGATGGTCCGTAAACATCAGCATCTAAAACTCCTACATTGAATCCCATTTTAGCTAATGAAATGGCAATGTTAGCCGTTACTGTAGATTTACCAACTCCACCTTTTCCAGATGCAATTGCAATAATGTTTTTAATATTAGGAATCTCCTTTCCTCTAATTTGGTTAACCTCTTCTTTTGGTTTAACCTCAGCTTTAACGTTTACCTTAACTTCAATCTTTTGATCTACATGTTGATGTATTGCTTTCATAATTTCAACCTCAACCTTCTTTTTTGCTTGAAGAGACGGATTCCCAATTACTACATCTACAATTACTTCATTACCAAAAGTAACTACGTTTTTTACGTTTTCATTTTCAACCAAACTTTTACCTTCTCCAGGCGCAGTTATAGTTTCTAATGCGTTATATATATCTTGCTTTTTAAAGCTCATTCTGTTTATATTAATTCTAAGTTACAAAGATAACGCTTACAATTCAGATACTAAAGTTGGAATATTTAGAATTCTTATGTTATAATAGAGTTGAATTATAGTTCTTTAGCAGGATCCCAATATATTTTTTCGAAGTTTTGAATTTGGTTTTCTATCACTTCTACACCTTCGTTTTCTAGGAGTTGTTGCATGAGGTTTGTACCTTCAAAATGATGTTTTCCAGTTAGGATTCCTTTTTTGTTTACAACTCTGTGTGCTGGAACTTCTTTTCCAGAAGAATTATTCATTGCCCAACCTACCATTCGGGCTGACCTCGCTGCTCCAAGATATTTTGCTATTGCTCCGTAACTCGTTACTCTTCCATACGGGATTAATCGTGCCACCTCATAAACTCTTTCGAAGAAATTCTGATTATCACTCATGCTTTAAAAGTACAATTTAATTGTGGTTAACACTGCTAAAAATCCTGTAATAACACTCATTAAAGGATTGAAATACACCATAACTTTATTCACCTTACTTTCCATACTCCTAATTAGCACAATATAACTAGACAGAACAGCAACTACTCCCAATGAAGTTCCTAAACCAAAAGCTAATAAGTAATTATATTCTTGAGAAAGTAAACCTTTCATGCTAAAAAATGAATAAGCTAATGCAAAAAACGGGATAGCGAACATATTTACAAAAGACAATTTGACTCCGTAGGCAAAACAGGTTTTTCTATCACAAATCTGTTTTACTTTTTGTTTTGAAAACATTTCTTTTCTCAAATAAAACAATGATAAAAAAAGGAAAACGAATACCGCTGCGTTCTTAATCCAGAATAACAATTGAGGAACCTCATTAATTAATGAAATCACCCATAAACTCAATAAAAACTGAAAAAACACAACAATTGCAGCGCCATAAATAAACCTACGGGCTGATTTTTTATTTTCATCAATAAATATTTTGCCGACTGTTAAGTTTAACATACTCGGTGGAGTAAATCCAAGGTAGGACGTAATAAAACCTATGATGAAATGAATAAGCATTTTTAAAACAAATTTGATTGCTTTTTAGACGCTTATAAACTAAAGTCCTTTCTAAATTATTTAATTTTTAATAATTCAGCCTAAACTTAATGTAAGTAATTGCTTTGTCTTTCTCTAAATATTGTTTTTCGTAGAACGTTTGCGTTTCCGTAACTTCTTCTGGCGAAGATTTTAATTTATAAACATCATGACTTGCATGAAAAACTTCATGACCTTCTCCATGTAATAAACCTAATGTATAACCGTGCATAAATTCACTATCGGTTTTTAAGTTTATATATGCATTAGGTTTTAAGATATGATGATATTTTTTCAAGAAAGAACTATTGGTAAGTCTATGCTTAGTTCTTTTATATTTTATTTGAGGATCTGGGAAAGTAATCCAAATTTCATCTACTTCACTTTCAGCAAAAATCAAATCTACCAATTCTATTTGCGTTCGAATAAAGGCAACATTTTCCATTTGACCCTCAATGGCTGTTTTAGCTCCTCTCCAAAAGCGAGCTCCTTTAATATCAATCCCTATGAAGTTTTTATCCGGATTCTTTTTTGCTAATGCAATAGTATATTCTCCTTTTCCGCAACCTAATTCTAAAACAATAGGGTTATCGTTTTTGAAGAACGAATTCCATTTTCCTTTAAGATGAAAGTTACCAGTAACTTCTTCTCTTGTAGGTTGAATTACATTATCAAAAGTTTCGTTTTCTTTGAAACGTTTAAGTTTGTTTTTGCTTCCCAAAGCGTAGTATATGTATTAAGCCTTAATTAAGCTCTATCTTCTGTACCTTCTCTTTTAAATTTAAGAGCTTGAGAAATCCAGTAGTATAATAAAACTAGAAGAACACCTAAGAAAATCCAGTTCACTGCATTAGAAGTCCACCATCCAGCTGCTCCTTTTGCAAGAGTTAAACGAATCCACTCAAAAGGGATGAATAACACCTGAAATATTTCACCTATGAATTTAAAAATATTTAATCCTAACATAACTTGATTATCTTTACGTTTGCAAAAGTATAAAAAGAAAAAATGTTAACCAACTTTTTCAGCAACACAAAACCGTTTACATCAGTGATTATTATAGCGCTATTTTTTTGCTATATGTTTTCGGGTTATTTTACGGGTTTTGTAGATACTCTAAATTTTAGTTCAGGCTTTTGGTTTTTGGTTTTATTTGGATTGGTAAATTTTATCAAGTCCAGAAATAATTTGACCTTCGATAATTCTTATTTCTTTTTAATTTTTGTGATTCTTCTAGGATATTTTCCAAGTGTGATAAAAATTGATTCCTCCTTTTATTCGAATTTTATTTTACTTGTTTATGTAAGAAGAATGTACAGTTTACAATCCTCTAAAAACATTATTAAAAAATTATTTGATTGTGGTTTTTGGATGGGGATTTCTGCAATAATAGAACCGTTTACAATTGTACTATTCCCACTTACTTTCCTATCAATATTAATGCATCAGCATATTGATTATAGAAGATTAACAACTCCAATACTGGGTTTTATCACACCAATAATTATTTATTTTACCTATTGCTTTTGGTATGATAACGAACAAACCTTCTATTCTCTTTTAGGTTTTACCACTTACTATGATTTTTCAATTTACTTTTCCTTTATTTATAAGTTCTCTTTAAGCGTTCTTTTAGGCTTTACTTTTATTGCATTTGTAATGAAAACACCAAGAACATTATCGATCAAAAATGCTTTTAGGAAAAATTGGATTTTAGTTTCTATTCATTTACTATCAACAATTATTCTTTTACTCATTCTAAAAGATAGATCTGGAGCAGAATTAGCATACTTAATCTTTCCGTGTGCAATAGTAATTGCCAACGGTTTTGAATTATTACAAAAAAAGTGGTTTGCTGATTTAATTCTAATCGTCCTTTTTATCGGATCTTTAGTTCACTATTTTATGTAGTTACATTTTTTCTCCAAAAGCTAAATCACCTGCATCTCCTAAACCTGGAAGAATGTATCCTTTATTATTCAGTTTATTATCAATATCTGCAATCCAAAGTGATGTATTTACGGGAAAATGGTTTTTGATAAAATCTATCCCGTCTAAAGAACCAATAACCGAAACGATATGAATTTGTTTTGGATTACCATACTTTTTTAAGGCTTCATAAACAGAAACAAGAGAACGACCAGTTGCTAACATCGGATCTATTAACAACAATGTTTTATTGGTAATAGTCGGCGAGGCAAAATATTCTACAACTATTTCAAACTCTTCATCATTATTTGGGTGATGTCTGTAAGCTGAAATAAATGCATTCTCTGCATCATCAAAGTAATTTAATAATCCATTATGTAGTGGAAGACCCGCACGTAAAATCGAACATAAAACAATGTCTTCAGATAATAAATCCATTGGTTTTGCTCCTAACGGCGTGATAACTTGTTTAGAAGAATAGTTTAAGTTTTTACTAAGTTCGTAACCTAGTATTTCTCCAATACGTTCAATATTTCTTCTAAATCTCATACTATCTTTCTGAACTTTTTTATCTCTAATTTCAGAAAGAAACTTATTAAGAATTGAACGTTGACGAGCTAAGTGGTATACTTTCATTTTAACAACTGAGACCTCAATATACAAAAAGAATACTTTACACCTAATGCAAAGTATTCTTTAAACATAATTTTTAATTCTTGTTAAAATCTATATCCGATTCTAAATCCTAAATCTAGTATAGTGTCTGAGGATTTTAAATCAAAATCATACAGGTATCCAATTCCTGCAGAAAATTCCATTTCAAAGTTTTTTCCAAAACTTCTTCTTATACCATATTTAGGGACTACTTTCATATGATTATTAATTACAACATCGTAATTAGATATTGCAAAAGCATCTGAACCATAACTGGTTTTTAAACTGAAAAAGTTTCCAGAGTTATACTCTGTCTTTTTATTTAATTTATTTCTTCGATTTAAATTGTAATAAAACCTTGGTTCTACGGTAACTGTTGGATAGAAAACAACTCCAGTTTTTGGATAGTAAGTTCCGCCAAATAAAGCTAAATCCATTCCTAACTCAGTACGTAAAGCTACATTATCAGCAAGTTTTGTTTCATTATAAACCCAAGCACCAAATAATCCGGCTTGTACTCCAAAGATATTTTTCTCAACAGAAATTTGACTTTTAACCTTTTTTGAATCCTTCTGAGAAAATAGTGTAATACAAGATAATAAGAGTAGAGTGCATAGTAATTTTGTGTTTTTCATAAGTAGTAATGTTTTCAATTGATGTGGTTTGCTAGACAAAAAGCATACCACGAATTACATCTTAAATTCTCAAAAAAATGAATTAACTACTTTTTAACAATTTTGAGTTTCTGAATAAAAGTTAGTGGTACAAAAATTGATAAAATTTTGAAAAATAAATTTACTATGAAATCAAAACTACTATTACTACTATTTGTTCCGTGCATTTTATTCTCGCAAAGCACTTTAGGAAAAGCTAAAGGAAGCTTAAGTAGTTCATCAAATTCTTCTGTAAGTTCAAGTTCAGACAAAGATGAAGATGATGACGACGATAGTATAGGCGGAGCTATTTTCGAATCTATATTTGAATCAATCTTTTTAGATTTTTTAGG
The DNA here is from genome assembly GCF_964036595.1 of Tenacibaculum sp. 190524A05c. Taxonomy (NCBI): domain Bacteria; kingdom Pseudomonadati; phylum Bacteroidota; class Flavobacteriia; order Flavobacteriales; family Flavobacteriaceae; genus Tenacibaculum; species Tenacibaculum platacis. Next base: position 2,910,297 of record NZ_OZ038523.1, on the reverse strand, counting down.
ATATGTAAGTTATGGTGTAGTTATCGGTGAAGGAAAATATACGGAAATCACACCATACCCATATTTTGACGGGAAATCTGGAGAGTTCACAAGAATTCCAAATGAAAAAAACCGAAGAACAAACGTTAAGTTAAATGCTAATTATTTTGTCCATAGAGTAAACGGAATTGAATTAAATGCTGTGGTAAAACCAATTCCTCTTATAGGTGTAGAGTTAGATTATTTAAGTTTTAACGAAGAAGGGTTATTTACAGATGAATCTTTAAATATCACTTCCATTAACATGAATTATTACCGAGTTAGAGAAAACACATTTTCTATGTGGTGGGGAATTGGAGGAACTTACGTGGGAAATGAAGTTGATACTTGGGGAGCATCTTATAATATAGGAACAGATATTTATCCTGTTAAACCTATTAGTTTCCATTTAGGATGGAAACAAAGTTTTATTAACGACAATACCGTTAATGTTTTCAAATCTCAAGTAAAATACCATATTAAACGCACTGCTTTGTATACCGGATATCATAATTACAAACTGGGAAGTGAAACCATTTCTGGACTGGTTCTAGGAATTGAATATTCCTTCTAATAAAAAAAGATTCCTGTCTTTTGACAGGAATCTTAGTTTCTAAACTTGATCTACATAGCATTTTATCAAAACAAAAACTGTTCTAATTACTTCTACCTTGCTCTTCATCGTTTCCAAAGTTTCTCTTGTTAACTTTAATTTTATTGTTTCCGAAACTATACGATAATGATAAAACTAGGTTTCTTGTACTATAATTTTGACCGTAAACTTGTCTTACTCCATCAACTACAGACTCTAAATTATTTACTGCACTTGTATTAAAAACATCATTAGCAAAAACTGATAATTTAAAGTTGTTTTTAAAGCTTTGTTGATATCCAATAGACAAATTATACATTCCTCCAAGGCTATATAACCCTCCATTGAAAGGTGAACTATACCATGAATTCACAATTAATTTTGATTTCTCTCCAACACTAAATGTGTTATTTGTTGCTACTCTTAATTGTAACCCATTTCTTGGAGCTGCTCCAATATTCTTCTCAAATTTTGAATAATATCCGATTACATTAAAACTATTCTGACTTTCCCACCAAGAAAAAGGACTTGTACTATAGTTCTCTGAGATTCCATAATTGTATTGAGTGATATAATTATCTCTAGTCACAATTTGAGTTTCCTCAACAGGATCTGATGTGAAAATTACTCCAAAACCATTTGTAGTTACATTTAAGAAAACACTAGAATTCAATTTTCTTTTATAAGAATGAGTAAACTCAAAACTATCCATAAAAGAAGGATTTAAAAACGGATTTCCTTCACTAAAACTATTATCGTTTATAAAAATTTTAAATGGATTTAGATCGGAGAAACGAGGTCTTTCAATTCTTCTACCATAAGAGAAGTTAAAGATATTATTATCGTTTTTCTTATACGAAATATAAGCTGTTGGAAAAACCTGAGTAAAGTTGTTTCTGTTGCTTTCATTTGTCTGTACACTAACACCTAACGTATTTGTGTTTTCAACTCTAACTCCTAATTTCACCTTTGTTTTTTCAGAAATATTGAAGTTACTTGATACATAACCAGCAATGTTATTTTCTTGATACATAAAGTCATTAGAATTGGTTGTGTCTAAAACAGGAGACCCTGAAAGTGTATTAAAAAACTGTACTCCACTATTTATTTTTGTGTTACTAGTTTTTGCACCGAATGACAACTGAACCTTATCTATTGGATAATTCACATCTATTTTAGAGCTAAAATTTTCAATTTTCTGATCCGTCATATTTAAACCTCCTGAAGTAATTCCCATTGAATTTCCAGAATTATCAAAAGCTTCCGTTATAAAATCTCTATCATTATCTGACTTATATGTAAAATAATCTGCGTTAAAAGAAATTGATCTTCCAAGTGAATCTAGTTTTGTTTCTGCGTAAAAATTCACATTATGATTGCGAGTATTTACTGTATTTTCTCCTGTGTTTTTGATAACTCTATCTAAATTCCCAGAAAGGTCAAATACATTTGAAACAACAGAACTGATTCCTCCTGGCTGATTTAAGTTTCCTAAATACTGAGCTCCAATGTTTACATTATCCGAAATTTTATAATCCATTTGAAGTCTACCAGAATAACTATCTCTTCTATCTTTATATTCGATATCAATATCCCAAAAACTATTCGGATAGTTAATTTTTAAATCTTCAATGTTATTTAAATTTCCTTTCGTTGCACTTAAACTTGACACTAAAGAAAATTTATTTTTATTATAACTAAAGTTGTTTCTCAAGGTAGCAAAGTTGAACTTGTTTTGATTGTACACTAAACTAGATGTATTGTGCCAAGAGTTTAATTTCGCTTTCTTTAAAATGATGTTGATTAAACCTCCTCCTGCTGCTTCATATTTTGCAGGTGGATTGGTAATAACTTCAATACTTTTAATATCGTTCCCGTTTAGACTTTCTAAAAAAGAAACTAGTTCTTCTCCTTCCATTGGCGATAATCTTCCGTTAATTAAAACTCTAGAAGCTCCTTTTCCTAAAATTTCTATTACTCCATTTTGAACTTGAACTCTTGGAGCTAGTTTTAAAATATCTGCTCCGTTTCCAACTTCAGATACTACACTCTTTTCAACATCAAATACTAATCGATCTACTTTTTGCTGAATTACTCTTCTTTTCGATTGAACGACAACCTCTTCTAAACTTTGACTGTCTTCTTCAAGCTTTATGATTCCTAAATCTAAATTTTTGTCAACTTTTATTTGTTTCTCCCAATCTGTATATCCTAAAAATGATACTACAATTTTATAAGTTCCTTTCGCTACTTTAATTTCAAAGTTCCCATTGTCATCTGAATTTGTTCCTGTAATAATGGTGTTTGAATTATCTCGAATTACGATATCTGCAAAACCGATATCTCCAACTGCATCTGTTACTTTTCCTTTTATAGTTTGACCAAAGGATAAGAATGAAAAAAATAAAAATGTTACTACTGTTAAACGTTTCATGTTTCTGTGTTTTTGTTTTGATGACACAAAAGTGTTGCATGTTCACATTTTGTGCGACCGAAAACACAAAGTCGAACCTTTTTCTTCTCAAGAAATTGGTTCGACTATTTTTTTAAAACGTTCGACTTTACGTTAAACAACTGATTTTCTGAATTGTGTAGGTGTTTTTCCAGTATGTTTTTTAAACGCTGTATTAAATGAAGATTTTGAATTAAATCCAACTTCGTACAAAATTTCCAAGACGGTTACTTTAGTTTTTGATGGATTTGACAGTATATTTTTTGCTTTTTCTATTCTATATTCATTTATAAAATCGAAGAAATGAAGCTTTAACTCTTGATTAATTAAAACAGATAAATCTCTCATCGGAACTTTCAATTGATCTGCTAAATTTCTAATAGTAAGTGATGGATTTAAATAAGGTTCATGTTCTTCCATGTATTTTTTTAAATCGGAAATTCGTTCGTTATGATTCTCGTCCAAATCCCCTTTATCCATTTCTTTTGATGTTTTTAAACTCACATCAAATCCTCTGAATAATTTTGGCGTATTTAAAGCTTTAAAGATTAACCAAAAAACAAAGAACATTCCATAGAGGAGTAATACAATTCTCCAAACCTCTACAACTTCAATCGAAAACCTACCACTGTCTCTAATTACTCCTTTAGTAAGTGTAATTAAGATTGCAATAAAAGTTAATATCAAATATTGTTTTAACCATTTGTAGTTTTTAAAATCATTCTCGTTAGTATGATTTTCAAGAAGTAGCTTTCTGTACCGTAAAACATAATAAATGCTCGCTCCAAAATATGTAATGGTTAGCAACCTTCCGAAATAGTTTGAAAAAACAATTTCTGGATTCCCCATGAAATCATTATAAAACTCAGCCTTTGCTTTACTATCAACTAAAAAGAAATTTGGAATTAATATCAGTGTATTGATAAGAAATGGAATAAGATGAACTAAATGGATCTTTTTCAGCTTAAAGTTTGAATAAATAACAGATAACACATACAAGAATAATAATGGTTCTTTTAATCCGGAAAGTTTTATCCTCAGTATATCTAATGTTAGATTCACATCAACTACATAATAACTAAAAAACGCTGTGCAGTCTATTGCTGTGACAATTAATAATGAAGCTAATAAAATGTTTCCAATCTTATTATTTGTTTTTACCGTTAGTAAAAACGCAGAGAAAACAAGTAGCAACAAGGAAAAAATAAATCCTAAAATTCCAATTATAACTGAATTATCCATTTTGCAATTTTACGCTTAAATATGTTGTTTTCTAAATTGGGTTGGAGTTAATTGTGTATGTTTTTTAAACGCCGTGTTAAACGATGATTTTGAATTAAAACCTACATCATATAAAATTTCTAAAACGGTAAGTTTAGGTTTGCTTTTATCCGTTAATAAATTCATTGCCATTTCAATTCGATATTCATTTACAAAATCAAAAAAATGTTGATTCAAATTATGATTAATCGCAATAGAAAGTTCTCTTGGAGAGATCTTCATCTGATGTGCCAAATTACGAATTGATAAAGACGGATTTAAAAACGGTTTTTCCTCATTCATGAACACCTTTAAATTCTCAATTATTTTTTGATTCTCATTTTTGTCTTCGCTTTCTTCTAACAGTTCTTTAGTTAGCTTGGTTTTAGAATCAACTCCTTTAAATAAATCAGGATTGTTTAAAGCTTTTAAAATATACCAACAGGTAATGAGTAAAATGGCAAAGACTAAAACTACTTGTGAACTTGTAAAATATGTAGACTGTACATCTGAATATTTAAAAATATTTTTGACAAGCGCTATGGAAAAAATAGCAATCCAAAAAATCACAATTTGATATAACCATTTATAGGTTTGCACTACATTATCTGAGTGGTTTTCAAAAAAGATATTTTTAGCTCTTCTCAACACTATGATACTCATTACATAGTAATAAATAGATTGCACATGCATTGAAATATGCATAAATATAAGCTCTCTTGTATGAATTAAGTTTGCTAATAACCCTTCTTGAACTTCCCTTGTTCCTAAGTAAAACCTCGGAGTCATTACCAAATTCCCGATAATAAAAGGAAGTAAATGCCAAAGATGTTTCTTCTCTAATTTAAAATCAGAATAACAAACTGAACATACATACAAATAAAACACAGGTGTAAGTAAATAATAACTTGTGTTTTTAAACATGAAAAATGAAAGAGACATGGTAACAAAATCATGGATAAAAAAACCTGCTGTCTCAATAGAGCTAATAACTAAAAAAGCACCAAACAACCGATTACTCAATTTATTTTCAGCCTTAACTGAAAAAATAAACATCGCAAAAAGTAAGGTGATGAATGTGGCAAGAATACCAACGAAAACTCTTATATCTAAATCATTCATTTTTTTAGCTTCATTCAAATATAAATGAATTTTTATCAAATTAAGAGTGAATGAAATCTCTTAAACTATTTAATAACTCTTTCTTGTTTTCAATATGACTCATATGCCCGTTTGATAGTTCTACTATTGGAGTTTGAGTTCTATTCGCCTCTGCAATACTATTTTCATAAACCAATACAGGATCTTTTTTTCCAGTAACCAGTAAACTTTCATAAGCATCTGATTGTAAAACATGCTCTCTTTTTTTACGAATCTTCATTCCTTCGGCGCAAGCAATATATCCTTGAACTGGTGTTTTTAAAGCTTCTTTTTTACAATATGCAATTTCAGCCGTAAATTCACTTGAAGTTTCCGATGAAAACAAATTACTAATGGACATTGAAACTAATGCTTCGTAATTGGTTTTTGCCATTTGAATAGCTCTGTCTCTAAGAGTTTTTCGCTCTTCAGAATCTGGTTGTGCGGTAGAGTTTAACAAACATAATTTCCCAATGAATTCTGGATATTTTTCTGCCAATGCTAAAGCAACATATCCTCCCATAGAATGACCTACAAAAACTGCTTCGTTAACTTTTTCTTTCAAAAGAACTGCTTGTACAGATTGGGCAATTTCTTCCATAGTATGTACATAACCCAAACATTCGGACTTCCCATGACCTAAAAGATCAATACATATAATTTTAACATCATTTGAAAACTCATCAACAACCGTTTTCCACATTGAAGAATTCTCTAAAAAACCATGTAATAAGACCAAGGTTTTAGTTCCTTCTCCATAACAATAGTAAGCTACTCTAGTATTTTTATATACCATCCAATTTTCCATGCCGCAAAAATATGTATCTTTCATCTTTAAAACGTAAAAAATAAGAGTTGTTATATCATAACACATACGTACATAAAACATCTTCAGAATGGGTAACTTTTATTCATGGCGCTGGAGGAAGTAGTACCATTTGGTTTAAGCAAGTTCGAGAATTTAAAAAACACTTTAATGTGCTTATTTTAGATTTAAGAGGTCATGGTAGAAGTAAACCATCTATAGGTAAACTTTTTAAAAATGAATACACCTTTGATGTTGTAACTAAAGATATTATTGAAGTATTACAACATGTGAAGATTAAAAAATCTCACTTTATAGGAATTTCTTTAGGTTCAATTTTAATACGAAATCTTGCGGAACAAAAACCTGAATTGGTAAAAAGCATGGTTTTAGGAGGAGCAATTTTAAAGTTAAATTTCAGGTCTCAATTACTAATGAAACTTGGGAATATCTTTAAATCAATAGTACCTTACATGTTATTGTATAAACTATTTGCTTTTATAATAATGCCCAAAAAGAATCATAAAAAATCTAGACTTTTATTTATTAACGAAGCAAAAAAGTTATACCAAAAAGAATTTTTAAAATGGTTTAAACTTACTTCAGAGATAAATCCCTTATTACGTTTTTTCCGAGCAAAAGAAATTAAAACACCAACCTTATACATCATGGGAGCAGAAGATCATTTATTTCTGCCTTCTATCAAACGAGTGGTAAAAAATCATCTGAACTCTACTTTATATATCATTGAAAAATGTGGACACGTTGTTAATGTAGAGCAACCTACTGTTTTTAATACAAAAACAATCGACTTTATCTCTTCTTTAAAATCAAACCAATAGTAAATGAAAAATCCTAAAAAAGAAATTCTAATTACTGGCTTTGCCTTATTCTCTATGTTTTTTGGAGCAGGAAACTTAATTCTTCCTCCGTTTTTAGGAAAAAATGCTGCAGATGCTTGGCATTGGGTAACTCTAGGTTTTTTTATTACTGCTGTTTTTATTCCAATTTTAGGAATATTAGCACATGCTCGCTTACAAGGAACGATGTATGATTTTGGTAAAAAAGTGTCACCAACATTTAGCTTGATATATTGCTTAATTGTATATGCGATTTCGGTGGCCTTACCTGCACCAAGAACAGCTTCGGTTACACATGAAATGGCAATTCAACCTTATTTTGGAACTGATTCTTTACTAACAAGCTCTATTTATTTTGCATTGGTTCTTGTGTTTGTTATGAACAGAAGTAAAATTTTAACTTTAATTGGAAGGTTTCTTACTCCTTTAATTATAGTGATACTTTTATCTATAATATTCATTGGAATTTTCTCGTCAAATACAATTTCAACTCCAACTATTTTTGACACACCTTTTGTAAGTGGATTATTAGAAGGTTATCAAACTTTTGATGCCATTGGAGCCGTTGTTATTGGTGGAGTTTTAGTTATTTCTATGAATTTTAATAAAAACACTTCATTCCAAGAAAAGAAAGAACTAATAACTAAATCTGGATTAATTGCGGGACTTGGTTTATTGATAATTTATGCTGGATTGATTTTTAACGGTGCAATTTTCAGTAGTACTTTTGCAGAAAAAGCTACTCGAACAGAAGTTTTAACGGGTTTAAGCACACAAACTTTAGGAAATATTGGAACTACATTCTTAAGTGTTTTAGTTGCCTTAGCATGTTTTACAACCGCTGTTGGAATTATTACAGGAACTTCAGATTATTTCAAAGGTTTATTTAATAATTCTAAAAAGGCTTATACAATTACTGCAGTTATTGGTTGTATTCTAGGTGTTGTAATGGGACAACTTGATGTGCATGATATTATAGTAATTGCATTACCAGCTCTGATGTTTATCTACCCGATAACCATCGTATTAATCTTACTAAATATTCTTCCTGAAAAGTTAGCCACACCAACAATATTTAAAGCAGTTGTAATAGTTACATTTATATTTAGCATACCAGATTTTTTACAATTCTTTGTAAATAAAGAATCGTTGGTTGGTATTCAAAACATCATACCTTTTTCTAAAGATCAATTAGGATGGGTTTTACCAGCTTTACTAACTTTTGGAATTACAAGCTTACTAAGTAAAAAAGAAGCTTAGAAACGGTAACCAATATTTAAACCAACTCTTGGTACAATTGCTGGAGAATTGTCTGAAAACATATTTCTACCAATTCCTCCAAGAACACTAACCATTAATCCACCGTTAGAAACATATTTAGTTCCAACAGAAACACCTAATGCTCCATCAGTATATTTGGTTCCGTTATCTTTTTCTCCGTTATTAACACCAAAGAAAATCTCTCCGAAGTAATTCCAATTTTGAGCAGTAGTAAAGTAATGTCTGAAAAATGGAGTAATCATACTATCCTCATTATATCTGAAATCAGAGCTTCTTCCTTCAAAATTGAATAACGCAGAAACACCAACAGATGATTGCTCTGCTAAATAATATTCATACGTTACCTCTAGTGTTTTCATTACTAAAGCATCTCCTAAATCTACGCTTACTTCTTGTTGTGCTTGTGTAAAGAAACTCATTAAAACGGCTACAATTGCTACAATCTTTTTCATGTGTGAAATATATTGGGTTGTTATACTCTTAATTTGTTAAACAAAAATACATCATTTATCTAAAAAATGGCTTTCAATTGAACCATTCCTGTATGTATTGTTTTAGACTCTTCACTTTTCCTGCCAAAGTAGTTCAAATTCAAATTTAAAAACGAATTTAACTTTTGCGTCACCAATGCATTCCAAGTAAAATTCCTTCCAACTTGCAATCCTTCTAGCATTTGATATCCAACTGGAGAATTTGCATCTCCTTCGAAATTATTTAAAAACATATTGAAGTTAGCCGAAATTTGATTTTGTTTCTTAGAAATAAAATAATACTCTAAACCTAATTTTTGCTGACGTAAGTTTTCTAATCCAGCAACGGTGTTTTCTTTGTTCTTAAAATGATAAAATGCAGATAACCTATGGTCTTTACTATATAAATAAGTCAGCTTCGGATTAAACTCTTTATTTCTTAAGTTGTAATTTCTATTTGCGAAGTTTTCGGTTGATAATTTATTTTCAGAGAAGGATGATTTGGCTTCAAACAACCAAAATTTCCCTAATTTATGTGTAAAGTCAAGTTGATGCGTAATCGTATTATTCTCTTGATTACCAATTGTGAATTGTTGTTTATTTCTCGACTTACCAAACGTATAAATCCAACTATAATTTTGCAGATTTCTATTGAAATAGAAGCTATTTCTGAAATTGAATTGCAATCCAACTAATTGATCTTCATTTAAATCAAACGGATTCAAATTAAAACTATCACCAACTCGTCTTTGCTCATTATTAATTAAAAAGTAGGTTTGATTATAAAAATAAGACAACCATTTTCGAACTCCTTTTTTCGATTTCCAAAGACTTGGGTTTAATGTGATAGATTGCTTCCAAGATGCTCTTTGGGTGGGTAAAAACGTTAAGTTTGGTAAAGGAATTCTAAGATATTCTGCTTGATCTTGAAACTGTGCTATTTCGAATTCTTCAAATTGTTGAACTCCATCATTATTATAATCTATCCAAGTGTAAAAACCTTGTCCAGGCTCAGTTTTCACATAAATAAAATCTTGTCTAGCAATATTTCCTGATGATGTTTCGTAAACCGTTCCAATGGTTAATCCGTTTTTAAAAAATCGTTGGTTATAAACTATTCTCGAATTTAATGACTGCTCATTTTCTGTAAACTTTTGATCGGTAAATCTGTAGTTCGCATAAACCGACAAATTTGTTGTTTTGTTCTGGATAATTCTACTATCAAGATATACTGTATTTCTATTATTTATTCTTGTAAATGAATTGCTTTTGATACTATCATTTGTTCTATAATTCAATCCTACTTTTGCAAATACTTTTGTCGAATCTCCTATTCCAAAATATCCTTCATACTCTTGAAATTGGTGACTTAAAGTATTGAATGTATTCGTGTTTCTATCTCGTATTTCGTTTGTTTCAAAATTTACCAAACCACCAATCCACGTTTTTTTAAATCGCTTTTCATAATTACTATACAATCTAAAAAACTCATCTTTCTCAATGGTAGATGTATTTTGTAACATACTTCCCTTTAAATTAAAAACAGAGCTTTTGTTACTTAATCTTGATTGAATTTCATGTTTATTACCATTAAAACTTTCCGAAAAATTCAAATGATTAAAACCATAAGAAACAAAATTGTTTTTCTCTTTCTCTAATCTAAACGTAGTTGCTAATTGATTCTGATTTCCAACTGCAGATCTCAAGTTCCAGTCACGATTAAATTCAACGGTTCTAAAACGCTGTACTGTTCTAAAATTCTGCTGAACAAACTCATAATCCATCGTACTTTTCAATTTCCAACTTCCATCCAAAATGGTTTGTTTCCAGTTTAGTTTTGATGCAATTTGTTGATTCTTTTCATCGTCAATTGAAGAAAACAAATTCTGATCATTATTACTGTAAGCTAACTCTGCACTAATGTTGGTTTTTTCTGATGGATTATAATTTGAATTTACTACAGCAACTTGTAAACTGGTTGGTGCAACTAATCGAACAGAAGGTTCAAAACTCCCTAAATTCGGACCTACATATCGATAAATAGTTCCAATGGCAATTGTACTATCAATTACATAACTTCCGTTGTTGTTTCCAACGTTAGTAAAGGTAACTGTATATAATTCCTCATTTTCATCATTAGAAACCTCAAAAGTTTCAACTCCACCAATATCTACTTTTCTGTACTGAATTCTATTCGGAGAAAATTCATCAATAAAAGCACTTGGCGATACCATTTGTGTAATATCGTTTCCTGCATTAGCTAGAATTTGTTTTTGTTCGTTAGTTAAGTTTTGCTGAATCGGTTGACTTTTAGCATCATTTTCATTGTAGAAATATCCAGAAATAGAAAACTTTTCTCCTTTGTACTGTGCTTTTTCATAGGTGATAAAACGCGAATAATTTCGATCAGAAAATTGAAATTCTATTCGAATACGCATATCATTTGTAATTGGATATTTAGTATTAAAACGAACCTCAGCTAAATTGTAATCAATGATATAATCCTTGTTTTCTCCACGTTTTAAGCGAGTTCCGTTCACAAAAACAGCATCACTACCTTCTACAATTACAATAGCTGATTCGTTATTCGGACCAAAAATTTTATACGGACCTTGATTTCCTTCTGTTCCTACAAAATTAAAAGCTGTAAAACGACCGCGAACTATAGCTCCAGATGCAGAAGCTCGAAAGTTTTTACTGATATCAGCCTCAACTTGTAATCCAGAAACTTGTTTATCGAAATTTAAAAAATAACTATCCTTATTAGCAAGAGAAACATCTCCTCCTTTTACTTTCCAATTCTTATTATACAACTCAACAAAAACACGATTGAAGTCTGTAATATTTTGAGAATAACCTCCTTGTTGTAATGGAAAATTCGTGTCGAAAATATTAGCTCTTATCGAGACATCTTTCGACAATTTTCCTTCAATAGTTAAATCTAAAGTGGCATTGGTAACTGCATTCTGATTGTTTCCTGAAGTGATTCCTCTTGATATAAATCCTGAAGTTTTTAAACCATCGAAAAACTCATTTTTTGCTTTTTTCTTATTCGTTGTTAAACTGTATAATTTTTCAGAAGTATTTGTAGAATTAGGTACGATTAAACTTTTATCTAATGGGGAATATTTCTTAGTTAAGAAGGCTGGATATCGCAAATATTCCATAGTAACTTCGGGAAAACTATCTGACTTTATGATTAGTTTAGATTTTACAAAGTCTACTTGATATTGTTCTTTAGGAATTTCCTTTCCGTCTTTTGAAAATAACTTAAAAAAAGTAGGATTAATACTTACCGAATCAATTTGAATAGTGTCGCTTTTAACATTTATTTTCTTTGACCTAAATTCTTTAAGTTTCTTTTGTCCGAAACCCAATAGGGAAATAAAAAAAAAGAAAAAGAATACTTTTTTGGTCATACTTTCATAAACGTAACGGAATCAAAAATAGTTTATTCTCTATTAAAACGTCTATTATTTCTAACTTAAGCTGACACTTATTAATCTCTATTTATATTCTTTGTTTAAAATAATACATTAGAACTTTTGATTTAAAGTAATATTCATACTTCGCTTTAATGTATTCTGATGAATTTTGAATTAACTTATTACGACCTTCCAAAAACTCATAATTCCCTATATTCCCATTTCTATATTGCTCTGATAAAATATTAAAGGCTTCTTTTTGTGTTTGTAAAGCTATTTCAGAAGAAGACAAGGATGCTTTTGATGCGATTACATCATTCTTTGCCAACCTTATTTTATTTTTCAAAACTTGTTTATTATTCAATAAATCTAATTCCGCTATCTTGATTTCTTCTTCGGCTTTTTTTGCGTTTTCACGATTTAAGAATCTATTAAATATTGGAAAACTAGCAGAGATTCCAATAAAGTGGGTTCTGTTATTCTCTAACTGTGTCCAAAAACCATTAGGAATTAATTCTCCCGTTTGTTGATTTTCTACCACATCATCCTCACCAATGATATGAAAATAATTACTGTTATATGAGTAACTCAAACTAAGTTTAGGAAATGATCCAGTTTTAGCAATTTTGAGTTCTTTAGTTTTAATATCGATATCCAGTTTTGATGAAACTATCTCTGGGTTTTTATCTATTAATTCATCAGAAATCTCAGAATCAAAAGTAGATACATTTTCTATAATTACCTCATCTATATCAAAACCTTGTATTTGCTTAACATCCAATAACTCTTGAAGTTCTATTAGGCTATTTCTAACATTGTTTTCTGCGATAATTTTCTCTCTTTTATCTGAAGCTAATGTAGACTCTATTTCTAATAATTCTCTTTTTCCTACAAGTGCATTACTATAAAGACTATTTAATCGATTATAGTTCTCAGAACTTATTTTCAGTTGTTGTTCAGCAACTTTCACTATTTCTTTATTAAATAACACTTGTAAATACTTGTTAATAATATTTAAAGTAATGTCTAATCTAATTTTCTCAATATTCGATTCAGATTTTTCTTTAGTAAGCCTAGCGCTTTGTAATCTATATCTATTGGAAAAACCATTAAAAACATTTAAACTAGATGATAAACTAAAACTATTTGAACTACTTTCTCTTTGTCCTACTCCTGTAGAAACATTAAATGAATTTCCTAAAGAGAAATTTTGTGAAGCGCCAAAATTAAGGTCTGGCAGATAATTTCCTTTCGCTATTTTTATATCACTATTTAATATCTCAGATCTAATTTTTTGCTTAATAACATCAACATTATGAGTCTCTGCATATTTTATACAATTTTCTAGAGACCATCTTTTTTGTGCTATTACATTTGAAATATTTAAACAAAAGAAAATAAGTAGATAATTTTTAAATATATTATTCATTATTTGAGACTTCTTTTTTACTTAATAAAGTATACATCAACGGAATAAAATATAAACTAATGAATGTTCCTATTAACATACCTCCAATTACCGTTAACGCTAAAGGTTTTTGCAGTTTTGCTCCTAATCCTCCTATGAAAAGAAATGGTAATAAAGCTAAAATTGTAGTAAAAGAGGTCATTAAAATAGGTTTTAAACGTAGTTTTCCTCCTAACTTAATTGCTTCACTAATGATTTTTCCTTCTTTCCGTAATAAATTAATTGTATGCAGTTTTAAAATACTATCGTTAATAATTACTCCGCTCATGACTACAATTCCAATTGCTGCCATTACATTTATAGTTCCTCCAAACAACCACAATAACAATAGTGCTCCTCCAATATCAATAGGTATTTCTAATAAAATAATTAATGGCTGCCATAATGATTCAAACTGAGCTGCCATAATTAAATATAACAACAACAATGCAACTAATACAACAACTAACAATTCATTTCCTAAAGCTTTTATATCGAAATAACTTCCACTGAAACGAACATTAAAATCTTGATTTGCTCTTATTTTATTTTGAATTTTATATATATCCTCATTAGTAGGTCCATTAGAAATTACATTAAAAGCCAAATATTCGCCGCTTCTGTTTGAAGTGATTGTTTTATACTGTTCTGAAGGAAATGTTTTTATCAAATTACGAACTGCAATCAATTCTTTGTTTTTATTTCTTACAAACAAATCAGAAATCATAGTTTCAAATTCCTTGTTATCATAATTGAGCATTATAGGTATAAACTTTTGAGAAGTTTTCAAGTTGTCTATAAAATTCTGATTAAAGGTAGATTTTAATTCATTTAATAAATCGTCATAAGAAACATTATATAATAATACTTGTTCGTGCAAAATTTCGATAAATACCGTTTGTTTTAATGGAATTTCATCAGTTGTAAATTCTTGTAAATAGCTTTTTATTATTGGTAATTTATTTTCAGCAGGAACTTCCAAAGAACTTTTAGAAGAAATTTGCGCTATTAAACCATTCTTCTGACTTCCAAATAAGTATTGAAAAATGTTTTTGGGATCTTCAAACGTGTATGTAGCACTTGTAAAATTACTTTGCATACTTTGACGTATACTTTCCTTAAGCTGTTTTAAATCTTCAACTGTTTTTACTTTTATATAAACAACTCCTTCAGAGAAACTTTTTGCATTTTCTTGTTGTAATAAAAATTGCTGTTCACCAACCTGTGAAAAAGTAGTTTCTATAGCTAATTTATCTTTTAAAATAGCCTGAATACGTTTTTGATTTTCTTGAACAGTAATACTCTCATTCCAATCAATTGTTAAAATGGCCTCGTTTTGGTTTATTTTTGGAAGCTGAGAATAGGGCATAACATTAAAAAATAATAGTGCTAACCCTGTGAATAAAATTGCTATACCATATACAATTCCTTTGTTTTTAAAGAAAAAATAATATCCTTTTTCATACCATTCTTCTACATTTTGTGTCTTAACACTTAGCTGTAATTTCTTTTCAATACTAAACTCTTTATTTTTTAACTGTCTGTAAATTACAGGAATCAAAAAAACAGATACTAATAAAGACGAAAACAAACCAATACCTACTGCTAACGCCTGATCATAAAATAAAGCTCCAGTTATTCCACTTAAAAATAACAATGGTAAAAACACAGAACAAGTTGTTAAAACCGAACTTATTAAAGGTGTAATGATTTCATTTGTTCCTTTTACACATGCATTAAGTAAATCATTTCCTTCTTCTAGCTTTTGAGTAATATTATCAATAACAATAATCGCATTGTCTATCATCATTCCCACTCCAAGAATAAGTCCTGATAACGAAATAATGTTGATAGATAATCCGAAAAGGTACATGAATAATATACTGATAACTAAAGAAACAGGAATACTAATTGCAATAATTAAAGGAGATTTTAGATCTTTCAAAAAGAAAAACATAATGATAATTGCTAGAAAACTACCAATCCATAAACTAGACTTTAAATTATCGATAGAAAGCTTTAATAATTTGGTTTGATCCTGGTTAGTCGTAAATTCAAGGTTGGGATAATCTGTTTTAAAAGATTCAGTTACTTTTTCTAGCGCTTCTTTTAACTCGTAAACTCTTGCGTCTGCTTGTTTTATAATAGCTAAAACTATTGATCTTTTTCCATTAACATATACTAAACCTCTATCTTTAACTGGTTGTAATTTAACTTGTGCTAGATCCTTTAACTTGAAAAGTTTTTCTTCAATTTTAATATCAATATTTTCTACATCCTTTTTCGTTTTTAAAGGATTATTGAACTTAAAATTATATTGATAAATTCCATTTTGAACCAATAAATTACCAAACTCAAAATTGTTTTGTTTGATAACATTTATTAATTCATTACTGCTAATTTTAAGGTTCTGGAGTTTTTGCCCATCCGGAATTACTACAATTTCTGGTTTGGTAATTCCTGAAATATCAGCTAAAGCAATATCAGGTAATTGCTCAACTCGTTTTTTTAAAACAGTTTCTGTAAAGTCGCTTAATTCTAAAAAGTTTTCAGATGTAACTTCTTCTTTTAAAGTAACCGCTAAATTTACAATTGGAATATCGGTTACAGAAGCTTTTATGACTTTAGGACGATCTAAGTTTCTTGGTAGAGAATTTAAGGAAGCATCTACTTTTTCATTGGTTTCAACGAATGCCAAATTTGTGTTTGTACCATATTCAAATTGTAGCTTTAAAGTGGCAAAACCATCTCTAGTTTCTGAAGAAATATCTTTTAAATTACTTACTTGTAGTAATTGATTTCGTAATGCACGAATAACGTTTGTTTCTAATTCTCTAGCAGTATTGTTAGGATAGCTCACCTGAACCGTAATTTCAGGGATAGCAATATCTGGCATTAATGAAGTTGCAATGCGATTAGAAGCAACAACACCCAGCAACAAAAATGCTAGGGTTGTCATGAATACTGCTATTGGTCTGTTTATAAGAAACTTTACCAAAGAATCAATTTTTAACTAAAAAATATTTGATATAGGCTAATCTATAACGTTTACTTTTAGTATTATTTTATAGAACTTAGTTTTTGTATTTGCTTTTACAACTGCGTTAATTTTAGTTTCTCCTATTTTGTGTGTAGTATCCAAATTTAAAGTAATTTCTCCTTTATCATTTGGAGGAATTACATGAGAAGAAACCTCATAACTTGTACAAATACACTCAGGATTTACATAATCTAACTTCAAAGTATCTGCACTAGGGTTTGAAAAAACATACTTAGCAGAAACCATTTTTCCTTTTTTCACCGAGTCAAACTTAATAAGTTTTGTATCAAAAACTAAATCAGCATACTTAGTTATTTCTTTTTGAGTTGGTTTAGCTACACTCACATTATTTTGCTTTTTGGGATCATTACAACTGAACAATAAAGCAAATAAACAAAAGAAAATATAAAACACTTTTTTACTTAACATCCTCTAATTTAAACTTATAACATTTAAAATAATTATCCTCTTCATTAATAACTATATCAGAATAAAAATAATCACCAATTTTCCCTATAACTTTGAAAGCTTTTGGCACCCTTACATCTGCAATTAACTCGTTCTTTATATACACTTGCATACCATCCTGAGTTCTAGAATTCCCTATAAAATAAGTTCTAATTAAAATGTCCTCATCTTCAAAATAAATCAGATTTTTGTAAAATCCTGTTTTAGATTTCTCAAATGTATAGGCTTCCCTAAATTCTTTTTCGTTATTTAAACCTCCCTTATATTCAAAAAAATCCGTATTGCCAATATGCTTGCCAGAATTACCAAAAGAATATATGTTATTAAAACTTTTATCATAAACATAAATCAACGAATCTACCTCATAAGTAATAAAAGTTTTATTACTCTTTAAACTATGCTGATAATCAAAAAAATCGTAATTACTTAAAAAAGAATACCTTAAATACTCCCTCGATTTTCTTCCTTCCAAAGATTCGATCTTTTTACTATCTAAATTCAACTTAGCTAAAATTCTACTTTCTTCAAAATAACGATGTGAATTGAATTTATTAAAAAAGCGGTGTTGAGCTAAAATCGGAAAATAAATTTCATTATCAGAAATTTGCTGTAAATTAAAATTACTATAATCTGGCGAGTATAGCCTGTGCATCTCTGGATTAAGGTTTTGAGGGTTGATTTCATAACTTTCATTCTTTAAATCCCATTGCATGATAAGGATTTTCTCCCTTTCAAAATCTTCATTATGTATGTGTACATCATATCCTGAACCAATAAAGACATGTTTTCCGTTGGATAATTTAATGTAAGCATCAATAAAACCTGTATTTATCTCTTTAGGTCCTGCTCCTTGTCCTAAATTTTTAGAAATTAAATGTCCATATTTATCAAATGTAAAAAACCATCCAAAACGACTATCTATAAAATTAATATTGTTATTATCGATTTTTAGAAATCCATCAAAAGATGATTCAACAACTTCAAAATCTAAAGTGTCTATTTTAATAGAATCAATGATAATTCTCTTTTGACTAAAATTTTTTCCATTAAAAAAATCTTTATCACTTTTAGCTTTACTGCATGAAACAATAATAATCAAGCACAAAAAAACAAAAACAATTCTCATAATATAAAAAAAGTATAACGGTAAACCCCATTATACTTAAAATTCTTAATAATTAATTTATTATCGTTGACAATTTTGATCATACTTCCAACACTGTACATTACCATTTGGTGTAGATTGAGCACATAAAATACCTGAATTTCCTGCCTTACAAATCTTAATATTAGTAATTACACCTCCCTGATTAATTATTTTATCTGCACAATAACACTTTACCGAAGAGCTACCTCCACCACCAACTTCATTTTCTGCATGGTCAAAAGCATCTTGTGCAAAAGAAGATTGAATTGTCATAGTACTTAATGTAAAGCCAACTAACATTACTAAACTGAAAATTATTTTTTTCATTTTATAAAAAATTAAAATATGTGCATAGCGTGCATACACACGATTAACAAATTATCCATTAAATTATAAAGAAAAAGGCACGCAATTTTTTTTAAATTCTTTTCCCCCGTGCCACAAAGATATATCTTTTTTTTAAAGTTCTGTTATTCAGCTATAACTTTTGTATTATGTGCTAAGTTAAGGTTACCAGAAATAATAACAGTGTCGGTACCTTTTAAGCCTTTTTTAACAGCATAACTATCACTATTTTCTCCGGCTATTTCAACATAATTCCATTTGGCTAAGTTATTTTCTATAGTAAAAACTACCTCTCTATTTGACCTTAGTACCAATGCTGATTTGGGTATAATCACCACATTGTGCAAAGGATGATTAATTAAAATCTTTACGTTCATTCCATCTAATAACCCTGTATTTTTATCTATAATCGTAGCTGTAACTTTTATTAATCCGTTTTCATCAACTAACGGGTTTACTTCCGTAATCCTTCCTTTAAACGATTTTTGTTTAGCGTTGTAACCTCGGACTTCAACCTCTTGATTTTTAGCTATAAATTGATACTCGTTTTCTAGTACTGCAAACGAAACTTCTAATGCATTAGGATTAATCACTGTACAAAAAGCATCAGCCGTTCCGATATAATCTCCTTCTCTTTTTTCAATATTCGCCACTATTGCTGAAAACGGAGCTTTTAAAAAAGTTTGATCATACTCAATTTTAGCTCTTTCTAAATTATTCCTCGCCTCAATAACTCCACTTTTAATTTCTAAGTTTTTTAAAATACTCGGAGTAATGTTCTGTTTGCCGTAATTAATTTTTTCTGCTGCAAGTTTATTCTGTGCTTTTTGAAGTTCGATTGTGGCTTTTTGCATATTGTTTTTTAGTAAACTATTTTCTAAAACTCCAATGATTTGATGTTGCTTTACATAATCTCCATTAGCAACCTTTACGGAAGACAATTGATTGGATGCTTGAAAACGTAGTTCTGCTTTTTTAACAGCCTCAATTTTCCCATTAACCCAAAGTTGTTTATTGAAAACTGAATCTGAAACTTTTACAACTTCGACCGAAGTTCCTTTGCTAACCACTTTCAACTGAATTTCTTCTTCCTGAGAAGTTTTATTCTCTTTTCCACAAGCAGCTATTGTTAAAATTATTAATAGAAAGGATTTTTTAAACATTGACTTTTTGTTTGCAAATATAGCTAGAAGACTAAATATTGTTATTTTTTAATAAATCAAAAAAGAAAATATACATTTTAAGAAATAGTTCTTAAGTTTGAAAACAACAAACAGTTTGCTATCAAAAATCAGTATTCAATATCTGCTTTTAAAACACTTATTATTGCTTTAACGTTAAGTCTTTTAGGTTTCTTTGTAATCCCAAAATTATCGGTACGATTAAACCCTAGTGCTTCATTACCTTCTATATCGATAAACTACAATTGGAATAATGCATCACCATATGCTTTAGAAAGAGAAGTTACCAGTATTTTAGAAGGTGGTTTTAGTACTGTAAAAGGTCTCATAAAGCTTTCCTCTAAATCGTCAAAAGGAAGAGGAAGTATCTCTTTAGAATTTGACAAATATACTAACATTGATCATGTACGATTTGAAATAGCAACTATCATTCGTCAACTATATAAAAAGTTACCAGAACGTGTTAGTTACCCTACTTTAACTGTAAATAAACCTAATGATGATGAACATCAACGTGCTTTTTTAAGCTATAGTATAAATGGGAATGAATCTCCTTTTATTATTCAGGAAATTGTAAAAAATCAGATAGAACCTATTATTGGAGCTATAGATGGTATTGATAAAACTAAAGTGTTTGGAGCTCAACCAAAAGAGTTTGTGGTTACCTATAACGCTGATCTGTTAAAACAATTAAAAATAAACAAAGATGATATTGTTTCGGCCTTACAAAAACAGTTTTCTAAGGAAAGTTTAGGGGACACATTTTATAATGATCAATATATTACGTTAGCAATTAATTCTAAAAACAAAATAGATTGGCACATTCCTGTTAAAAAAGTAGAAAACCGTCTTGTTTATTTAAATGATATTTCTTCTGTCAGGGAATTAGAACAAGAAACACAAAGTTATTTTAGAATAAATGGTAAAAACTCAATTACATTATCGATTTATGCTACAAAAAATGCCAATACACTTGTTTTGGCTAAACAAATAGCCGAAAACATTCAAGAAATTCAACCTAAGCTCCCTAATAATTTTTCGATTATACAATCATATAACGCAACTGAATATTTAGCTAAAGAATTAGATAAAATTTATCAAAGGTCTGCTTATACAGTTGCAATTTTATTATTGTTTATTCTTGTAGTAAGTGCCAGTTTTAGGTATTTTCTGGTTACTATATTAAGTTTACTCTTTAATTTAGGAATAGCTTTTTTACTTTATTTTATTTTTAAAGTAGAAATTCAATTATACTCATTAGCAGGAATTACTATTTCTTTAGGATTAATTGTTGACAATAGTATTGTTATGATTGATCATATTAAAAAGCAAGGAAATACTAAAATATTTACTCCAATTTTAGCATCAACTTTAACAACAGTAGGAGCCTTGTCAATTATCTATTTTTTAGACGATAAGTACAAATTAAATTTGATTGATTTCGCTTTAGTCATAATCATCAATTTAAGTGTTTCATTATTTGTGGCGTTGTTTTTAATTACAGCATTATTAGATAAAATCCCATTAAAAAACAAAGAAGTTAAAAGACCATTATTACAAATTCAACAAAATTTTTACACATTTTACAATCGTATCCTTATAATATTATTACGATTTAAAAAGTTAGCAATACTAGGAGTTATTTTGCTCTTTGGTGTTCCTTTTTTTATGTTACCTCAAAAATTTGAAAACAATAATACCTTTCTTGAAAAATCCTATAACTCAACCCTAGGTAATGAATGGTATAGAGAAAATGTAAGGCCATATATTGACAAATATTTAGGTGGTAGTTTTCGATTATTTAATTATTATGTATTTGAAAACGCTTATTATAATCGTAATAAAGAGACTAAGTTATATGTAGGTGCTTCAATGGAAAAAGGAGCTACTGTTCATCAAATGAACGAGGCTTTTTTGGTAATTGAAAACTATTTACAACAGTTTCCTGAAATAAAACAGTATACGAGCACTGTTTATAGTGGAGATTATGCGAGAATTGAAATTACCTTTAAAGAAGCATATGAAAAAGGTGCTTTCCCTTTTATGCTAAAAGCTAGATTAGTGAGAAAAGCGTTAGATTTAGGAGGAATTGATTGGAATATTTCAGGAGTTGGTAATGGATTTAGTAATGGAAGCGGCAGTAATGAGCCTATTAATTTTACGGTTGAAGCAAAAGGTTATAATTACGATATTTTAAATAGTTGGGCTGATACTTTGAAGGTTGCGTTAGAAACTCATCCAAGAATTCAAAAAGTACTCATAAAAGAAAATTCTTACTGGTCAAGAAAGCCTTCATATGAATATCGATTTAGTTTAGACAAAGAACAACTCACACTTCGTAATAGTAACCCTTCAAGAATTTTTAAAGAATTACAAACATTAACACTTTCAAAAAATTCAGATGTTTCATTGAATGTAGATGGAACATATACACCGGTGCGTTTAGAATCTTCTGAATCAAAACAGTTTGATCTTTGGAAGATTACAAATGCTCCATTAGACAGCTTAAATAAACCTATTGTTTTAAAAAATATTGCCAAAATAAAAAAGGAAAGAGAAGAAGAAAATATTTATAAAGAAAATCAAGAATATATTCGTTTAATCCAATTTCAATATACTGGTTCTTATAAATTTGGCTCAAAGTTTTTAAATAAAAAACTAGATGAGTTAAGAGAAAAATTACCTTTGGGCTATCGTTTTGAAAATTCTCAAAGAAAATGGTTTTTAAACGGTGATAAAAACAATAATTATTTCTATTTACTTCTTCTGGTTTTTATTATTATCTACTTTATCTGCGCTATATTATTTGAAAGTTTAAAACAACCTTTTATTATTTTAAGTGTTATTCCTATTTCTTTTATTGGAGTGTTCTTAACCTTTTACTTATTTAGTTTCAATTTTGACCAAGGCGGATTGGCTAGTTTTGTTTTATTAAGTGGAATCACCGTAAATGCATCTATCTTCATTATTAACGGTTTTAATAAATTAAAAAAAGAATACTCCAATCAAAACTATATTCATTTATACCTTGAAGCATTCAGGCAAAAAATCTTCCCAATCACTCTAACTATTATTTCAACAATTTTAGGGTTTATCCCTTTTGTAAAAGACGGACAAAATGAAGTGTTTTGGTTTGCCTTAGGAGCTGGTACAATTGGAGGATTATTTTTTTCTATGATAGGAATTTTAATTTACCTGCCTCTTTTTACTTTAAAACAAAAAAGATGTTTAAATAATTAAAATACTCTTATCATTTTTCCCTGTATATAATCTTCTGGAACAAAACCATAACTACGAGAATCAATAGAATCATGTCTATTATCTCCAAGCATGAAATAATAATCTTTCGTAAACGTATAAAACTCTTGTGGGTAACTTTCTAGATCTATATTTTCAAATTTTGAAATTATAGATTCATAAATTTCTTTGTTTTCTTTTGTTAATTCAATTTTAAATCCTTTATGGGGAACTATCAAACTTCCGTAATTATCAATTGACCAAATTTCTTGTTTATTTCTAGGGAAAAGGAAATAACTAAAATCTGGCTCTTTTCTTATATTCTTTATAAAAATTGATTTATCTTTTAAAGAAGATTCTCTAAACTCTTTCTCTGAAAAGTTTTTAATTATTGTTACATTTTTAACTTCGTTACCAATATAATCAAATGAAAAACTGTCTCTATTTGGTAATTCTTTATTATTTATTATAACTATACCATTTTGGATTTCTAATGTATCACTTGGCATTCCAATAATTCTTTTAATAAAAAATTTATCTGAGTCATCAACTGCTTTAAAAACAACAATATCTTCTCTTTTGAATTCTTCCAATCCTTTTAAGCTGTGATATAGATCAAATTCATTACTTGGAGCTTGAAACAAACTACCCACAACGGGTATATTTCTTAAATGTTTAGGTAATTTAACTCCATAAGAAAACTTATTTACTACAACATAATCATCTGGAAACAAAGTACGTTCCATTGACTTTGAAGGCACAAAATACAGATCAATAAAAAAAGTTCTGATGAAAATCGATATAACGATAGGAAGTATAAAAAAGTAACTTAATTTCAGAATTTTATATATATCCTTTGAAACTAATTGTTCAAGTTTTGTTACCGAATAACATGTAGTAAAACTTTCAATAATTATGATTAGAAGAATTGAAGTAATTATAAGTTTGGTCCAAAGGAAAAAACAAATAACCATAACAAAACCTGAACAAAATAAAATCTTTTTCATATCGTAAAAATACACTTTTATGAAAAAAGTAAATTTTAACTACAACCACAATTGGTATCACAGCCATTTTTACTTTTTGGCTTGAAAAAAAACTTTTTAGCCAAAAATAAAACTGCTAAAGCTACTATTGTATAAGTTATGATTTGCTGTACCATATTATGATAAAAATTGATAGACTAATGTTGCCGATGAATAAGCAATTACTCCCATCGCTACTAACTGAATAATCGGCCATTTCCAGCTTTTTGTTTCTCGTTTTACAATGGCTAATGTTGCCATACATTGCATTGCAAAAACATAAAAAATTAATAAGGACATTCCTGTTGCGAAATCAAATCGTTTTCCACCAGTTTCAGGATTTACCTCGGCTTCCATTCTTTCCTTAATGGTTCCTTCATCTTCTACACCTTCGATACTATAAATAGTCGCCAATGTTCCTACAAATACTTCACGTGCAGCAAATGATGCAATTAAACCAATTCCTAGTTTCCAATCGTAACCCATTGGTTTTACAACTGGCTCAATAGTTTTACCCGCAATTCCAATAAAAGATTTCTCCATTTTTACTGAAGCAATTCGTTGTTCTAACTCTTGCTCTGATAAATTTTGAGAAGCTAATTCAGTTTTTACTTTTTCTTCAACTTCGTAATATGAAGATGGACCGTGAGTTGCTAAAAACCATAAAATTATTGAGATTGAAAGAATAATTTTACCCGCATCAAAAACAAAACTCTTCGTTTTTTCTACAACAGACAATAATACATTTTTCATCGATGGAAGTTTATAATCTGGCATCTCTATCACGAATAAAGATTTACTCTTTATTTTCAATACTTTATGCAAAACAAAAGCAGCAGCTAATGCAGCAGTAAATCCTAATGCATATAAACCCAATAATGTTAATCCTTGTAAATTAAAAAGGCCCAAAACTTTTTGATCAGGAATAATAATCGCAATTAAAATCGCATAAACTGGTAACCTTGCGGCACAAGTAGTAAATGGTGTTACTAAAATCGTAATCAATCTTTCTTTCCAACTGGTAATAGTTCTTGTTGCCATAACTGCTGGAATAGCACACGCAGTTCCTGAAATTAATGGAATAATACTTTTACCACTCATTCCAAATCGTCGCATAATTTTATCCATTAAAAATACAACACGACTCATATATCCTGATTCTTCCATAATTGCGATTAAGAAAAATAAAATAGCAATCTGTGGAATAAAAATTACAACACCTCCAATACCAGGAATTACTCCATCAGTTAAGAGATCAGTAAACATACCTTCTGGTAATTTCCCTTTAAGTATTTCCGAAAGACTTCCGAATGAACCATCAATAAAATCCATTGGAATAGAAGACCATTCAAAAATAGATTGAAAAACTAAAGCTAAAATTCCTAAAAAGATAAAGTATCCAAAAAACTTATGTGTGAAAACTCTGTCTAATCTACTGCGTAAATCTTTCGCTTTTGTTCGATCTAAAACGTATGATTTTTTAAGAATTTCATTAATTCTTTGATATCTATAGATTGTTTCTTTCTGCTGATATTTTTTTAGTTTAGGAATATCGTCTAAAAAGCTCGATAAATCGTCTTTAGAATTTTCAAGGAATGATTTCTGTGTTACAGATAACCATAACTGATATAATGATGAATTTGAATTTACCTTTTGTAGTTCTGAGAAGTATTCTGGATCAATTTTATTTGCTACGGTAGAAAAATTAGATACTGGAGATAATGACGAATAATTTGCCAATTCAGTTTTTAAATCGCTGACTCCAATATTCTTTTTTGCTGAAATTAAAACTACTTTAGTTCCTAACTCTTTCTCTAACTGACCAATGTCTATGGAAATTCCTTTTTTCTCCATTTCATCAACCATGTTTATAGCTAAAACAGTAGGAATACCTAAATCCTGAATTTGTGTAAATAAAAGTAAGTTACGTTTCAAATTCTCTACATCAGCAACCACTAAAATTACATCAAGAAAGTTTTTCCCTTCAGAATTATTTAAAACCTTTAAAACAATACTTTCATCTAAAGAAGTAGGATTAATACTGTAGGTTCCAGGTAAATCTGTAATTACAGCTTTAACCTCAGATGTTAAATTACAAGATCCTTGCTTTTTATCAACTGTAATACCAGGATAATTTCCAACCTTTTGGTTTAATCCTGTTAACCTATTAAACAAAGATGTTTTTCCTGTATTAGGGTTTCCAATCAGTGCTATTTGAATACTATCTTTCGCCATCTTTTATTTCTAGGTTCATCAGTTTAATTTTAGAAGCCATTTCTTTTCGTATTGCTAAATGACTGCCATTTACCAATATGTACATTGGGTCGTTTAAAGGCGCTATTTGAAGCAATGTAACTTCAACTCCAGGTAAGCAACCCATTTCTAATAATTTTAAAGGAATAGAATGTTGGTTATCCTCAGAAATAATTCCTGATTCTCCAATTTTTAAAGATGCAATAGTACTCAAAGAAATGATTTTTAATCGCCTAAATTCTGTGTATCCAGAACGTATTGCGAAATGCAAAGATACTAAATTAGAACCATTCTAAAGAAGTGGTTTTTCTCTCTTAACATAAATAGTATATTTGCCTTATGACATTCGATAATATCATAGGTCAAGAACATATAAAAAAGCATTTATCGGCGTCTGCTGAAAACGGCAGAATTCCGCATGCTCAGTTATTTGTAGGTAAAGAAGGTTCAGGTACTTTAGCTGCTGCAGTTGCTTATGCTCAACTGTTGTTAACAAGCTCTTCTAACAACCCAGAAGCTTGCGCTCTTAAATGCAGTAAACTACAGCATCCTGATTTACATTTTGCTTTTCCAGTTACTACTACAGATTCAGTAAAAAAACACCCAACAAGCAACCTTTTTTTGGAGGAATGGAGGAACTTTATTTTTGATTCTCCTTATGGAAGTTTATTCGACTGGTTAAAAAGTATTGGTGTTGAAAATAAACAAGGACAGATTGGTGTTGATGAAGCAGAAGATATTGTCAAAAAACTTTCTCTAAAATCATACGAAGGTGGTTTTAAAGTAATGATTATTTGGATGGCGGAAAAAATGAATATCGCTGCATCCAATAAACTACTTAAACTGATAGAAGAACCACCGTCAAAAACTATATTTCTTTTAGTTACAGAAGACGAAGGAAAAATTATAAATACGATCAAATCTCGTTGTCAAGCATTACACTTTCCATCTTTAAGTGAAAACGACATTGTCAATGAACTTTTAAGAACTCAAGAAATTTCTGCTAACGAAGCCAATAGAATTGCACAACAAAGTGAAGGAAACTACAACAAAGCTCTTCATTTATTGCATAATGATTCTAATGACTTGGTTTTCGAAGAATGGTTCATTACTTGGATTCGAAGTGCATTTAAAGCAAAAGGAAATGCAGCTGTTATTCAAGATTTAATTCAGTGGAGTGAAGCAATCGCTAAAAGCGGAAGAGAAACCCAAAAACAATTTATTCAATATTGTTTACACTTTTTCAGACAAGCCTTATTATTAAATTACGGTACTCCTGATTTGGTTTATTTAACTCCACAAACGTCTAACTTTAAATTAGAGAAATTCGCTCCTTTTATTCATAGCGGAAATATACTTTCCATTGAAAAGGAATTAAACGACGCTCAATATCATATCGAAAGAAATGGTAATGCTAAAATTATTTTATTAGATCTATCTATAAAACTTACGAGATTACTACACACCAAAGAACAAAAAGTCAATACCTGATGATAAAATCACACTTTTTTTCAGCAATTGTAATTGTTGGACTAATTTTTGCTGCTTGTAAACAAGAAAAAAATAAAAGTGAGGAATCTGAGACTCCTCAAAAAGAAGTTCAAGAAAAGTCATTAAACACATACATGGTTGGTACTTGGGAAACATCTTATATAAAAATAGAATATCCGACTTATCAGAAAGCGGATAGTTCCTTTGTTTTTGAAGACGATTTCAGCAAGCCTAATACCGGACGAGCACAATCTGAATATAAAAATGATGGAACTTTTACTGCTTGGTTTAAACAGCCTGATGGTAGTAAAGTCGGAGAAACTGGAGGAAACTGGAAAACAAAAGGAGATAGTTTATATGTTGATTATGCCTATTTAGGAAAACAAGTACAAGCTTGGTATGCCATCACAACAACTGAAGAAGGATTTACTGGTAAAGTAATTTACGATTGGGATGATGATAAAGAGTTTGATGATATATTAATTATGAAATCTAAAAAACTTAAATAATCATTGTTCAATCTTAACAACATTTCGCTTCGTATTCGGATATTTATTTCCATGATTTTATTGGTGCTTTTAGCATCTATCTTAATTGCTAGTGTAACCATTTATCAATACGATGAACAAACCAAAGATTACAACATTCACCGTTTCGGAAGAAAAGAAACCGCAACAACACACAATATTGATATTGAGTTAAAAAGGAAAACTACGTATCCTGTAAACACTCAAAATTTATCGAAAATTTTTCAAGATCGTATTTATGAAATAGCAGATATTCATAAGCTTACCATTTCTATGTACGATATGAATGGAAATCCTTTAAAATCATCAATTCCTTATGATTTTGAGAAGGTAAAAGAAGTTCCACTTTCAGATGAAATCATCAACGAACTTGCTAATAATTCTAATCACAGAATTTTAAAAACTATTGACAAACAAAACATTTCTCTTTTGTCATCCTACTCGTACATCAACGATCTTCGATATAAAAGAATTGGAATTCTTGAACTTAAAATGGTTCAAGACAATGAAGAGCAAAAAGATGAGTTAAGAGAGTTTATGAGTAGGCTTTTACTGGTTTACATTTTAATGTTCATTGCAGCAATTGCTCTTGCATATTTTTTGTCAAGTTATATTACGCGTTCGATTCAAACTATTTCTAATAAAATCAAGGAAACTCGTTTAAACAAGCAAAACGAGAAAATCACCTTGAATGTGGCTAGCTCTGAAATTAATTCTCTGGTTGATGCGTATAACAATATGATTGATCAATTGGAAGATAGTGCAGTTAAACTTGCGCAAAGTGAGCGTGAACAAGCTTGGCGAGAAATGGCAAAACAAGTGGCTCATGAAATTAAGAATCCACTGACTCCAATGCGACTTACGGTTCAAAGTTTCTTAAGAAAGTTCGATCCTACAGATGAAAATATTAGAGAAAAAATAGCAGAGTATAGTGAAACTTTAATTCAGCAAATAGACGTGATGAGTTCTATTGCATCAGCCTTTTCAGACTTTGCTAAAATGCCGACTCAACGAAAAGAAAACATTGATGTTATTGATGTTGTGAAACATGCATTAGATATTTTTAATGAAGACTTCATTCATTATATTCCTGAAGAACAGGAATTGTATGCACATTTAGATAAAACACAACTGATAAGGATTATGACAAACTTGGTTAAAAATGCAACTCAAGCCATGAAACCAGACGAAGCAAATCCGAAAATAGAAGTAAAAGTAACTTCAAAAGATAATCATGTTGTGATTAAAGTATCTGATAATGGAAAAGGAATTTCTGAAGAAAATAAAGAGTTAATCTTTGAACCAAAATTCACAACTAAAACTAGTGGAATGGGACTTGGATTACCTATGATTAAAAACATTATAGAAGCCTATAATGGAACAATAACTTTTTCATCAACTTATGGTATAGGAACAGTATTTACTGTAACTTTACCCAAAACTTAACTTATGACCTTTGAAAACATACTTGTAGCAGTAGAAGATAATTTAGCTAAAGTTACAATTAATAGACCTAAGAAGCTTAATGCTCTTAATAAAAGTACAATTGAAGAATTACATGAAGCTTTTAAAAGTCTTGAAGAAAATAAAGACGTAAAAGTTATTTTGTTAACTGGTAGCGGAGAAAAAGCTTTTGTTGCTGGTGCAGATATTTCTGAGTTTGCTCATTTTTCTGTTGAGGAAGGAGGGAAATTAGCTGCAAAAGGGCAAGAATTATTATTCGATTTTGTAGAAAATTTATCAACTCCAGTTATTGCAATGGTTAACGGTTTTGCATTAGGTGGTGGTTTAGAATTAGCAATGTCTTGTCATTTTAGAATTGCCTCAGATAATGCAAAAATGGGATTACCTGAAACTTCATTAGGTGTAATTCCTGGTTATGGTGGAACTCAAAGACTTCCTCAACTAATAGGAAAAGGAAAAGCTATGGAGTTAATTATGACTGCTGGAATGATTTCTGCAGATGAAGCTAAAAGTTATGGATTAGTGAACTACGTTGTTCCTCAAGATGAGTTACAAGGATTAGGAGAAAAATTAGCGAGCAAAATCACTAAGAATTCTTCCGTAGCCATTGGTAAAGCAATTAAAGCTGTTAACGACGGATTTAAAGACGGAATTAACGGTTATCAATCTGAAGTACAACAGTTCGGAGCTTGTTTTGGAACTGAAGATTTTAAAGAAGGTACTACCGCATTTTTAGAAAAAAGGAAAGCAGATTTTCCTAACAAATAAAAAATACAGGCTTGCATTGCGCAAGCCTTTTTTTATAGATTTCTCACTAATTCTGTTATTTTATTGCCAGTACGCTCAAAAAAAATATAAAAAAACGACAAAAATGTATGAATGGTCGTTTTTTTTGTATAAATTGCGTAAAATATATATTTGTTGTAAATATGCTTAAGGCGATAATTGTTGACGATGAAGACAAGGCTATAAAAAGCCTGTCTTGGGAGCTTTCTAATTTCAATGATGAAGTAGAAATTGTAAATACTTTTTCGAACCCCGAAAAAGCTTTAGAATTTATTGATAATAATAGTATTGACTGTCTTTTCTTAGATATTGAAATGCCAACTATGGATGGATTTCAATTTATAGAAAAACTACCAAGAAAAGATTTCGCTATTGTGATTACTACTGCATATAACGAGTATGCCATTGAAGCTTTAAAGAAAGAAGCCATTGATTATCTCCTTAAACCGGTTGATACCGATGATTTAGAACAATGCTTAAAAAAGATTACAAAGTTTACACAAAGAATAGCTCAAGTTGATACCGACGAAAAGTTTGAAAAAATACTTTTTAATTTCAACCAACGCTTATCAAAAAAGAAAATTATTATTAATGCAGATGGTAAGCTTATCTTTTTAAAACCAGAAGAAATAGTGTGCGTTGAATCAGATGGAAACTACAGTTCAATTCACACCATTGAAGCAAAAAAAATAGTAGTAACCAAAAAACTAAAAGAAGTTAATGGTTTACTTCCAGAAGATATGTTTTTTAGAATTCATAATTCCTACATCATCAACCTAGATAAAGTAAAAGAATACTACAAAACTGACGGATATGTAATCTTGGAAATGAACCACAAAATTCCTGTTTCTAGACAGAAGAAAACAGAGTTCCTCGATAAATTTTAAAATGAGTAAAAAAAGTTTTTTATTTTTTCTCCTCCTACTTCCTTTCTTAATCTTTTCGCAAGGTAAAGAGAAAGATAGCGCTCGAATTCAATCTAT
Organism: Tenacibaculum sp. 190524A05c; assembly: GCF_964036595.1. Lineage (NCBI taxonomy): Bacteria > Pseudomonadati > Bacteroidota > Flavobacteriia > Flavobacteriales > Flavobacteriaceae > Tenacibaculum > Tenacibaculum platacis. Next base: position 2,878,600 of record NZ_OZ038523.1, on the reverse strand, counting down.
TCGAGAATTGGTAAAGGAAAAATCGAAAGACTATTTTCAACTTGATTCACTTTTATACAGTTCTAGCAATAACAACGAATTTTTTACCAAAAACCAAAATCTCCAATTATTTGAGCTTAGCCTAAAAAACAACTATTTGATTGGTCAAATATCTGCTAAAAATAATCTTGGTAGAATTTTACGTAAAGAATCAAAATATAACGAATCTGTTAAATATCATAAAGAGGCTCTAGATTTAGCCAAAAAATCTGGGCAAATTGAAATCGAAGCGTTTACATTAAACTTATTAGGTGCTTGTCATAGAAGATATGATGATGTTAGAAATGCTCTAGACTGTCATCAAGCCGCACTTACAATTTCCAAAAGAAATAAAAATCAAACAGAAAGGAATACAAAGAATATTAGTATCTCAATAAATAGTATTGGTAACATTTACCTTTCTCTACAACAATATAATTTAGCATTAAACGAATTTGAAAAGTCTCTTGAAATCTCAAAAAACTTAGATAACAAAATTGGAGTTGCTATCAACTATGAAAATATAGGTTTCGCTCAAGAAAACTTATTACTTTTTGATGACGCTATTAAAAATTATAAAGAATCTTTAAAGGTAAACGAAGAACTAAAGTCTACCAGAGGAAAAGTTATTTGCTACAATAATTTGAGTAGTGTTTATCGAAAAAAAGGTAATAGTAAAATGGCTTTGAAGTTTATTGAAGAGATCTATCCATTAGCTAAGAAGTACAACAATAACTATTATTTAGCACGAACTTTAGGAAATTATGGAGCAGCTTTACTTCATAATGATCAACTTACTGAGGCTGAAGTAAAGTTAAAAGAAGGTCTTGAATTGTCTCGTAAGTTTAGATTTAGAAAAAGTCAAATTTCTTGTGCAGAATCTTTAGCTAAACTTTATGAAAAGCAAGAAAATTATTCAATGGCATTTGATTATTTCAAAAAGGCAGTTGAAATCGAAAAAAGTACTTTTGGTCAGAAGAATATTTCATACGTTAACAACTTAATTTCTAAGCACGATTTACAAACAAAGATTAATGAAATCGCGTATTTAGAAACACAATCGGAAATAGAGTCTCTACAATTTTATAGAAACAGAAATATTTTAATCATTACCCTTATTACAATTGCGTTGTTAAGTATAGCTTTATATTCTATTTATCGTCAGCGTTTATTAAACAATGATCGTAAAATATTACTCTTAGAGCAACAAGCATTACAAACTCAAATGAATCCTCATTTCATTTTTAATGCATTAAACTCGATCAAATTATACATTATTAACAACGAGCAGAAGCAAGCTGTTTATTACTTGAATAAATTCTCAAAGTTAATTCGTAATATTCTTGATGTATCAAAAATCAAAGAGGTTAGTTTAAAAGAAGAACTAGCTACTATGGATTTATATATGAGTATTGAAAATATTCGTTTTTCCAATGAAATCAATTATCAGGTAGATATTAATCCTGATATGAATACGGACACTATTAAAGTTCCGCCATTAATTCTTCAACCCTTTTTAGAGAATGCCTTATGGCATGGACTTTCTTCGAAAAAAAGCGATAAACAAATAAAGCTTACTGCCAATAAAGTATCCGATACTGTTGTTGAAGTTAATATTATTGATAACGGAATTGGTAGAAATGCAGCAGCAAAAATTAAAGAAGGTAAATCGTTAAAAAGAAAATCTGTTGGAATCGATTTAACCAAAGAGCGATTAAAAACATTTTCTGAAGATTATGATGATGAATTCTCATTAACTTATCATGATCTTACTAATGAAGATGGTTCTCCTGCTGGAACTAAAGTTTCTTTACGTTTTCCTTTTGCTTAAAAATCAAATTGCAATTGTACCCAAATCGGATCTTTCTTTTCCGTATCTAAATTACTTAATGAAATTCCTAAAAGACGAACAGAATTTTTCAAATGATCTTGCATAAGTAAATCTTTAATTAACGGATAAAACTCTTCTTTCTTTTGTAAATAATTACCAACTGTTTTACTGCGAGTTTGCTGTGTAAAATCGCTATACTTTATTTTTAAAGTTACCGTCTTACCTTTCGTTTTTGAATGCATCATTCTTCGTTCCAATTCTTCAGCAATAAGTTCCAGTTTTTTTAGCATATAAATTTCTGAAGATAAGTTCTCATTAAATGTACGTTCTGCGGCAATCGATTTTCTTACCCGATCTGGTTTTACTTCGCTATTATGAATTCCACGAACAATATTATAATAATGCTTACCCGATTTACCAAAAAGTGAAACCAAATCCTCGAGTGATCGATTTTTTAAATCTAAACCATTAAATATTCCATGATTGTGCATTTTGGCAGCAGTAACTTTACCAACGCCATAAAACTTACCCACAGGAAGTTCCTCTAAAAAATCTAAAACCTCATTTGGTTTAATCGTTTTCTGTCCATTTGGTTTATTGATATCAGAAGCTACTTTAGCTATAAATTTATTAATAGAAATTCCCGCAGAAGCTCTTAATTCCAGTTCCTCCCAAATTCGATCTCTAATTTCTTGTGCGATTAAACTTGCAGACGGATTTCCCTTTTTATTTTCGGTAACATCTAAATAGGCTTCATCTAATGATAAAGGCTCTACCAAATCTGTATAATCGTAGAATATTTCTCTAATTTTTGAAGAAATTTCCTTGTACCGAGCGTAACGAGGTTTAACAAATATTAAATGCGGACATTTCTTTTTGGCCAAAACTCCACTCATAGCAGATTTAACACCAAACTTTCTAGCTTCATAACTTGCTGCAGAAACCACACCTCTTACTTCACTTCCACCAACAGCAACAGGTTTCCCTCTTAGTTCAGGATTATCAAGTTGTTCAACAGATGCATAAAATGCATCCATATCAACATGAATAATTTTGCGATATGGCGGTTGCAGTTCCACACTATAAAATTAAAAAAAGCGCTCGAAAGAGCGCTCTTATTTATGCATTACAAGTGTTACCTTTTTGAAATTTTAACTTTTCAGACCTTCCTTTTTTGAAAATCTTATTACTCGCATGTTTTCCTTTACGTAAAGCTTTTTGTTCTTCATAAGGTAAATGAATTATTTCTTGACATTCAGTTGAGCAAGTATTTTCCATCTTCTCAGCACATTCGTCACATTGAATAAATAATAGGTGACAACCTTCATTTGCACAATTCGTATGTGTATCACAAGGTTTTCCACATTGGTGACAATTAGAAACTACATCGTCAGAAATTCGTTCCGCTCTTCTATGATCAAATACGAAGTTCTTTCCAATAAACTTATTCTCAATTCCTTCTTCCTTTACCTGACGTGTATATTCAATAATTCCTCCTTCAAGTTGGAATACATTTTTAAATCCTTTATGCTTGTAATAAGCTGAAGCTTTTTCACAACGGATTCCTCCAGTACAATACATTAAAAGGTTTTTATCTTCTTTATGCTCTTTTAAATCTTCTTCAATAATATCTAAAGAATCTCTAAACGTATCAACATCTGGAGTAACGGCTCCTTTAAAATGACCTATTTCACTTTCATAATGATTACGCATATCCACACAAACCGTATTAGGATCGGCTAACATAGCATTAAACTCTTTTGCAGATAAATGAACACCTTTGTTTGTTACATCAAAAGTATCATCATTTAAACCATCAGCAACAATCTTATTTCTAACTTTAACTTTAAGTTTTAAGAAAGACTTATTGTTTTGCTCTACAGCCACATTCAAACGAATGTCTTTTAGGAAAGAAATACTATCTAATTGATCTTTTAAGGCTAAAAAGTTTTCAGATGGAACAGAAATTTGAGCATTAATTCCTTCGTAAGAAACATAAGTTCTACCAAGAACATCAAGTTTGTTCCATTCAATAAATAATTTATCTCTAAAAAGTTGTGGATTTTCTATCTTATAATATTGATAGAATGAAATAGTAATACGGTCTTTACCCGCTTCGTCAATTAATTTAGCGCGTTCTTCTGCGCTTAACTTGTTGTACAGTTGCATGCTATACATTTTTAAGTTAAACAATATTTTAAGCCGCAAAGGTAATTTTTTAGTTTTTTAATTGCAAAGTAACAATTTGTTAAAAATTAAACATTTTGTGAAATTTTTATAAATTAAAGATGGCCGCGCAATTTTTTTTCTTGAAATTTGTAGTACGAAATAAGTACTAATAAATTAAAAATAAGCATATTTTGTTATGAGAGTAGCTGTAGTAGGAGCAACTGGAATGGTAGGCAACGTGATGTTACAAGTTTTAAAAGAGCGTAATTTTCAGATCAGCGAGCTATTTTTAGTAGCTTCAGAAAGATCAGTAGGTAAAGAAATTCCTTTTAATGGAAAAACATATTCTGTAATTGGTTTACAAGATGCTGTAAACTTAAAACCGGATATCGCATTGTTTTCTGCAGGAGGAAGTACCTCTCTTGAATGGGCTCCAAAATTTGCTGAAGTAGGAACAACGGTTATTGATAATTCTTCAGCTTGGAGAATGAATCCTGATAATAAGTTAATTGTTCCTGAAATTAACGCTTCAGAATTGACTGAAAACGATAAGATTATTGCTAATCCTAATTGTTCTACAATTCAGATGGTAATGGCATTAGCTCCACTTCACTCAAAATACAACATGAAAAGATTGGTTATTTCAACATACCAGTCAATTACGGGTACCGGAGTAAAAGCAGTTCAACAATTAGAAAATGAAGTAAATGGAGTGGAAGGAGAAAGTGCTTATCCACACCCAATCCACAAAAATGCTTTACCACATTGTGATGTTTTTGAAGAAGCAGGATATACTAAAGAAGAATTAAAATTAACAAGAGAAACTCACAAAATACTTAACGATCCAAGTATTGGAATTACAGCAACTGCAGTAAGAATTCCTGTTGTAGGAGGACACTCAGAATCTGTAAATATTGAGTTTGATAACGATTTTACCTTAGAAGACGTTCGAAAACTATTATCTGAAACTCCTGGAGTGGTTGTTCAAGACGATATTGAAAACAATGAATACCCAATGCCTTTAAACGCTCACGGAAAAGATGAAGTATTCGTTGGTCGTATTCGTAGAGATTTATCTCAACCGAATTCTTTAAACTTATGGATTGTTTCAGACAACTTAAGAAAAGGAGCTGCAACTAACGCTGTTCAAATTGCGGAATATTTAGCATCTAAGAACTTAATTAAAAGTCCTACCTTATCTGTATAAGGTACATTGTTTATAAATTGAAAATCCTGCTTTACAGCGGGATTTTTTATTTTTGTGTATGAATGAATCTCAAATTATAGAAAACACAAAAAAGTTTGTAAAAACTACATTAAAAAATGCTGAAGGAGGTCATGATTACTTCCATATTGAAAGAGTTTATAAGAATGCAATCGCTATTTCAAAAGACGAACAAAATGCAAACGAATTTATCGTTTCGTTAGGTGCTTTACTTCATGACATTGCAGATAGTAAATTTCATAATGGTGATGAAACTATTGGACCGAAAGTTGCTACTGAATTTCTTGAAAGTCAAAAAGTAGATATATCCGTAATTGAACATGTTCAAAAAATCATTGAAAACATTTCTTTCAAAGGAGGAAACTTTCAACAACAATTTAAATCCCTTGAACTGGATATAATTCAAGATGCAGATCGATTAGATGCTATTGGTGCAATTGGTGTTGCTCGTTGTTTTAATTATGGTGGATTTAAAAACAGAGCTTTATACGATCCTGAGATTAAACCTAATCTTAATATGACTAAGGAAGAGTATAAAAAATCGAAAGCACCCACAATTAATCATTTTTACGAGAAACTTCTTCTATTGAAAGACAGAATGAATACCTCTTCAGGAAAACGAATTGCTGAACAACGCCATTTGTTCATGGAACAATTCTTATCTCAGTTTTTTGGAGAATGGGAAGGCAAACTTTAAAATTTTAACACAAAGCCTTAACATATGCTAAGAATATCTTAAGAAATTATTACTTAATTTGTATTTGTACAGCGAAAGTAAAGCTTTTGTTAACTAAAATTGAAACCCTATATTTAATAATCCCTTATACACAAAAAAACGCTCAATGTAATATTGAGCGTTTTTTTTATTCTATATAATCAGTTATTTCTTAAGCCTCAAAAGGAACTATAGAAACATATGATCTGTTATCTCTTTTCTTTTGGAATTGTACAACTCCATCTACTTTAGCATGTAAAGTATGGTCCTTACCCATATATACGTTTTCACCTGGGTAATGTTGAGTTCCTCTTTGACGAACAATAATATTTCCTGCGATAGCAGCTTGTCCTCCAAAAATTTTAACTCCTAATCGTTTCGATTCCGATTCACGACCGTTCTTCGAACTACCGACACCTTTCTTATGAGCCATCTTTTATAGTTTTTTAAAGGTTAATTATTTACTTAATACTTCGATTAATTCTGCCTTCTTTAAAGAAGTGTAACCAGAAATTCCTCTTTCTTTAGCTAAAGCTTTTAATTCAGCAACAGTCATTGAACTTAAATCATTAGACTCTGCTTTTACTTCTTTAGCTGGAGCTTCTGTTTTAGCCTCAGCTTTTGCCTTCTTTGGTTCAGCTTTTTTAGCAGCTTTAACACCTGAAGCAGCAATACTTTCGATTTGAATTTCACTTAAGAATTGACGGTGACCATTTTTCTTTCTGTATCCTTTTCTTCTTTTCTTCTTGAAAACGATAACCTTGTCTCCTTTTAAGTGACCTAAAATCTTTGCAGTTACTCCTGCACCTTCTATAGCTGGGGCGCCAATAGTTACATTACCTTTGTCTTCAATTAACATTACCTTGTCAAAAGTTACTTTAGAACCTTCTGCTTCTGGTAAACGGTGAACGTATACTTTTTGGTCTTTTGCTACTTTAAACTGCTGCCCTGCTATCTCTACGATTGCGTACATACTAATTTGTTTTGCGTTTATACTTTAATTATATACAGCATTTTAACTAAAATGCGGGTGCAAATATACGTTTTTTTACTGTAAAACAACCTTTTAAGCGCAAAATAATTCTGAAGATAAGAAATTCTTATTTTTGAAGAAATATTTTTTCTTGTTACAACACTTTTTCTGTAACAAAACGTACATGTGTGCGTCAAACCACAAAATCATTAAATATTCAAATCAGAACTGATGAAAAAAACCATTTTAACGCTTACTGCTGTAGCTGCTCTTTTTTCTGCTAAAGCACAACAAGTAGCTTTTGAAGAGTACGATTTAAGTAATGGAATGCATGTTATTTTGCATAAGGACAATTCTGCTCCAGTAGTAGTAACTTCGGTAATGTATCACGTTGGGGCTAAAGATGAACAACCGGATAGAACAGGAATGGCTCACTTTTTTGAGCACTTACTTTTTGAGGGAACTAAAAACATTAAAAAAGGAGATTGGTTTAAAATAGTTTCTTCTAACGGTGGTAGAAATAACGCAAATACTACCGATGATAGAACATATTATTATGAAATTTTCCCATCTAATAATTTAGAATTAGGATTATGGATGGAATCTGAGCGTTTATTACACCCAATTATCAAACAAGAAGGTGTTGACACTCAAAACGAAGTAGTAAAAGAAGAAAAAAGATTACGTGTAGATAATCAACCGTACTCTAGATTCTTAGAGAATGTAAAGAAAAACATTTTCAAAAAACACCCTTACAAAGGAACTACAATTGGTAAAATGGCGCACTTAGATGCAGCTACTTTAGATGAGTTTTTAGCTTTTAACAAAAAGTTTTATGTCCCTAATAACGCAACTTTAGTTGTTGCAGGTGATATTGACGTTAAGGATGCGAAAAAATTAATTAAAGAATATTTTGGAAGAATTCCTAGAGGAAAGGATATCGCTAGAAACTTCCCAAAAGAAGAGCCTATCACTAAACAAATAGATGCAAAGGCTTATGATCCAAATATTCAGATTCCTGCAATTATGCAAGCTTATAGAACTCCTTCTATGAAAACTAAGGATTCTAGAATTTTAGACATGATTTCTACGTACTTAAGTACTGGTAAAAGTTCTGTACTGTACAAGAAACTAGTTGACAGCAAAAAAATGTCATTACAAGCTGGAGCAATCAACTTAAGTCAAGAAGATTATGGAACTTATATCTTATATGCATTACCATTAGGAAAAGTTTCTTTAGAAGATTTAAGTAAAGAGATGGATGAAGAAATTGTAAAACTTCAAAATGATTTAATTTCTGAAAGAGATTTCCAAAAATTACAAAATCAATTTGAGAACAGATTTGTAAACTCTAACTCAAGTGTAGAAGGAATTGCTAACTCTTTAGCACGTTACAACGTTCTTTATGGAGATACAAATCTTATCAATACTGAAATTGACATTTACAGATCTATTACTAGAGAAGATATTAGAAATGTTGCAAGAAAATATTTAAATCCTAATCAGAGATTAGTGATGGAATATTTACCAGAATCAAAGAAATAATCTAATATCTAAAAGAACGAAACAACAATCATGAAAACAAAAATATTATCATTCGTAGCAATTTTAGCAATTACATTTGCTGCTACGGCTCAAAGAGATTTAAACCCACAACCTAAACCTGGACCTGCTCCAAAGATTAAGTTAGGTAAGCCTGAAAAATTCACACTTTCAAATGGTTTACAAGTAATTATGGTAGAAAACCATAAACTACCTAGAGCTTCTGCAAACCTTACTATTGACAACAAACCTGTTTTTGAAGGTTCTAAAGCTGGTTTATCAAGTATGATGGGAAGTTTATTAGGTAATGGAACAACTTCTATTTCTAAAGATGATTTCAATGAAAAGATTGACTATTTAGGTGCTAACGTGAGCTTTTTTCAAAGTGGTGCTTTTGCTTCTTCATTAAAAAAGTACTTCCCAGAGATATTAGGTTTAATGGCGGATGGAGTTAAGAACTCTGTTTTTACACAAGAAGAATTCGACAAAGAAGTTGAAAGAACTTTAGAAGGATTAAAGAGTAATGAAAAAAGTGTTACTGCAATTGCTCGTAGAGTAGAAGATTACTTAACATACGGTAAAAACCACCCATTTGGTGAGTACACAAGTCCAGAGTCTGTAAAAAACATTACTCTTGCTGATGTAAAGAATAACTATAACACTTACTACAAGCCAAACAATGCTTATTTAGTAATTGTTGGAGATATCAATCCAAGAGAAACTAAGAAATTAGTAAAAAAGTTATTTGGTGATTGGAAAAAAGGAAACATTCCTGCTTACACAATGCCAAAAACTACAAATCCTGCAACTACAGAAATCAACTTTATAAACATGCCAAACGCTGTTCAATCTGAGATTGCTGTTGTTAACAATGTTGACTTAACTTTAGGAGACAAAGATTACTATGCTGCTTTATTAGCTAACAACATTTTAGGTGGTGGTGGAACTGCACGTTTATTTATGAACTTAAGAGAAGATAAAGGATATACTTATGGTTCTTACTCAAGAATAAGTCAAAGTAGATATGCAGGAACATTTAGAGCAACTGCTAGTGTTCGTAACATGGTTACTGATAGTGCTGTAGTTGAATTACAAAAGGAAATTAATAAAATCCGTTACCAAAAAGTATCTGAGGAAGAATTAAAGAATGCAAAAGCTAAATATGTTGGAGACTTTGTAATGGATGTTCAAAAGCCAAGGACAGTTGCAAACTTCGCATTAAACATTGCTCGTTACAACCTACCAGATAATTTCTACGAAAAGTATTTAGCAAACATTAACGCTGTTACTTTAGATGATGTTCAAAATGCTGCTATTAAATATTTTAAAGGAGATAAAGCTAGAATTTTCATTACGGGTAAAGGAATTGAAGTTCTTGACAACTTAGAAAAGACTACTGATTATTCAATTAAGTATTTTGACAAATTAGGTAACGCTTCTAAGAAACCAGAAATGAGCTTACCAATTCCTGCAGGAGTTACAGCTACAACAGTAGTAGATAAGTATTTTGAAGCTATCGGAGGTAAAGATAAAGTTGCTGCTGTAAAAACGGTAATGAGTGTTTCTAACGCTAAAGTTCAAGGAATTGAGATTACTTTAACTAGTAAATCAGCTGCTCCTAATAAAGCTTCTGTTGTTGTAACAGGAATGGGACAAACATTTAGTAAACAAATTTTTGATGGTACTAAAGGATATTCTGAAGCTCAAGGAAGAAGAAAAGATCTTGAAGGTAAGGAATTAGAAGAAGCTAAAGCAAGAAAATCTCCATTCGAAGATGAAGCTTATAAAGCAGGAACTTTAGATAGAATAGAACCAGTTGATGGTAATAACGCTTATGTTATCAAATACAATGATACAGAAGTTTTTTACGATGTAAAATCAGGTTTAAAAATTAAATCTTTAAGAACAGTAAAAAGTCCTCAAGGAGAAGTTAAAGTTCCTACTACATTTGGAGATTATAAAGAAGTGAACGGAGTTAAATTCCCTCACAAGACAAATGTAAAACAAGGACCAATGGATTTAAACTTTGTAATTAAAGAAATCAAAGTTAACGAAGGAGTTTCTGATGCAGATTTTCAATAATCAGAAATAACAAATAATAGTAATGAGAGTTGGGATTAATTTTCCAGCTCTTTTTTATTTCTTTTTATTTACCAAATACACTCCAAACAAAATTATTACTCCAGCAACTAATTGAATTAAACTCAATTTTTCTCCATCTAATATTCCCCACATTACAGCTACAATTGGAATTAAATAGGTTACCGAAGAAGAAAAGATTGGCGAAGAAATTTGAATCAACTTATTGAACATGATTTTAGCAAATCCAGTCCCTACAATTGCCAAAATAGTTATGTATAACAAAGCAGGTTCTGTAGTTTCGTTCAATTCAAACGAACTGAAAAACCCGGTAAAAGCCAATACTAACAATGCAGGTATTATAATAAGAATAAAATTCCCTGTAGTAATAGCAATTGGTTCCAAATCTTGTAGATGCTTTTTAATTATATTCACATTGAATGCATAACCAATTGAAGAAATGATGGGGAATAAAGCAAACCAATAATTTTGATTCGGATTTAAATCAGCTCCTTTTAAAATTAAAATTAGTGTTCCAAGTAAACCGATTAAAATACCCGCAATTTGTTTCTTTTGGAACAAGAAACCAAAAACCAAAACTCCAACAATTAGTGTATTAAAAGGGGTTAATGAATTTAAGATAGAAGCAATGGAACTGTCTATTTTATCAACAGCAAAAGCAAACAAAAAAGAAGGAAATAGAGTTCCTAGTAATGCACTATAAAAAACATACTTCCACTGCTCTTTTTTTATCTTTTTTAAACTTTTAAATCCAATAAGTAATAAAAAAACTGCTGTGATTAAAATTCTAAAAGCACCAACTTGAACTGGAGTTAAACCTAATAACGCCTTTTTCATTAATATAAATGAACTACCCCAGATTAGTGAAAGCATGAGTAATACAACCCACTTATATTGATTTTTATTCATTTTATCGTTTAAAAGGTAAAATTCGTCTATTTTAAAGACATAAAAATCTTTTTTTAATAAATTTGTGAAATAATTTAATAGACGTAAATAATGAAATTACTAAAAGTAGTATTTGCCTTATTCTTAACAGCTTCTGTTTTTACTAGTTGTAAATCTGAAGCTAAAAAAGAAGAGACTAAAGAAAATAAAGAAACTACAGTTCCAAAAGCAGAAATGCTTTCGTTAAATGTATCAGGAATGTCTTGTGAAATAGGATGTGCTAAAACAATTGAATCTAAACTTGCCAAAAAAGAAGGAGTTTTAGAAGCTAAAGTTGTTTTTGCTGATAGTTTAGCAACTATAAAATATGACGCAGAAAAAATAGATAAAGCTAGCTTAATTGCCTTTGTTGAAGGAGTTGGTGATGGTAACACATACAAAGCTTCAGAATCGGCAGGTAAAGATGCTAAAAGTTGCTCTGATAGTAAAAAAGAGTGCTGTAAAGATGAAACTAATAAGCAAGCATGTGCGGAAGATTGCAAGAAAGAAAATTGTGCTACTAAGAAAGCATAATTTAAATTCATTTTAAAGAAAAGCGCTCTACAATCTAGAGCGCTTTTTTTATGCATTTACCTTATCTTTGCAAAAACATTTTTTGATGAAAAAACACTTTCCTCGAATTGTAAAAATTACCCTAATCTCCGTTTACTTAATTTTTTTAGCTGGTGCTGTTGTTCGTATGACAGGATCTGGAATGGGTTGTCCTGATTGGCCGAAATGTTTTGGGTATTATATTCCTCCAACTTCAGAAGATCAAATTACCTGGCAAGCAAATAAGGAGTTTAAAAAAGGGATGATTATTGTAAAAGATGAAGTGTTATTTGTTGCTGAAAGTGATTTAACTACTGCTTCTGAATTTAATCCAAATAACTGGTCTAAATATACAAAACACGATTATGCCAAGTTTAACAAATATCATACTTGGACTGAATATATCAACAGACTCGTTTCCGTTGTAGCTGGATTTGTATTTCTCTTTTTATTATACGGAGCTCTTCAATTTCGAAAGGAAAACAAAACAATTACTATAATTTCTTTTGCGGCATTCTTTTTAATGCTCTTCGAAGCTTGGTTGGGAAAAACGGTTGTTGATACCAACTTAAAACCAACAATTATTACTATTCATATGGTAATTGGATTAGTTATTGTTGCACTGCTTTTATACCTACGATTTATTGTAACAGAAAAAGACAACACCTATAAATTTGATACTTTATTCAATAGGTTATTAATATTCTCTGTAATATTCTCATTGATTCAAATTGCAATGGGAACTCAGGTACGACAATTTATTGATGAGCAAGTAAAGCAATTTGGTTTTGACAATAAACAGTATAGTTTAATGAATCCTAGTTTTAAGTTCTATTTCCATAGGTCTTTCACCATTGCCATAGTTCTTGTGAATTTTGGAATGTTTTATTTGAATCAAGTTAAAAATTTGGGATACAAATTGGTGAACTGGATTGTTTTCTTAATTTTTCTAGAGACTATTACAGGAATTTTAATGTACTATGCTGAATTCCCATTGGGAACGCAGGCAATACATTTATTGGCAGGAGCAATTCTTTTCGGATTACAGTTTTACTTATGGCTGCAAAGTAGAAAAGTAAAACGCTTAGCGTAATTGAAGATGAATGTGATCATCATGCCTTACGGCTTGACATCCATGAAATCTAATCTTAGAATGATTAAGTCTTAATCTACTTTTCAAATGTGGCTCAATAAATATTTTTCCCATTTGATTGTATTGTAAGAATAAATTAATCAGTTCTTTATTCGCTTGATTTGAAAATTTAATATCTCTATTAATTCTTCCAAATGTTAAATATTTTGGAAAGTCGTATTGCCAATTACCTTTTCGTTTACAAACATCAATTTGATTGTATTCTTTTCTGGTTGGTTTTTCATAAACACCGTAACCAATAATGGACGGTTTTTTATTGGTTAATTTCCCTTTCTCATCTTTATACATTAGAGTTAAGTCAATCTTTTTTCCATCATTATGACTTAAATGTGGCAACAATGGAAATTTGTTGAAAAAAGGAAAATTAGCATCCAAGTAAACGACCTGTATGCCATTATGGTGTTTTTCGAAACGTTCAGAAACTGATGTTAAAATCTTGTGTAACTCTGGAGTAACGTAATTCCGATTTGTAAGCGTATAAAAAAAGGATCTCGGTTGTAAATAATTCGTGTTTTTTATTTTTTCTCTACCAAAAAATGGAGCTATAAATGGTATAATAAGATAGGCTGTAAAAAGATAAATTAAAGTAAAATAAACAAGTCTGGTTCTGCGAGTTTTTCTACGAAAACTTAGTATCGAAATCAAATAAATTAAACCCCCGACCTGAGTTAATACAGTTAGAAAAACCGTTAAAAAAAAGTGAGTTAGTATTTTAATGAATATCATAGCAAAACCGTTAAACATTTAACTTAAAAATAAGATTCCCGACTTACTAAAAATAAATTCAGCACAAGTCTCAGAAATAACATATAACAACGTAATGGTTTTTCTATAAAATATTTTTTTGTCTTTCCTCTTTAGATTCTAGCTCTATTCTCTCCACTCCAAAGATTCCATCATACGAATCATATCTTGTTTGATATAATCAACAGCGGGTAAAACGCTATCGTAATTTGGTTTTGAATAAAAGAATAAAGAAGCTTTTAAAAAGTGTTTCGCACTATCTGTAACATGAAACTGAACTTGAGAAGCTGCATTTCCAGAAATATCATAAAGCTTCCCGTATACCTTTTTCTCATCATTCGAGTAATCTCTGGAAGAAATATTATCAGCCTTAATAGTATGCTCAAAAACTAATTTATCAGCTTCCATAAGCAACTCTTTTAAGTTTTCTTTTACTGGCCTGTATGTAATATCAACCGAAGCCTTTAGTTTGGGATATTTAATTTTCAACCAGTTTTTTGGTAATTTTTGAACGATACCAGAACTTGGAATATCAAAAACATAAGGTCTTTCTACAGTAGTTTTTTCATAAGATTTTTCAGGATATTGTAAACTCAAATATGCTTTAGGTTTTGGAACCACATCTCCATTACATCCAACAACAATTACTATTAACAATAGCAAAACATATTTATACATTTCTTGTAACTTTTACTTGTTTAATTCTTTTTCGATCAAGAGCCTCTATAGTAAAAACGTAATTTTCAAAGTTTATTTTCTCACCTCTTCGAGGAAACTTACCTGAAACCTCTAAAATAAATCCAGCCAACGTTTCACTTTCTCCCTTTTCATCTTCGAAAATAGCTTCATCTTCATCTAATACACGACATAAATCTCTAACCGTAACCTTACCTTCAAAAACGAAATTGTTCTCATCTATTTTAGAGTATGATAAATCATCATTATCAAACTCATCGTTAATATCTCCTACAATTTCTTCAATTACATCTTCAAGAGTTACAATTCCGCTTGTACCTCCATATTCATCAACAACAATTGCTAGGTGATTCTTTTTATCCTGAAACTCTTTTAGCAAATCATCTAACTTCTTGTTTTCTGGAACAAAAAATGGTTCTCTCAACAAGCTTTGCCAGTTAAATGTTTTTTTATTGAGATGAGCTAATAAATCTTTTGCATAAAGTATACCTACAATATTATCTATATTCTCATGATATACTGGATTTCTTGAATACCCATTGTCAAGTATTATTTTTAAAACCTCTTCATAAGAATTATCATCAGCAATAGCGCAGACATCAGTCCTAGGTTTCATAATTTGAACCGTTTCGGTATTCCCAAATGTTACAATTCCTTCTAGTATTTTTTGTTCGTCTTTTGTTGTAGAGTCTTCGGAAGTCAATTCTAATGCTTGAGATAGTTTTTCAACAGAAAGATTATTGTTTTTATTTCCTAACCTTCTTTCAATACTATTTGTTATTCCAATCAAAGGTCTGCTTAACGGAGTTAAAATTGCATTTAGAACATATATCGGTTTCGCCATAAAATTGGCAAACTGTAACGACTTTCTACTTGCATATACTTTCGGTAAAACTTCTCCGAATAGTAATATTAAAAATGTAACTAATCCTACCTGAATAAACACCTTAACAACGGAAGCTGGTATGGTAAAAACTCCAAAATCAAGAGAGAAGTTAAGACCACCGAACATGAACTCTTCAAGTGAAGCGAATATTAGTACAATTAAGATATTTATAAAGTTATTCGTTACTAAAATGGTTCCTAGTAACTTCTTAGGTTTTTCTAATAATTTAACTACAATACTTTTCCCTTTTGTTTCTTCATGTAACTCGTCTAATTCGGTTTGAGATAAAGAGAAAAAAGCAACTTCTGTACCTGAAACTAAAGCAGAACAAATTAGTAATACAAGCAAAGCAATTAAACTCGATGTAGTTATTAATGTAGAGTTAGTAAGGAATAAAAAATAGGGTTCCGGGTCCAAATTTTAAATTTTAATTAAACTAAAATGGTAGATCATCATCCTCTTCTTTAGAAACAGGAGGGTTTGTACTTTGAATCGGTTGCGTTGGATTCATGCCAGCAGGAGGATTCAACTCTTTTTTAGTTGATAAAAAAGTCATTTCCTGAACATGAATTTCAGTGGTATATCTTTTTTGACCTTCAACTTCATATTGACGGTTCTTTATTTTTCCTTCAAGATATACTCTATCCCCTTTACTCAAATATTTCTCGCAAATTTCTGCAAGTTTGTTTCGAACCACAATATTATGCCAGTCTGTATTTGTTACTCGTTCACCAGTTTGACGATTCGTATATGATTCATTTGTTGCTAAAGGAAACCTTCCAATTGAATTTCCTCCTTCAAAATAATGCATCTTAATTTCGTCTCCTAAATGACCTATTAAAATAACTTTATTGATTGTTCCTGACATTATTTAACTATTGTGTAATTTCAAATATACAAATTTTGTGAATTCGTATTTGTATAATCTTTTAAAAAGTTACTGATCAAAACCGAGGTAGGAAATTGTTCAATTTCACTCCATTTAATTGCATCTCCTTTTATTTGACTCACATGAACAATCCAGAATTTTGTCACCAAATGTTGATGCGAAAGTTTATGAATAATTTCATCTTTATTAAATAGAGAGATAGCAGCATCATTTGGAATTAACGAAACGAATTCCTCTTGTTTTACTAATTCATTTGCTGATATACTTCTAGTTGTTTCAATTAAAGGAAATTGATACAATCCTTGCCATATTCCTTTTCCCTTTCTTTCTGTAAACAATGTCGTTTCATCTTCGGTAATTACAACTACATAATTAAAGTATCGCTTCTTTACTTTAATCTTTTTAATCTTTACTGGTAATTCTGAAACTTTCTCTTGCTCGAGAGCAACACAACTAGAAGCTAATGGACATTCATTACAAAGTGGATTTTTGGGTTTACAATGTAATGCACCAAAATCCATAATGGCTTGGTTATATCTTCCAGGTTCTTCTTCTTGAATTATAGTTTGAGCTAATTCCTTAAACTGTTTGATTCCTTCCGTAGAATTAATTGGTGTATCGATACCGTAAAAACGAGACAACACTCTATATACATTTCCATCTACTACCGCCGCTGGTTCATCAAAACATATTGATGCTATTGCAGAAGCTGTATAATCGCCAACTCCTTTCAATTTTAGTAATCCTTTATACGAGTTTGGGAAAACTCCATTACGTTCGTTTGCCACATGCTTTGCAGTAAAATGTAAATTACGCGCTCTTGAATAATATCCCAATCCCTGCCATAGCTTTAAAACCTCACTTTCTTCGGCGTTTGCCAAGTCAAAAACAGTTGGAAAAGCTTCAGTAAATTTCAAAAAATAGGGCAATCCTTGCGCAACTCGAGTTTGTTGCAACATAATTTCACTCAACCAAATTTCGTATGGGCTTTTTGTTTTTCTCCAGGGTAAATCTCTATTCTTTTTTAAATACCAGTTTATCAGAGTTTTATAAAAAAACATTTCTTAAATTTAGGTTTTCGAAAATACACCAATTAATTTATACTTTTTTTAAGAACAATTATTTTACGAATTGATTAATTATCATATATTTGCACGCTCGTAAAAACAAAATTCATACATAAAATATATATATAATGACAAAAGCAGATATCGTATCGAAAATTTCAGACAAAACAGGAATCGAGAAAGCTGACGTTTTAGCAACTGTAGAGGCATTTATGACTGAAGTTAAAGATTCATTAGAAAGTGGAGATAATGTATATTTAAGAGGTTTCGGAAGCTTCATCATTAAAACAAGAGCTGAGAAAACTGGTAGAAATATTTCTAAAAATACAACTATCAAAATTCCTGCTCACAACATTCCAGCTTTTAAACCAGCTAAAACATTTACTGAAGGAGTAAAAGCTAAGGTTGCTGTTAAGTAAACAATATTAACTCACTCTTTTTAACAAAGAGTCTATAAAACATTATTAACTATGCCAAGTGGTAAAAAAAGAAAGAGAGCTAAGATCTCTACACACAAAAGAAAGAAAAGAGCAAGAGCTAATCGTCACAAGAAAAAGTAAGTAGTTAACTACTTACTTTTCTCTTGCTTAAGAAACACACAAAGTTCTTTGAAATTGAGGTTATTCAACCTCATTGGTATTTTAAAATACCTGCTTACAAAATCTTAATCAGTTTATACTCAATAGTGTAAACACAAAATTTATTCAGATGAAAACAGAATTAATTATTCGTTCAAATTCTTCTGATATTGATTTTGCCTTATTAAGAGATGGTAGACTTGTTGAATTAAACAAGGAAACAAGCGACAACAAATTTTCAGTTGGTGATATTTTTCTAGCAAAAATTGGAAAAGTTATGACTGGATTAAACGCCGCTTTTGTAAACGTTGGTTATCCTAAAGATGGTTTTTTACATTACCATGATTTAGGTCCGCAAGTTTTATCATTAAGTAAATTTATAAAGAAAGTAAGCACAGGTAAATTTAAAGAGTTCACTTTAAAAAACTTCCGTTCAGAAGAAGATATCGACAAAAACGGAGGTATTAACGACGTACTAAAATCAGGTCAAAATTTATTAGTTCAAATCGTAAAAGAACCGATATCTACCAAAGGCCCAAGAATTAGCTCAGAGCTATCAATTGCCGGTAGATTTTTAGTTTTAGTTCCTTTTTCAAACAGAGTATCGGTGTCACAAAAAATTACCGATAATAAAGAAAAAGAGCGTTTAAAGAAATTAGCAAAAAGTATTAAACCGAAAGGTTTTGGACTTATTTTAAGAACAGTTGCTGAAGGTAAAAGAGTAGCTGAATTAGATAAGGACTTAGAAAACTCATTAGACCGTTGGAAAACGCTTTGCAAACGAATTGCAAACTCTAATACACCAACGAAGGTATTGAGTGAGTTAGATAGAGCATCTTCTATTTTAAGAGATGTAATGAACGATTCTTTTACTAATATTATAACTAATGATGAGAGTTTAAAAATAGAAATCAAGGAATATTTACAAAAGATATATCCTGAGAAAGAAAACATTGTTAAACTCCACAGATCTAATGTTCCAATTTTTGAGAAATACGGTATCGAAAGACAAATCAAAACTTCTTTTGGTAGAACCGTATCTATGAGTAAAGGTGCTTATTTGGTTATTGAACATACAGAAGCTTTACACGTAATTGATGTAAACAGTGGTAACCGATCTAATAAGGCCAAAAACCAAGAAGAAACAGCGTTAGAAGTTAATTTAATTGCTGCAACAGAGATTGCAAGACAATTACAATTAAGAGACATGGGTGGTATTATAGTAGTTGATTTTATTGATATGAAAACTGCCGAAAACAGGCAAAAGTTATATCAACACTTAAAAGAAGCCATGTCTTTAGACAGAACTAAGCATAAGATACTACCTCCAAGTAAATTTGGACTAGTACAAATTACACGTCAAAGAGTTAGACCTGAACTCGAAATAAAAACTCGTGAACCTAATCCTAATAAAAATGGTGAAGTAGAAGCTCCAATTGTATTAATAGATAAAATTGAAGCTGAATTAGACCGAATTGTGAATAGCAATGTTCCTTACGTAGATGTTACTTTAAATGTTCATCCATTTATTGCTGCATATCTAACTAAAAACATAAACTCTATTCGTTTTCAATGGTTCCTTCGTCATAAAAGATGGATTAAAATTATACCTAGAGATGCTTATCAGTATTTACAATATCATTTTTCTTACAGAAAGAAAAATAAGTAATGAGGCATTTTCTTATTAAGAAATTAAACCCTGCTTGTAGAACACAAGTGGGGTTTTTTGTTTAAAACCAAAATCCTAGGTTAAACAACACAAAACGATCATCATGATCTGGAGACCAGGCATACTTAAGCTCAACTGGACCTAATAGTGTTTCAAAACTATAGCCAACCGCATAACCTGACTTTACTTCTTTTAAAAGCTCTCCTCTATTCAGAACATTTTTTCCAATTCTACCATAATTTGCTAGAACACCAAGATGATGATTCTCAAACAACTTATATCTAAAATGGAACTCAGACTTTAAGAATGATTGGTCACTTAAAGAAGAAATATCATAACCATAAAATGGTATAAAATTATTAATGTAGTTTTGGTTATATCCACCCAAACGATAATCGAAAATTTCTGAATCCTCTTCTCCCAAAGTAAATCCAGCTTCTAAAATATTTTGAAATGTAAGTCTATCCCAAAATGTTTTTGCAAAACTAAATCTTCCATCTATTTGAGAATATTGATTAAATGCAACGCTACCTAAAGCAAATTTATCTAAACTCTCATTTCTATTTGAAAGCAAAAACCATCTAAACTTTGTACGTATTGAAAACCCTTTGGTTGGTAAGGCAGCTTTGTCATGAGTGTCTACATGTAAAAAGGCAAACGGATTAAAATAAACACTATCATCAAAAAGTGTTTCCTCATCATTGGTTAAAAATGTATCCGACGATACTTTAAGTGATTTTAATTCTATTCCTGCACCAAAAGCCGTTTTCTTACTAAACGTTGTTTGTAGGTAGAATTTATTGGTGAAATCTCGGTACGACACATTGATTTTGTTCAAATTATTCTCATTGAACAACACATCAGAATTAAAAGTATTATAACGTGATGCTACACCTACACTCAACAAATATCCATTATCAATTAAATACTCTAAATCGTACCTTATTTTATCACCTACAACTAAATCAAAAGATAATTCGTCGTTCTTAAAAAACATCTTTTTATGATTATAATTCAGTAACACACCTGTTTTATATAATCCATCATAGTGTAAACCTAAACTCAAAAAAGTTTTAATATCATTCTCTTTTACAATGATATTTAGCTTTTTTCCTTCAAACGACTTCTCTAAACTATAATCTACTCTTTGGAAATTCTTAGTTGCTGTTAACGCATTAATCTTTTTCGATATATCTTGATACGAGACAGTATCTCCTTCTTTCAACCTCAACTTTCCTAGCACATAATCCTGAGTATAATTAATATTTCCTTTCAGGACTATTCTATCAATTAAGAAACGTTTGCTTATTTTCTTAATATCAATTCCTTTTCGCTTTATTGAATTTTGTTGTTGTTCTGCTAGTTTTTTAAAAACACTTCTAAATTGTTTCGCCTTACGATCTCCTTCCTTAAAAATTGCCTCTTTATCATCAAAAGACACAACCGTATACTCGTTAATATCAGGATGGATATGTATATCTAGTTTTTCAACTTGTTCATCCGATTTACGATACATTTGAAAGTTTACAATTTGACTTAAAAGAGAAGCTACCGACGTTAGTTCACTTCTTTTCAACAGCGTTCCCTGTACATTGACACCAATAATAATATCAACTCCTTTTTCCTTCATTCTATCAACAGGGAAGTTATTAGCAACTCCACCATCTACAATTAATCTACCATTAACATCAACAGGATTTAGTAATGTTGGAAATGAAGCACTAGCGCGCAAAGCAAGCGGTAAAGATCCTTCCTCTAAAACAACTTCTTGCCCTGTTTCTATATCAGTTCCAATACAAAAAAATGGTACGGGAAGTTTCGAGAAATCTGAAATCTCATCGACAGGTGAAAGAATTTCAGTTAATAAATTTAAGACATTCTGGCCTTTAGACAACCCTAATGGCAATCCGATATTTCCTTTTTTTACAGGCAACGTAACCGCAGTTTTACCCAAAAAAACCTTTTCAAAATAAGGTGTTTCTTCTCTAGGAACATTGTCTTGAATCACAGAAAGAAAATCAATTCGTCGGATTAAACTTTCGATTTGATCTGCAGAATATCCGGCAGAATACATTCCACCGATAATTGCACCCATACTGGTTCCACCAATGTAATCGATTTTTACATTAGCTCTTTCCAATTCTTTTAAAACACCAATATGAGCAAACCCTTTTGCTCCACCACCACTTAATACCAAACCAACTTTAGGTCTTTTCTCTTGAGAAAATCCTAGAATACATAGTAAGGAAAATAGTAGTATTAGTGTTTTTTTCATTTAGCTATTCTTTCGAGTGAAAATACTTATAAATTTTTTGAGCTCTGGCATTCCCTACAACCTCAATCAACTCATCTAAAGTAGCACTTTTTACTCGCTTTGCTGATTTAAATTTACGTAACAGATTTGTTATGGTTTGTTTACCAACATCTGGAATCATTTCTAATTCAGACTGAATTGCACTTTTACTTCTTTTATTTCTGTGAAAAGTAATTCCAAATCGATGTGCCTCGTTTCGTAAGTATTGAATTATTTTAAGTGTTTCAGATTTCTTATCCAAATACAACGGAATATTATCACCAGGATAATAAATTTCTTCTAACCGTTTTGCAATACCTATAATAGCGATCTTTCCTCTTAACCCTAAAACATCCAAACTTTTAAGCGCTGATGATAACTGACCTTTTCCTCCGTCGATAACAATTAACTGCGGTAAAGGTTTATCTTCTTGTAACAGTCTTTTATAACGTCTAAACACCACCTCTTCCATAGATGCAAAATCATCTGGACCTTCAACTGTTTTTATATTAAAATGACGATAATCTTTCTTACTTGGCTTACCATCTTTAAAAACAACACAAGCAGCAACAGGATTTGTTCCTTGAATATTCGAGTTATCAAAACATTCAATATGAACAGGCTCTTGGCTTAAACGAAGATCTTTTTTCATTTGAGCCATAATCCTTCTTACATGTCGATCTGGATCTACAATTTTAATTTGTTTGAACTGTTCCTGTCTGTAGTATTTAGCATTCCTTTGAGAAAGCTCTACAATTCGTTTTTTATCACCTAACTTAGGAACCGTTACTTTTAAATTCTCTCCTAAATCAACATCAAAAGGAACATAAATTTCTCTTGATAAAGAATTGAATCGTTGGCGTGTTTCTACAATAAATAGTTCTAACAATTCTTTATCTGTTTCTTCTAACTTCTTTTTAATTTCAGTTGTATACGATTGAATAATTGAACCATTCATAATCTTGAAGAAATTAGCATACCCATGCGTTTCATCTGAAATTATTGAGAATACATCTACATTATTAATTGACGGATTAACTATGGTTGATTTTGCCTGATAATTCTGTAAAGAAACTAGCTTTTCTTTTATAAGTTGTGCTTCTTCAAAATTCATTGACTCCGCATACTCCATCATGATTTTATGTAAGCTCTCTAAACTCTCTTTAAAATTCCCTTTTATAATATTGCGAATTTTCTTGATGTTATCCATGTAAGAGTTTTCATCCTGATAAGCTTCGCATGGACCCTTACAATTCTTTAAGTGATATTCTAAACACACCTTATATTTACCTGAATTGATCTTCGGTTCACTTAAATCGTAATTACAAGTTCTTAAAGGATACAATTGCTTTATTAAATCTAAAAGATTCTGAACCGTTTTTACACTTATATACGGACCATAATATTCTGAACCATCTTTAATTACTCTTCTTGTTAAAAATACTCTCGGAAAACGTTCTTTCTTAATACAAATCCAAGGATAAGATTTGTCATCTTTCAATAATACATTATATCGAGGTTTGTACTTCTTAATAAGATTATTCTCCAATAATAATGCATCGGTCTCTGTATTTACAACAATATGTTCAATACGAACAATCTTTTTAACTAAGACTCTTGTTTTACCGTATTCATGGTTTTTTGTGAAGTATGAAGAAACTCTCTTCTTTAGATTCTTTGCTTTACCTACATAAATTATAACATCCTCCTTATCAAAATACTGATAAACCCCAGGAGAATTAGGCAATGTTTTTACTTGAAGTTCTAAAGATGTTGGCATAAAACGAAATTACAATTTTTTCAAATTGTATTAGAAATTTCCAAAAAAATTAGTTGAAGTTTTGTACCAAAGATGGGACTCGAACCCACACGCCCTTGCGAGCATCGGATTTTGAATCCGACGTGTCTACCAATTCCACCACTTTGGCCTAAAATTGTGAGCGGCAAATGTAAGAATTAAAATAAAACGTTTTAATACTCATTAAAATAATTTTACTTTTGCCCCACAACAACACATACTAAAATTTAATCCGAGATGTCAACGACACAATTATCGCCAAAGCTTTTCGCTTGTTCACAAAGTACAGAGCTTGCAGAAAAAATAGCTAAGGAATTTAATGCTGAATTAGGAAACGTAAAAACTACTCACTTTAGTGATGGTGAATTTCAACCTGCTTTCGAAGAATCTGTAAGAGGTCGCCGAGTTTTTATTATTGGATCTACTTTTCCAAGCGCAGATAATTTAATGGAAATGTTATTAATGTTAGATGCTGCTAAACGCGCTTCTGCACGTCATATAACAGCTGTTATGCCTTATTTTGGTTGGGCAAGACAAGACAGAAAAGATAAACCTAGAGTAGCTATTGGTGCAAAATTAGTTGCAAATTTATTACAAGCAGCTGGTGCAACAAGAATTATGACTATGGATTTACATGCTGATCAAATTCAAGGTTTTTTCGAAAAGCCAGTTGATCATTTATACGCTTCAACAATCTTCATGTCGTACATTGAAAGTTTACAGTTAGAAAACTTAACTATTGCCTCTCCAGATATGGGAGGATCTAAAAGAGCTTATGCTTATTCTAAATATTTAGCTAGTGAAGTTGTAATTTGTTACAAGCAACGTAAGAAGGCTAATGTAATTGAGCACATGGAGCTTATTGGAGAAGTAAAAGGTAAGAACGTAATCTTAGTTGATGATATGATTGATACTGGAGGAACTCTTACTAGAGCTGCAGATTTAATGGTAGAAAGAGGTGCAAAATCGGTAAGAGCAATTTGTACTCACCCAATACTTTCTGGAAGCGCATACGACCGAATAGAAAACTCAAAATTAACAGAGTTAATTGTCTCAGATACAATTCCTTTGAAAAAGCAGATTTCTAAAATAAAAGTTGTATCTTGCGCGCCCTTATTCGCTGATGTGATGCGTAAAGTGCAAACAAACACATCTATTAGCGATCAATTTTTAATGTAATTTTAAATATATAAATAATGCAATCGATTACGATTAATGGATCTCAAAGAGAAAGCGTAGGTAAGTCAGCGACTAAAGCCTTACGTAATGCTGGACAGGTTCCTTGCGTATTATACGGAGGAGACAAGCCAGTACACTTTTCAGCTGATGAAAAAGCTTTTAAGAGCTTAGTGTATACTCCAAACGTATATACTGCTTCGATTGAAGTTGACGGTCAAACTTATGCGGCTGTTTTACAAGACATCCAGTTTCACCCAGTAACTGACAAAATTTTACACATCGACTTTTATCAATTATTTGAAGATAAAGCGGTAACTATGGAAATTCCTGTAAGATTAGTTGGTAACTCTAAAGGGGTTATGATTGGTGGTGCTTTACGTCACAACATGCGTAAATTAAAAGTGAAAGCTTTACCAGCAAATTTACCTGATTTTATTGAAGCTGATATCACAGAATTAGAAATTGGTAACAAACTTTATGTTACTGAATTAGCAAACGATAACTATACTTTCTTACACCCAGACAACACTGTGGTTGCTCAAGTTCGTATGTCTCGTAATGCTGCTAAAGCTGCTGCAGAAACTGAAGATTAAGAAATAATTTATTTCTATATAAAAAGAAAGACCTGCAAAATTGCAGGTCTTTTTTAATTCAATCAATTTACACAATAATATATATGTGCATTTTAACTATCCATTGCTTGCTTAATAACGGCCATTGTTTCATTAGCCTTTGCTAACTTCGCCCATTTTAAAGCCGTATATCCTCTCTTAGATTTTGCTTTTAACTTAGCTCCGTTTGCAATTAATAATTTTGCAATATCTGCTCTGTTATAACGAGCTGCAAACATTAATGGTGTTAATCCTGTTGACTTTTGGTTTACATCTGCTCCACTTTTAATTAAAGCTTTTACAGCTTCATAGTTTCCTTCTCTAATTAAAGTACAAAAAGGTGAAACTTCAGTATACTTAGTTACAGTAATTCTCTCTGCTTTAGGAGTTTCTGTTGCGTTAACTGTTGTTGCGAATGCTCCTAAAAATAAAGCGATGGTTAAAATGATTTTTTTCATGTTTTAAATAATTTAAGTTAAAAAGGTTATTTGCTTAAAAGACGCCACCGAATAAAAAATGTTTCACTAAAAAGGCTCAATTAACGTAACAATAACATTTTTAATTTTTCCTTAACACTCTTGAAAATCAAACATTTATAGTTAAATTATTGTAATTATATTTAAAATACTTATGGTTTGATAATGAGATAGTTAAATTTTTAAAAAAAAAGTAATAAATTAACAATCAATAACATAAATCAAAAACTATGAGTAAAAGATTAATGTATCTTCTTGGTATATTACTTACCATTTCAATTGGAACCTACTTCAGCTGGAAATTATGTTGTTCTCATGATTTAGACGAGGAAAAACAAACTCAAGATGAAGTTAATATTGAACCGAAAGCATATAAAAACCCTACTTTATATCCTTTTTCAATCAAAGATGATAGCGGAAACTTTTCATTAAACGCTACGGATAATTTTAATTTTGAAAGCTCAAAGTATAATTTTTTGAGCCCCGTATCTTCAAGTTTAGATATGGAAATAAGAAAATTAAAAGATTACTTAACCTCTACAAACAACAAGTCTTTATCTATTACCGGTTTTTATACTCCCGATGAACAAAACACATCTGTTTATCCTAATCTTGGAGTTGCGCGTGCCATTTCGGTGAAGAATTATTTAAACTCTAAAGGTGTTCCTTCAAAAATCATAGATACTTATTCAGAAGAGAAAATAAACATGATTGCAGATTCACTTAAAGTATATTATGGTCCTTTAGCTTTTTCTATTTCAGAATTAAAAGACGACTCAGAAGAGCTTTCTAAATTAGGTGAATTTATAAAAGCACATCCTTTAGTATTATACTTTAAGACTGGACAATCTAATATCAGTTTAAATTCAGAAGAAAGACAAGAACTTGCAGATATTGCTAAATATTTAGATAAAGTAGAAGGATCATCATGTATTATAACCGGACATACTGATAACACAGGTGATGCTACTGTAAATTTAGGTTTAGGACAAAAAAGAGCAGACTTTACAAAACAGTATTTAGTAAACAATGGTATTCCTTCTGATAAAATAACTGCAATATCAAAAGGTCAAACAGAACCAATTGCAGATAATACTACTGAAGAAGGAAAATCAAAGAATAGAAGAACAGTAATAACAATTAAATAACCCAAAAAACAATATTATGAATTGGTGTATCATCATACCTATATTAGTAGGACTTATTTCAGCTTTATTAGGATACTTATTAGGAAGACTATTTTCTAATAACAATGTTCAAGAAAACAACACTAGTAATGATGGAGATATTACAATCTTACAAAACAAAATTGCCTCGTTAGAAGCTGATTTGAAAGCTTGTGAAAAAAGTAAATTAAGTTTAAGTTCAGATTTAGAATTAGCTAGAGAAGCAACAAAAGCAGCTACTTCTAATTTAGGCGCTGCCGCTTCTTTAACAGCAGATTCAAGTACGACTTTAATTCCTTTTGATGCTGGAGCTGCTAAAGCTGCATTTGGTAAAAAGATTAAACAAGATGATTTAAAAGTAGTTGAAGGAATAGGACCAAAAATTGAAGGGTTATTCCATAATTTCGGAATTAAAACATGGAAAGCTCTTGGAGAAGCCTCAATTGACAAATGTCAAGAAGTATTGAATAGTGGAGGAGATAGATATCGAATTCACAAACCAAATACTTGGCCAAAACAAGCTAAACTCGCTTACGAAGGTAAATGGGAAGAACTTAAAAAATGGCAAGATGATTTAGATGGTGGAAAAGCCTAATAAATACAAAACAAAAAAGCTCAGCAAATTGCTGAGCTTTTTTAGTTACTAACACTACTTACTTCACGATAAGTGTATATTGAGGAGTTGGGTTAAGTGGACAGAAGTACACATATTCTCCCTTTTTTAATGTTACTTTCTTAGAAGAAGACTTTGAATTGTTCTTTGCTAAAGAAGTAACATAAGCTTCTTTGATATGATCTTTTTGACTAGTCTTACCTTTTGGCGCTAATACAAATCCAACATCTTTTCCAACGTTACTGTTTGCGATTTCAAAAACATATGTCCCTTCAGATAAGGTTAATGATTTTTGAGTGAACTCACCTTTAGTTTGCTCTAATGCTACTGTTTTTACATCTTGTGCATTTGCACTAAAAGAGATACCTAAGACTAATACTAAAATTGCTATTACTTTTTTCATGATTGTTTTGTTATTAAATATTTATATAAGGATTATTATGAATTTACTGTGAACTTACCTGCCTCAACAGATGGAAAATCTACTTCTGTATCTGCAATGTGATTAACGTAGTTTGTTAACGTATTTGAAACTACATTTAATACAATTTCTAAGATATCTCCATCATTGTATCCAGCTGACTTTGCTGCTTGAATTTCTTCTGTAGAAATATTACCTCTATTTCTAGTAATGCTTTGTGCTAATTGTAATCCAGCTTCAACTTTTGCATCTGCAGAACGACCTTGCCTATTTAATTCTGTTTGCTCATCTGTTAAACCGTTCATTTTTCCGATTGTAGTGTGTGCAGATAAACAGTAGTTACAACTATTTTCCTCTGCGATAGCTAATGCTAATTGCTCTCTAAACTTGTTCGTAAAGTTTCCGCTTGCTGTTAACTCTCCTAATGTTAGGTAACTTTGTAATGTTGCAGGCGAATTACCAAACACTTTAATTAGGTTAGGAATAAATCCTAACTTGCTTTGTACTGCATCAAATAATTCTTTTGATTTACCTGTTGTTGTTTCTGGGTTTAATGTTTCTATTCTTGTACTCATTTTTAAGGTTTTTTAATTGTTATTGTTTTGTTTATTACATAATTCGTTTCGATCGTCGTATTCTTGGTAACCCCAACAATTCGGACATTGATATGTTTCAATATTCATTTCTATTATTGTTTTAAAAGGATTAGTAAAACTTTCTGGTACAAAGATGCGACGAGAATAGACCTTAAAAAATGGACAAAGGTTCCTAAGAGTTGTACAATTAAGAATTTAGATGAAATTCGGCAAAAAAATAAGTGTTTTTATGTGTTTGAAAACACATGGTAAGACAAAAAAACATGGAAAATGATAAACACAAACGATAATAAAATCATCGTAGACATGATAAATTCCATAAAATAAATTCAAAAAAAAGCGACCAAATTAGGTCGCTTCCAAGTTAATTCAAGTTAACCATTCCCCCTTTTATATTGGTCATAGCTGTTCCATGTATCTTAACATCATCTTCAACCTCATCATAACAACAATCGTCTCCACCATAAATTAGATGTAAACTTTTGATCTCTAAATTTTCAAATTTTTCTAACATAATAAAAAATTAAATGTTTAATACTATACTTAAGTTCAAAGAGGAGTTCAATTGTTACTACAAGAAAATTAAAAGTGAAAATTATCTACTGAAATATTTATGATAAAAAAATGAACCCCGTTAGGGATTCATTTAGATTGTTCCTTTTCTTTATTGTTTTATTGGAAAGATTGGAGTGACTAAAACAACAAGAAAATGTAACATGGTAATTAAATCAATACTGATCATTTATCATTAATTACCGATTTGCTTATATGATTTTCATCACCCAAAAGATAATGATAAATTATAAATCTGTAAAATTCAGCCAATTATTAAGAGAAAAACTCAAGTGAGTAAATCATATACACTTGTATTTCCGGGAAAGATAAAAATAAGGTTTACGAAATGTATAGATATATAAGAAAGAGAAAACTAGAGCTTAAAAGCTCTAGTTTTTAGTTTTTTAGCATGTAGAACTAACTAGTTCACCACCATAGCATACATTACTATCACAAGAATAATGAGTTATATAATGATAGGTGTTAGTTCCATATTGATAACGGCAAATAGTTATAGGACTACCTCCTTCATCATCCCAAGGCTCGCATCTTTCGTAAATGCTTCCGCATCCACCAGTTATCTTCTTTTGATCTTTTCTGTTTAAAACAGATCCTAAATTTTTGATGTTTCTTATCATTATTTGAATTTTTAAGTTTCTAAAATAACTCAACATTAAAAAAAAGGATAAGGGATTTCCGCAATTAATTAAGTAGATATCCGCAACAGGAGTTCATCTAACCAAACAACCTTCTTCTAAGCTTGTTGCTTTTTCTTAAACTGTGCTGGAGAAAACCCTGTTGCCTTAGTGAAAAAGCGAGAGAAATAGGCTGGATCATTAAAGCCTAAATCGAAAGCGATATGTTTAATCGCTTCAGATGAATACAATAACTGTCTCTTTGCCTCTGTTACAATTCTATTTTTTATAAAATCACTAGGCGTTTCAGAGCCAATTTTTTGAAAATGCTTTGATAATGATTTTGGAGAAACCGCCAATCGATTCGCATAATCAGTAACACTATGAAGTTTTTTAAAGTTTTGTTCAACCAATAAACTAAAATCCTTGAATAGTTTGGTTTCGTTATCCTCTTTTATAACCGAACGCTCTTTTTTAATACGAACAGAATAGATTATAAATTGTTTTAAAAAAGATTGCAACATATCATATTGTGCTGTTTCATCTAAATCAAATTCTTCTACCAAATTCTCTAAGATAAAATCTAATTTTCTGATGTCTTTTTCTGTTGGTATTACAAATGGAGTTTCATAAACATTATTAAATAAAACACCATTACAAGCAATTTCAGTATCATGTGTTTGAATACAATAAAAATCTCTAGTAAAACTTAGTTGATAGGCCTCCTTAATTTTCTCAGAATCTACAGTGAAGATTTGACCTGGCGATAGAAAAAACAAAACGCTTCCATTGAAAGAATAACTTTTAAAATCAATATTATACGTTCCTTCTCCCTCTTTAATCCAAAAGATTTTATAATCGTCAATTTGAGTAGGTTTATTTACTACACAAGCTTTTTCAAATTCAACGAGTTGTAATGAAAAAACGTCTTTAAAGTTATAAGTCTTTATATCTTGGATAGCCATAGTTTGATTCATTTAGGAATTGGTCGTAAAAATTATAATTACTGACAGGTGAACTTTCTTTGACTAAAAATAAAAAACACGGATGAATTCATCCGTGTTTTTATCAAAGCTTCTTAATCTTTAGAAGCTACACTTTTTCTTTTTTTTCTTTTTCATTCAATGGTTTTAAGGTTTCACGGAATCCATGATAATTTAAAAACTCTTTTAATGCTTTAAACGGATTAACGCCATATATTCTATTGTAATTTTCTAATATTGATTTTATCTCGGTAATTGCTATAAAACCAGCTATAATTTTCAAAAACGGGACTTCATTAACTATATGTTTTTCTAAGAAATAAGCAGAAATAATAACTAGGTTATAAATAAAAAATTTAGATATCGTATTTCCTATCTTCTCACTTTTCAAAGAAATTCCCACTTTTAATGCAGCATAAGCTCCAGTAATAAAATCAACTACAATAAGAAACATGATGGTGGTTAACACTCCATTTAAAGGTGATAGCATAGCCAGCAACCAAAAAATGAAATGCATTAATCTATCCATTTTTACTTAATTTTCTATAATCTAAAACTCTATTTTTAGGATATGCTTTTATACTCACACTATTTCCCTGATTACCACCCAACAAGTATACATAACGCTTTGATTCTTTAACTAAAAAACCAACATGTCCTTTCCAACTTTCAGGATTATCTCTCCATAAAACAACTACGTCTCCTACCTCAGGAGAGCTTGTTGAGTTTCCAACTGACAACCAACTTCGCGCTGTTAATCTATTTGAACATTCATAGCCTGCTTTATTAGCCACCCAGTTCGCAAATGCACCACACCAAGCTGTATCCTCATTATATTTGGTTTTATCAAAACCCATAGAAGTAAAGTAATTAATAATTTGAGGATGATCTTTTGATCCTTTTACTTCTTTTACTCCGTATTGCGATAACGCTACTGTTATTAAATTATTCATAAACATTTTATTTAAGCGTTAGCAGACAGAACATCTTTGCTATTAGATTCTTTTATTTTATTTTTTCTTTACCGAAATGAGGTTAATCTAAGCTTTTATGTTTCCACTTAACATGAAGGTTAATATTTTATTTAACTATTCAATGGAATACAAATATACAACATATTACAATTTAATGCAATTATTTTTGTATTATGTTTTATATTTTTTAATTAAAAAACCACTTTTTAGTGGTTTACAAAACATTTGTTATATTAATTTGTCTGAACCATAAGAGCAGCAAAAAATTCGTTAAAACCTGCCAGTTTACCAATACTCCTTAAACTCTTTGAATTACCTCTAACCATATAATCCTGCATACCCGCGGTTCCACCACCTCTAAAAAACTGTGTTGCTTGCACAACATATGGTAAACTTGATGTGATCACTCCATCTTCGGAATTTCCAGAAACATTAAAACCATGTATTACTAAAAATTTCCCTTCGATCTTAGCTCTAAGAAAAGATGCAGAGTACCCTTCATTTAAAGGTACATCTTGCCAATCTGTATACATATCTTCCACAACCTCATTAGTAGTTTTATTAATTACTAAATCATGAAAATTAGGACGGTAAGTTGCTGAATATAACCTTTTTCCTACTACATTATCTCCTGCGAATTGAGTCACATCGATGTCTTTAACAACAACACCATCTTTTAACAAAGAAATCTTATTGTTTGTTATTCCTGATAATGTATACTCTGGAATTGATTTTTCTTGAGCAACACCAACATCTCCATTTTTATCAATAACAAATCTTCTATTTTCTTCTCCTTCTATTTGTTTCGCATCTACAAAACTATCTATTAAATCCGCATATTGATCTTGGGTTGGTTTGTCTCCAGTTTCAAAATAACCTTTTAATTCTTCTTTACTTTTTTTCATTTTATTTAATTTTTACTTTATTCTCTTTCTATGAAACAGCTGAAGCTCCATAAACATTTGTTTTAAATGTTCCTGAAATTTGCAAATCTGTCTTATTTCCCGATACAGCAATATTTAAAAACATATTAGTAACCATGTTTTTAATTCTTAGTTTATTAACCGCAATTATTAATTCCCTAGGCTCTGTAAAGTCATAAATGTTTCCTCCACTTCCGCCTACTTGTTCAAAAATTTCTTCTGCATGAACAATATTAATATCTGATGTAACCGCATCGAACGGAAGTGTAATGTTGTTGAACTGGCCATCAATATTTTGAAGGTAAAATCTAAAATGAACGATGTTTCCAATTCTCGTATACGTTCCAACAGATACTGTGGTATCTAATTTAGTATTGTTAAATCTTGCTTCTGGTGTCCAAGCACCTTCTTCGTAAAAATCTTTTGGTAATCCACTGCTTAAACCTGGTTTATTCTTAATAAAATCTGGTTTTGAGTTATCCGTTTGGTTCCAGTCAGATTGAGTAAACTCAATTCCAGATGCAACTGAAACTTCTCCATTTTCATCTATAACAAATCTTCTATTTGATTCTCCAACATCTTGCTTACTGTCAACATAACTATCAATTAAATCGCCATACTGTTGCTCCGTTGGTTTATCTCCTGTTTCGAAATAGGTTTTTAATACTTCTTTACTTTTTTTCATATAACTTTTGTTTTTAAACAATACGCTCCAAAGCCAATTTTAAAGCTTTCAAAGAAATCTGTGCTACAATTTTCCTTGGATTGGTATCTGTTGTAAGTTTTAAATATCCATCCTCAATATCAATGTTGTCAACTCTTTTTGAAAACAAGTAGTCTAGATATTTATCAAGTGTTTCTTTTTCTTTATTCTTCGGATTTGTAATGTATAAATTACTTCCATCTATAACAACATTTCCCGCTCTACCATTTACGCTGTAAATGTTATTTGTTAAACTCCAACTACTCGATCCGTAATCATAATAATACAGTTCTGAACCAATACTATCTTCATAAAATAGCATTTTACCAAAATGATCTTTGACCCAATCTTCAACTTCAACCGTAAATGGTTTTCCATTACCTCTTAACGAAGCTGTGTTTACCTTTACCAATTCATCTACATGAGCCAAACTGTCTATTAAGTCAGCATACTGACTTTGAGTTGGTTTATCTCCAGTTTCAAAAAACTCCTTCAAAACTTCTTTATTTCTCTTCATAGGTGTTTACTTTTAATTAATGTGAAATCCTTTACTTTCTAGGAATACTAGTACTTATATCTCCACATAATTCATACTAATTCATTGTGTTTATTTTCGCTACAAAAACTTTTGAGTTTGTTACTTTTTATTCTGAGAGTTGAAAATCAAATCATTTTATTAGATCGATCTCAGTAAAAATTAGGATTACCTTAATGAACTCACCAATTTCAAATACGGTAATTTCGATGTTAGCAGACAAGGAAAATAGGTTTGATTCTTTTTACGTTCTTTTTCTTTTACCGAAATGGGTTTAATCAAACGCTTTTTTTCTGCATAACAATTTTTATTAATAATTATAAAACTATTAGAAAAGCAATACAAATATACAAACATTTTACAGTTTATACAAACAAAAACAAACATTTGTTTTTGTTTTTTTTGTAAAATGTTTTATTTTAATAAATAAAAAAAACCGCCTTTTTGATAGGCGGTTTTAAAAATTTAATATTGCTCCTTTTTCCACTCCTTTACATCGGGATGCCATTCTTTGGTGTCACTGTAATCTTCCATAATAACCTTCTCTATTCCTGTTTTAAAGTCATCTGAAACTAGAGTTGGAAAATCTCCAATCATATACACTTTACCATCCTTATCACATTGCAACAAGGAAACATCTAAATGATAATAACCTATTGGAAAAGTAAATAGATCTTTTCCGAAATTTTTCCTTGGAACATCCAAAAACTCACTCAATTTGTATCTACGATTAGGCAATACAGTTAAATCCAAATGAGCTGTTACATCTTCAGGATTATGCTTAAATGTTTCAACTTTTAAATCTCCATATTCAAATAAAAAATCCTTCAAAAACTCAGGATATTCATTAAATCTTGGAATTTTACTAAAAACATCCTCAACATTTCTCCCTTCAAACCATCCACTCTTCTTAAATAATTCCTCTACTTCTTTTTTAAACTTCATAATTAAATAACTTCTTTAATATTAAAATAATCCAATAAAGGATTACAAGTCCTACAAGCATTCTTATGTAAACCGTGAGATAATTTATCCACACCTGTATTTTCGATAGATTTTGCCTTAGAAACCACATCTGCAAAAACAACCCTTGCTTGATCAATTGTCATACCATTTTTTTTAATTCCTAAAGATTTTTCCGCCTTAAAGAGCCACTCGGATATATTAATTGGTTCCGCGCATCTTCCATGGTTTCGTCTTTGAAACAAATGAGGATAATCTCTTTTAGCGATAACCTCCAACCAGTCATCAACTAACTTATGTCTTCTACCTCTGATTTGAGACTTATTTAGTCCTTTGGATGTGTAGTTCACTAATACTTCGAGCTTACCATTAATAGTTCCTTCCAGAACAGCCGCTGCTCCAGTTCTTTTTTCTTTAGGTATTTGTAAGGCCTCATCAACAAAACTATCCAGCTTGGCTAATCCATTCCTAGAAAGCTTTAATACACTTCTTGACCTTTCAAGAATTCTGGAAATTATTTTCTCTCTAGACTTATCATTTAACTTTTCAAGAACTTTACTTAATTCCTCAATTTGTTTTTTAGTTCCTCTAAAAATCTCTTTTCCATCTTTTAAAAGCGCATACAAATTATCTCCAATAGGAATCGGCGTTCCAGTTGCAAGGAATAATGGTTGAGAAACCTTTTTAACCGTTACTCCCAACTTATCAAAAAGACTATACACATCATTCGAAAAAGTTCTTGTTATCTTTCCTAAACTTTCAACAAACTCATCTAACAATCCTTTTAGCGTCTCAAGGTGTTTTGGAATATTTTTAGAAAATTCCACGATCACATCTATGAGCCTTACAAATGTATCTACTCCAAAACTAAATGCTTTACCTGCTATTTTTGCAGTTCCGGCAGCAACTTTAGCTGGAATTGTTGCAATTGCTTTATAGGATTGCAATACAGCTTTTAATGCTTTTGCGACATTCCCTGTTCCTCCAGTAGCGAAAAATGTTACTACCTCAGAAGCAATAAAACCAACAATAAATCCTAAATAATAACCTATTGCTCCAGGGTCTATATTAACATCAATAGGATTATTAATTATGTTTACAATTGCCTTATATCCTAACTTAGGTAACGAGATTAAAAGACTGGTAAACTTTTTAAGGTTCTCAAATGTAAATACGTTTGCAAACGTATCTATAATGTTCTCAAAATTTTCTGCAAACAGACTTAAATAAGAACCAGGACTTTCAAAGAACTTGGTGCTTTGTATTATTCCATTTATTAAATCGAATAACATTGCTAATATATCGAAAAGTGATTTTATAAAATCAATAATACTATTGATTAACCCAACCAACAATCCGTTAATAAAATAATAGAGATCAACAAAACTCTCTACAATTCCATCGAAGAAGTCTTGAAGTAACTCAGGTATTTTATCCAATACTTGAATAATCTTATCAACATTGAATGGAATTAACTTTCTAACAAATTTACTTTTTAAAACTGCCTTTGATGCTTCAGTTGCTTTTTCTGTTAATGGTTGGATATAGGTTTTATAAATACTTTTCACAAAAGCTTCTGTATCTATTCCTTCTTCATCATTTTTAAGCTTAGGCAACAAAGGATCAAATTTTGGATTTTCCTTTCCGTCGACTTCCGTTTTCCAATATGAATCTCCGAGTTTTAAATCATTTATTTCTTTACTTATGTTTTTTAACTCTTCTGAAACTGTTGAAAACACTCCATCAGAAGCCCAACGAACCACTCCTCCTGTAAAAGATAAAGCTCTAGTGATAGAAATATAAAATGTACTATCATCGTCTACTAATTCTTCTTTTATCATAGTAGACAAATCATTTGTTGTTATCTCCACACCAAAAGCTCTTGCCACTTTCGCTATCGAAACCCTATCAACTTCCGGTAATGTTTTTACATTCTTTCCTTTACGAATTCTAAAAACTGTTCCAAAGGCATTTGTCCCTTCATCCGTCTCTATCAAAATAACCACCTCATGAGCGTTAACATTAGTTATTCTTTGATATGCCCTTTCTAGCTTTGCTCCATTATCTGAAATAAGTAATGTTACGAAGGATTCTAACTCGATACTAACAACCTCTTGAGCTTTAGGCTGAGGACCAGATTCAATATCTGCAGTGATTACAACCTCCTCCAGATCAATAGCTTCACTTAGCTTAATATAAAACCGATCATTGATTTTATAAAAAGGTATCCGTCCATTTGAAGATAACAATATTCTATCTTTAACGATTTCATAATTTTCTTCCTCTACTAAATATTGAAGAGATTCAATTTCTCCATACGGATCTCTATTCTGTAAAAAAAAGTCTCCGTACTCTCCCGAAAGACGACTATTAAAATGAACAAACCATTTATTATCTTCTCTAACCCCTTCTTCTATCTCTAAATATATATTGGCACTTGGTAATGCCGTTTCTTCTAATAAATTTTGTTGAGAATCTGAAAACACCACCAGGTTTTCAAAATTGGATTTGTGCTTAAAGTTTCTCAAGCCATATTCATGTGCGTACATAGCATTTTGTTTTTTTAGGTTTAGAACTAACCTTGTTAATAATAAAACATGAATTTGTAGTAGGCTCTATTCTAAAAACATAAAGCGATTATAGATAAACCAGAGCAGTAGGTTTACTGCTCTGGATATACAATCTAAACATTTACGTTAGCATAGCATTTTTATAACCTTATCTTACATCATTAGATTCTCCAACAACATCAAAACTAACACCTTCGGGATTCGTAGTGCCTGAATCTTCCTCTCCAATAATTGTATCTGAAGGTTTAAGAGTATTATTGTCATTGCAATCATCATTACAAGGCAATCCTCCTTCTTCTAAAACAACCGATTCAGCTTGTAAAACAGTTAAAGCAGTTGGAACACGAGTTTCCCAAGTTCCTTCAACCTCACCCTCAATCACTTGCATTTCTTCTGCAACAGAAAGATATAAATCATCTTCTGTATCTGTTACAATACCTTGGCCGTTCCAAATCTCACCTGTATTCATGAACCAGTTTACAGCGTCTTCAAAACCTGGCCTTACAGGAACTACAGATCTTGCCATTCCACTTTGTAAGAAAGCTTTAAAAATGGGATCATTTCCATCTAAATAATCAAAACTTTCACTCCAATTATCTTCACTCTTATAGAAATATGGATAGAATGTATATGCCATAATCTCCCAATCAAAAACCTGCTCGAAGAATTTTACAACAGCAGCATGATCATCTAATCCTGTTGACTTAGATAATGTTGTTGCATTTCCTTGAGTATAATGGTTTTTACTTACTGTTAATCCATTTTCGAACGCACTAGTCATTAAATGAATTGCAACCCTTTTTAATTCTCTCTTTTCGATACTACGATTTAACTGAGAACTAAATTCTTTTTCTTTTTCATCTTGAGTTTCTTCGAAAACTCGATTTCCTAGAGAATCATTATATTCTTGTAAACGAATATTATAAGCATCAATTATTGCTCTATATGTTTTGTTTTGCCATTTTGTTTCAGCTTCTTTAGTTAAAACACATCTTCCTTTAAGGTTATAAGCATAAGATCCTACATCCCATGATGAAACTGAAAAACTTAACGAATCTCTAATGCCTTCGTTATAAAAACTTGTACTTATTGCTTTGTAATCAACTCTATAAAAATTGAATCTCTTACCACCAATAACGACGTCACCATTTCTTCTATAAGTTCCTGAATGATTTCCTTGTCTTGCTGTAAACATACCATTTACATACACTAGTTCGTACCCTTCAGGAATTCTCATTTCATCATGTCCCGAGTGAGAGAATCTTCCATCATTTATAGCATGATCATCTTTACTATAACTTTTTGAAACATAAATGGTTCTGTCAGGAAAAGCATCAACTTCCGCATTATACATTGAAGCAACTCTTTGATAATTTGTATTTGTTAATTGAGAAGCACTTTTTAAACCTGAAGATAAACCTGGTAAAACTAGATCATCTGGGTGAATTGGTTTTTTCGGTAAAACCAACCCTGAACTATCTTGATCATTACTTTTTTTATCACTTAAATAGGCATCAATATAAAACTTGGCCGGCTCTGGAATAGCAAATTCATACATTAATCGCTTCCCATAATTTACTAAGTTATTCTTATAAATTACATCAACCCAACGATACACTCCTGTTACATGTTCATCACCTTTTCTATTATCAAACCCATGAGTATTATTCTCTTCGTATTCTTTTAAGATTCTAGAAGTTCGCTTCGTACTGATTTTTTCAACAACTCTTTCCAATGCTCTTTCTGTCACTTCCTGAGCATATGATTGTGCTTGTAAATTAGAATTTGAAACAGAACTGCTTGAAGATGTATTAAAGTTAGTTCCTGCAGCGAAATTAACACCTCCAAAACCACCACTCACACTAGCATTTGCTCCAAAACTTGTAGCAGTATCTTCATTAACAATTGAAGAGGTTTCACTTTGTAATTCGTTTCTTTCTGTAGTTGTTGTATCCGTTAAATTCTCAACTTCTCTTTCTGTAGTTGTCTCTGTAGTAACATCAGAAACTCTTAAATTTCGAGTTGAACGCTCTTTGTATTCACGAGCCATAATATTCTCAATATGAGAAACCTCACCCGGAACATAACAACACACCTCTTGTTCTACACGTCTGAAATCTGCAATTCCTAGTTGAGTAACACCAAAAACCCCTGATTGACTAACTGGATTATCGATAACATCATCTCCTTTAAATTGATAAACTCCACCAATTCCTCTAGACTCTAAAATTCCATCATCAAAATAAATAGTAATATGACGTTCATTTGAAAATGTTATAACCTTACCATTACTAAGAGTTATCTCACCGTTCATTTTGTAAGTTGTAGTTGCCAATCTTATTTGCTCTGGAAACAACCTTACTCTTAAAAGAGTATTATTAAATCCAAGTAGATTTTCAAAAGTTGTACCTGAGAAAATAACATTATCGTTATCACTATTCGTAATAGCGTATGTAGCTTTTGTAACTGAAAGGTTTTCTGCATTATCCACCTTAAACATTAAAACCACAGAAGAACTCCCTAATCTGTTACTATCTACATATCCTGAAAACGTATTTGCCGGAATTTGATTTGCTGCATTGATTAAAATATTTTCACCACCAATATTTAAACTACTAGTAGAATCAATAGAATTATCAGAAATGACCTGTTGCTCATCCTTGATTTTATCAATTAAAGAATCTTTAACTTCCGCAAAAGAATCGTAAATATCAAACTCAGTACTATTTAGTAAACCTTGAGTTTCTGGTGACAACTGCGAAGTAATTGATACAGTATTCGTACTAATAGATCTTGCTAACATATCTGAACTAGAATTGCTTGAAAACTCTAACTCTGGCGCTTTTACAAAATCAACTTTTACATCATCTAATTCTGGATAAGTCTCAACATCAATTAACTCTCCTGTTACAAGGTCTTTTTCTTTAACAATTGTAGGCGATGTATTAGCCCTAACTTCTTCAATCTTCTTCTCATAAGCATCTATTGCTTCTTGAAGTTTCTTTTCTTGATCTTTCGTATAAACCAATTCAGCTCTTTCAATTTCCTTCAAAGCTGTTTCATACTCACCCAATCTAACTTCAGCCTTATCTACTTTTTCAATTGCACTTAAATATTCTTTTGCTCTTGTAGGTAATGAGATTTCTTTTGACGGAACTGAATCATTTTTTGCTGATAACAAAACATCTTGAGGAATTATTACGCTAGCACTAGCTAAATATGTAAACTCTTTCTCCTCTTCTGATGTAAAAACGTAAGCCTCACCAATAGCTGGAGATTCTCTACCATCATCTAAATTAACCCCCTCTTTAGTAGTAACCGGAACAGTTCCTTCAGTTTTATATACTAACCCACCAAAACTAGCATCAAGATCTTCGAAAGCTTTTAAAAACTTATTAGCAATTAAAATCTGAATTAAAGCTTCACGAACTGAATTAGATTCTTTTTGAATAGTTTGATAAAAAAGGTTTTCCCAAATAAGAATTTCA
Source organism: Tenacibaculum sp. 190524A05c (assembly GCF_964036595.1). NCBI lineage: Bacteria > Pseudomonadati > Bacteroidota > Flavobacteriia > Flavobacteriales > Flavobacteriaceae > Tenacibaculum > Tenacibaculum platacis. Next base: position 2,837,384 of record NZ_OZ038523.1, on the reverse strand, counting down.
TTTGCTGAAGATAAACTTTGCGCTCCAGCAAGGTTCATTTTTATACTCACATATGATAAACTAGACTTATTACGCATTAACCAATTAGAAAACCCATAAATTTTACTAAACGGATAATACAAAGAGTTTTTGGAGTCTTTAAAATCATATCTCTTCTCAACAGGAGTAAATCCAGTGTCATGAGCCTTCTTTAAATTTTCCATTTTTTCTCCACTAGAAGCGGCATCTAATTTACCAGCAACCATTGCTAAACTCTCATTTTCTTTTCCTTCTGGATAAGAGACAAACATGAAGTTTTTGTTTTTCTCATTAAGCAATTGTGGGCTACGCAATGTTACAAACCTAAAAAGGTTTGATTTGATCGGTTTTTTTTCCATTTTCTTTTTTTCTTTAATAAATTAACTCCTAAAAGAGCATACTGTCCTTTTTGCTTTCCTAACAGCTTTATACACTAATAAGAATGTAATTCAATAAGTTATAGCGAATTTGTATTTGACAGAAGCTTTACAGTGGTGAAGAATAAATCAGATTAAAGCTCCTAAAGTCATTAAAAATAACACAAATGTTTGATTTTTAAAGATTTTATGTATCTTTGTAATCAAATACAGGGCAAAAATACAAACATTTTACAGAAAATACAAGTTTTTTGTAATGTTTTTTGTTAAAAAAAATTGGAAAAATGGATATATCAGAAAAAATCAAAAACATTAGAGATTATCACAAGTTAAACAACTTATCATTCTCTAAAAGAATTGGTGTAACTGGTACTACTGTAGATAGTATTGTGAACGGTAGACCACAATCAGATGGATCCAGAAAGAAAACAAAACCTGGTTATGATGTTTTAACCGCAATCATCAATGAATTCAATATAAATCCTGACTATTTATTTGGCAAGAGCCAAGTAATGCTTCGTGAAGATCTACCAAATAGCAACTATACAGGTACACCGCAAGTTGTAGCAACAAATACTTCTGGTGAAGAAAATATTGTGTTTGTTCCAACCCAAGCTCGAGCTGGTTACCTAACTGGTTACGGAGATACAGAATATATTCAAAATTTACCCTCATTCCATATGCCTCATTTACGACATGGATCTTTTAGATGTTTTGAAGTGCAAGGAAACTCTATGGTCCGTACTTTCTTTGATGGCGATTTGGTTTTTGGTCAGTATGTAGAAAATTTATACGATGTAAAAGATGGACGAGTTTATGTAATTGTTAGTAAAAATGATGGTATTGTTTTAAAGCGCGTGATTAATAGAATTAGAGAAAGAGGAAAATTAATTTTAAAAAGTGATAATAAAGACGGGAATTACCCTACTTATACTATAAATGCTGATGAAGTTATGGAAGTATGGTATGTAACTATGTATGCATCTAAACAAATGCCAGAACCAATTGATGTTTATGATAGACTTCACGATTTAGAGAGTCAAATTACTATTCTTAAAGAGCAAGTAACGAAGGAGAAATAACAGTTTTTCTTAATATATTGATTTGGTTTTCATTAAATAATATTCATTGATTTTAGAGAATCATGATGAATTTTCAACAAAAAACTTCATTTTAGTGTAAAAAACTGACAATACTGTATTGATTGATTAATATCAAACACTCTATTTATACCGATTCTAAATATTTAACAAAACGAACTCTAATACTTGTTCAAATTCCCCATAGGTCGTAACTTTGCTTGTAATTATTTATAACCAACATTCAAAATAATGAGCGGATTACTTAAATCTTCTATCGGAAGAAAGTTTGCAATGGCACTTTCAGCACTCTTTCTTATGGTTTTCTTATTACAACACTTTGCAATTAACATCTTATCAGTATTCAGCGCAGATGCTTTTAACGAAGCTTCTCACTTTATGGGTACTTTCTGGGCTGTTCAGTATTTATTACAACCAGTATTAATATTTGGTGTAATATTTCACTTTGCAATGGGATTTGTTCTAGAGATCAAAAACAAAAGTGCACGTACAGTTAAGTATGCTAAAAATAACGGAGCTGCAAACTCTACTTGGATGAGTAGAAACATGATTTACAGCGGATTATTTATTTTAATTTTCTTAGTGATTCACTTTATCGATTTCTGGATTCCAGAAATGAACACAAAGTACATTCAAGGAGATTTATCTGGAATGCACAACGGTGAATTCAGATATTTCCACGAATTACAAGAGAAGTTTGTACCTATTTGGCGTGTAGCTTTATACTGTTTAGGTTTTGTTTTCTTAGCATTACACTTATTACACGGATTTAACTCTGCTTTTCAATCAGTAGGGGCAAACAATAAATATACTAAAGGATTGAAAACGTTTAGTAAAATTTATGCAATTGGTTTACCACTAGGTTTTATCATCATTGCTTTATTTCACCATTTCAATCACCATTAATACAATTTAAGTATGGCAACTTTAGATTCAAAAATTCCAAAAGGTCCAATTGCTGATAAATGGACTAATCATAAAAATAAAATCAACTTAGTTAACCCAGCAAACAAGCGTTTAATTGATGTAATTGTTGTGGGTACAGGTTTAGCAGGAGGATCTGCCGCTGCTACGTTAGCTGAGTTAGGATATAATGTAAAAGCGTTTTGTTTTCAAGATTCTCCGCGTCGTGCGCACTCAATTGCTGCACAAGGAGGAATTAACGCTGCAAAAAACTATCAAGGAGATGGTGACTCTACATACAGATTATTCTATGATACTGTAAAAGGTGGAGATTACCGTTCTCGTGAAGCAAATGTATATCGTTTAGCTGAAGTATCTGCAAATATTATCGACCAATGTGTTGCTCAAGGTGTACCTTTTGCACGTGACTATGGTGGATTATTAGATAACCGTTCTTTTGGTGGAGTATTAGTATCAAGAACTTTCTACGCAAAAGGACAAACAGGACAGCAATTATTATTAGGAGCGTATTCTGCGATGAACCGTCAAATCGGTCGTGGAAAAATCAAAATGTACAACCGTCACGAAATGTTAGACGTTGTAATTGTTGATGGTAAAGCTCGTGGAATTATTGCTCGTAACTTAGTTACTGGAGAAATTGAGCGTCATTCTGCTCATGCTGTTGTATTAGGAACTGGAGGTTACGGAAACGTATTCTTCTTATCAACTAATGCAATGGGAAGTAATGTAACGGCAGCTTGGAAAGCTCACAAGAAAGGAGCATTCTTTGCAAATCCATGTTACACGCAAATTCACCCAACTTGTATTCCAGTATCTGGAGATCATCAATCTAAATTAACGTTAATGTCAGAGTCATTACGTAATGATGGTCGTATTTGGGTTCCAAAGAAAATGGAAGATGTAAAAGCAATTCGTGAAGGAAGTTTAAAACCTACACAAATTGCAGAAGAAAATAGAGATTACTACTTAGAGCGTCGTTACCCTGCATTTGGTAACTTAGTTCCACGTGATGTTGCATCTCGTGCTGCTAAGGAACGTTGTGATGCTGGTTTCGGAGTTAACGCAACTGGTGAAGCTGTTTATTTAGATTTCGCTTCAGCAATTGAACGTTACGGAAAAGAGCAAGCTACAATAAAAGGTTTAAATGTAAACGATGCTGCTTTAGTTAAAAAATTAGGTCAGGAAGTTGTAAAGAATAAGTACGGAAACTTATTCCAAATGTATGAGAAGATTGTTGATGAGAATCCATACGAAACTCCAATGATGATTTACCCAGCGGTACACTATACAATGGGAGGAATTTGGGTTGATTACAATTTAATGACTACTGTTCCTGGATTATATGCAATTGGAGAAGCAAACTTCTCTGATCACGGAGCGAACCGTTTAGGAGCTTCTGCTTTAATGCAAGGATTAGCTGATGGTTACTTTGTATTACCATATACAATTGGTGATTATTTAGCAGATGATATTCGTACTGGACCTATTTCAACTGAAACTCCAGAATTCGAAGAAGCTGAAAAGAGCGTTCGTGCAACTATTGATAAGTTCGTTAATAATAACGGAACAAAATCAGTTGATTATTTCCACAAACGTTTAGGAAAAATCATGTGGAACAAAGTTGGAATGTCTCGTAATGAGAAAGGATTAAAAGAAGCAATTGCAGAAATTGCTGCTTTAAGAGCTGAATTCTATAATGACGTTAGAGTTCCAGGTGGGGCTAACGAATTCAATGAAGAATTAGCTAAAGCAGGACGTGTTGCTGACTTCTTAGAATTAGGAGAATTATTCGCTAAGGATGCTTTAAACAGAACTGAATCTTGTGGAGGTCACTTCCGTGAAGAATCTGTTGAGTTAGATGGACCGCAAAAAGGTGAAGCTTTACGTAACGATAAGGAGTTTGCTTATGCTGCTGCTTGGGAATACAAAGGAGAGCCTAAAGATGCAATTTTACATAAAGAGCAGTTAGAGTTTAACGATATTGAATTAAAACAACGTTCATACAAATAAGGAAAGAATTATGAATTTAACGTTAAAAATTTGGCGTCAAAAGAACGCAAGCGATAAAGGAAAAATGGTTGATTATAAAATCAATGATGTATCGCCAGATATGTCTTTCCTTGAAATGTTAGATGTTTTAAATACACAATTAATCGAAAGTGGTGATGAGCCTGTAGCTTTTGATCATGATTGTCGTGAAGGAATTTGTGGAATGTGTTCTTTATATATTAATGGTGAAGCACATGGTCCAGATAGAGGTGTAACTACTTGCCAATTACACATGCGTAAGTTTAAAGATGGTGATACAATTTATATCGAACCATTTAGAGCTAAAGCATTCCCAGTAATTAAAGACTTAGTAGTTGATAGATCTGCTTTTGATAGAGTTCAACATGCCGGAGGATTTGTTTCTGTAAACACTTCTGGTAATACACAAGATGCAAATGCTATCCCAATTAATAAAGAGAATGCAGACAAAGCCTTTGATGCAGCTACTTGTATTGGATGTGGAGCATGTGTGGCAACTTGTAAGAATTCATCTGCAATGTTATACGTATCTGCTAAAGTTTCTCAATTTGCCTTATTACCACAAGGACAAGTTGAAGCGGCTGATCGTGTATTGAACATGGTTAAGCAAATGGACGAAGAAGGATTTGGTAACTGTACTAACACAGGTGCATGTGAGGTAGAATGTCCTAAAGGAATTTCTTTAGAAAACATTGCTCGTATGAATACTGAATTCTTAAAAGCAAGTTTAAAAGGATAAAAATTTATTCTATATACATCAAAAAAGCTCGGAAGTTATCCGAGCTTTTTTCTTTTTATAACCCTCCAAAAACTACATTCTACACTTTTTCTTTCGGTGTATTTCTGTTTACAAATCCTTTAATTTTTAAGCTTAACCTTTCTCTTTTAGCATTGGAGAAAATCGTAATTGCTTTTGAGAAACCTCCTGGTCTTTTTGTATCATACGATACTGAAATCTGACCTTTTTCTCCTGGCATAATTGGCTTTTCTGGTTTTTGCGGAACTGCACATCCACATGAAGATTTGATATGCTTTATAATTAATGGTGCATCTCCAATATTTGTAAATTCAAAAACTCGAATTCCTTCAGACCCTTGTGCTACTTTACCATAATTAATTGTTTCTTTTTCGAATTTGAATTCTTGTGCATAACTTGTTACTACTCCAGTAAAAAGTAATATGAATAAGGTAATACGTACTCTCATAATATGTGATTTTAAATTATAAACTTTCATTGATCTTGGTAATCATTTCTTTTATTCTTTTTTCGTCAGGATTTAAACTTAATGCTTTATACATTTGCTGTAAAGCCTCTTTATATTTTTTCTGTTCGTAATACAATGTTCCTAGACTACTATAGGTAACATAATTCTTTGGATACATCTTAGTGTTTAGTTTGAAAGCAAACTCAGCTTTATCAAATTCTTTGTTTCTAAGCTTTACAAAACCGTAAGTATTTAACTCTTTAGTTCCTTCAGTTACTTCTGGTAGATAACGGATTAATTGTTCCTCCATAAATTGAAGACTGTCTTTAGCATTTATCAATAAATTATCTAGAACTTGAACTCCTCTATAATTAGGATAATAGCGCTCACCTTTTACTATTTTCAAAAGGTCTCTTTCAAAAGTTTCCTTTGGGTATTCAACAATTCTGTTAACCTCTTTCCCATCTTTATAAATAATAAATGTTGGTACCCGATGAATATTTAATCCCTTTTCATCTTTATTTGGAGATTGCTTGTATGCTTCTTTTTTCCTATCCAAAGCATACACTTTTAAATTCTCTTTCGGTAACTCTGCCTCCTCTATAACTTTATAAAATACTGGTAAGTTACGTTTACTGTCTCCACACCACGAGCCAAAAAATACTTTTATCTCATATCCATTTAGATCCTTTTTAAGTTCTTTTATAATCTTATCATTCGTCAGATATTTCTTATGATTTTGATCAAACCATTTAAAATCCGAAACCTTGAACGCTTCTCGATTTGTTTCTCCCAACAACATTTTATTTCCTTTCTCATCGACGACAACTTGATTGATTTGTGACTGAAGTGTAAGACTCAGTATAAAGAGTACGAGAATCCATAATGTTCTTTTCATGTGGCTATAGTTTTTAAGTTCCTCGAAATTAACCAGTAAGACACTCCAAGAAAAAATAACTTGCTGTAACACAAACAACGAAGTACAAACGACATAGTTGCCTATACCAAATGCAGTTGGTATAGTTCTTTATGTATTTTATACCGCTATAAAAGCTTAAAACCTATTAATTATGTATTTTCAACAACAGAAATGGAATTATTCAAAAAACATATCACGCAAATATTAGTACACCTTTTATTTTGGTTGCTTTTTGTTTTTATATCACTTTTTGTGTTTTCAGAATATTATTGGTCTGAAAATCCTTTTTTACAATATCTATCTATATTAGTATTTATAGTTTATGCCAATAACTTAATACTCTTACCATACTTTGTAAAAAAGAAACAATATATCGTATACGCCCTATTGTTTATTCTTATTTCGTTTTTAGCAACACAACTCTATTGTAATGTTTTTACGCGCTGTGGCTGTTCATTTATGAAGTGTTTAAGCGATTATTTATGGCAAACTCTTGTTCCTCTATTCTTCTTTTCATTTGTTTGGATTCTGTTCAAATATTTGGATAGAGAAAAGGAAATTGAAACCGCATTACAAGAACGAACAGAACTCGAATTAAAGTTTCTTAAATCACAGATAAATCCGCATGTACTATTCAACAATTTGAATACTATCTATTCATATGCCATTGAAAAACCAGATCAAACACCTGATTTAATTCTGAAATTATCTGATAATTTAAAGCACGTTCTGTATGAAAGTAACTCTGACTTTATTCCTTTACAAAAAGAACTACAGTATATTGATAATTATATTGATTTTCAGAAAATACGTACTCAAGGAATTAAAGAGATAGCATATACCAAAAGTATTAACTCTATTCAGTATCAGATTGCACCATTATTATTGATTACTATAATTGAGAATGCGTTCAAACATAGTACTCCTAATAGTACAATTCGTATTCATATTGAAATAAAGAATGATACATTACTATGTACTTGTGAAAATAGTTTCTCGGATTCGGCTGTTTCTAAACGAGAAGCTATTGGTTTAAAAAACTTACAGAAGAGGTTGAATTTACTTTATCAAAATCAGCATGAATTTAAGGTAAATAAAGAAGGTACATTTAAGGTAAGTTTAAAGCTAAATTTAATATGATGACTTGTATTATTCTTGAAGACGAACTTCCCGCACAAAACCTTCTTAAGAATTTTCTTAAGAAAATTCCTGATGTAAAATTGGTAGCTGCTTTTCAAACTGCTCTTGATGCAAATACTTTTCTAAAGGAAAATGAAGTTGACTTTCTTTTTTTAGATATTAACCTTCCTGATATTCTTGGGATTGATTTTATCAAAACCATTAAAAATCCACCACAAGTTATTATTACGACTGCATACCCAAATTATGCAGTTGACAGTTTCGAGCTTCCCACTATTGTAGATTACTTAGTAAAACCATTTTCGTTCGATCGTTTTTTAAAATCCATTCATAAGGTTGAACACATTATTAATAGACAAGAAGTAAAACCAAATAATCATGTATTCCTAAATATTGATAAAACCTTACATAAGATTTTACTTAGTGATGTTCTTTTTATAGAATCAGATAGAAACTATCTCACCTTTGTGACACTACAAAAGAAATACGTTTTTATCGACTCATTAAAAAACTGGAACTCCAAATTGACTGATGATTTTATTCAAATTCATAAGTCTTACATAATTAATCTAAATCATATTGATAAAATTGCTGGAAATGAAATTAGCATGGGTGAAATTAAGATTCCGATAGGAAGAACTTTTAAGCCTAATTTCATGAAGAAATTTAACTCTTAAAATTGCAAGAAATATTCTTCAATTGACGTAAATCTGACGTCCATTTTTTGGTCAAAACTAACCTTAAATTAACCTTGATTTTTAAATTTTTCATTTTTTTAATTTGAATATATCGTATTAAAAGAGCCGTATTTACTGTTTTACATGATTATTTCTTAATAATAAAGCTATTTAAATGAGAATAATTCAATGTTTTGAGTATGTTAATTTTTAGAGAACTTTAACAAAATCTGACTAAAAGTAGACGATTTATTAACATTTTCAATAGTCAAAAATAATGATGCTCATACTACTTTTGGAGTGTAATTAACAAACAAAAAAATAAACCCAAAATCAATAAAATAGAATTAGAATGAAAAAGTTAGTTTTATTATTAGCAATCACATTAAGTACTAGTATTTTCGCAAATAACGAAAGACCAGCTGAGGTAATCAAGTCTGAGTTAAGAACAGAGATCATTAAATTATTAGGTAAAGCAAACATCGAGTTAAACCAAGATTTAACTGCTAATGTTGAGTTTACTATTAATAATAAAGGAGAAGTTATCGTATTAACTGTTGATACTGATAGCGCTGACGTAGAAGCATATGTAAAGAACAAATTAAACTACCACGTAATTACTAATAAATTTATCGTGAAAGGTAAAGTTTACTCTATGCCTTTAAAAGTAGTTAAGCCTCAATAAGGCAAACAAAAGTTTTTATAAGTCTAAAAGTCATCTACATAGTAGATGGCTTTTTTTATTTCTTATAATCACTAATGCCAATAGCAAACACACTTATTCCAATACTCATTACACTTAAGGTATTTTGAGCAACATCACTTTAAATCTGTATTAATTTTAAAAACGGTTTAGAAAACCTTTTTTTCGGGGGAATGAAGTGGTTTTGTCTAACTAAACTAAGAAAGCTGAGTATTTCTACTCAGCTTTCACTTTATCATGCACTTTCGTGGCAATATTATCATTCCATAATGTGAGAATATCTGTGGCTACGCTAGCTCCACTTCCTGCGGCTATTGCAAACTGGCTTCTCCAACCCGCAATAGTTCCACAACAATACAATCCTTCTTTTATCAAGTGATTAAAGTTTCGCAATTGAATTCTATCCTTCATTGGATTTGCTCTAGAGTGTCTTTCTATATATTGTTCCAATCCTGCAATTGTGAATGGCTTTGCATAATTCAATGCAACCACCACAATCTTCGTCACATATTCATTTTTATTGGTGGTAACTTTATATCCATTCTCATGATCTAAAACTGAGATTACTTTCTCATTTTCGATTTGATCTACTTCAGGATACAACGAATGTAACTGCTCTTTTCCCTCAGTTAAAATATCTCTTCCTAAAGTTCCAGCAGATAAACCTAAAACATTATTGAACAAAGCGTCTTGCAAATGTGAAGCTCTTTGATGCATTATTACACCAGTTTTTTTATCCTTTGCATATGGTTTGTTGTGTGCAGATCCTAAAACTAAAGCACACTGCATTCCCGCAACTCCACCTCCAATTACTAAAGTATCGTATATCATTAAGCTAATAACATTTTAATATTTGCAGCGAAAAGTTTTACAGCGATTGCTAAAAGTATTACTCCAAAAATCTTTCTAATAATTGCAATTCCGTTTTTACCAATCATTTTTTCAATTCGAGAAGATGTTTTTAATACCACATATATCACAAGAACATTTAATAGTACTGCGATAATGATGTTCATTAAATCAAATTCCGCTCTTAACGATAATAACGTAGTTAAACTACCAGGCCCGGCAATTAAAGGGAATGCTAATGGAAAAACTGTTGCGTTTAATGCTTGATCTTCATCTTCTTTATATAAGGTTATTCCTAGTATCATTTCTAAAGCAATGAAGAATAAAATGAATGAACCTGCAACTGCAAAAGAGTTTACATCAATACCAATTAAACCTAATAAACGTTGCCCTACAAACAAGAATAAAATCATTATAAAACCAGCAATAACTGAAGCTTTTTCTGATTGTATATGACCAACTTTATTTCGTAAATCAATAATAATTGGAATGTTTCCTACAATATCGATTACAGCAAAAAGAACCATAAACGCCGTAAATATTTCATTAAGATCAAAATTCATCTCTTATTAGTTTTTGAATTAATAAATGTCAAAAGTATATTTAATTGAATTAAATGTAATAAAAATAACTTTATTTTTGCGTCATGTTTCAGTTAGGAAAGACAATCGTATCAGAAGATATTATAGAGAAAGACTTTGTGTGCAACTTATCTGCATGTAAAGGAATATGTTGTGTAGAAGGAGAAGCTGGTGCTCCTTTAGATAAAGAGGAAACCAAAATTTTAGAGGAAATTTATCCTAAGGTTAAACCTTTTCTAAGACAAGAAGGAATTGATTCCATTGAAGCAAATGGTACTTGGGTTACTAGTGATTTTGGAGAATTAGAAACTCCTTTAGTGAATCATGCCGAATGTGCTTACGTTATTTTTGACGATAAAGGAACTGCTCTTTGTGCAATTGAAGAAGCTTATAACAAAGGAATTGTAGACTGGAAAAAACCTGTTTCCTGTCATTTATACCCAGTACGTGTAAAAGATTACTCGGAGTTTTCTGCAGTAAATTACCACAAATGGGATATTTGTGATGATGCTTGTTCATTAGGAGCAGAATTGCAAGTTCCGGTTTACGAATTTGTAAAGGAAGCTTTGATACGTAAGTTTGGTGAAAACTGGTATATGGGATTAGAAAAAATCGCAGAAGAGCGAAAGTAACTATAGCTCATTTAGAATTTCATCAACTGTATTCTTCTTGTAAGTTCCTAATTCTTGTAATTGCTTAAAGTTCTCTTTGGCTTTTTCTGTATTTCCAAGTTTAAGGTTTGACAAACCTAAATACCAATGTGCTTTATCCGCATATGCATTTTCTGTTTTAAGATAGTCTTCTAAACTCTCAATAGCTTGTTCAGTATTATTTAGCTGTAACAAACAATTCGCTTTGTACAATAAAAGATGTGTTTTTTTTGATTTAGAATATAACTCATCAAATAATACCAACGCTTTTTTATACGCTTGTTGTTCGTAACTCAAAAATGCCTTAAACTCTTTATCCTCTGACTCTTCTCCTCTAACAATAGGACGAACTACATTTTCAAACGGAGCGAAATGCTCTTCGTAAATAGCTTCTGAATTTACAGTATTGCTGTTCAATAAAAAGTGAATACCTACTGATAACAACACTACAACGGAAGCAGCTATCTTTAAATATTGTGAGTACTTCTTTTTATCCTTTCTAGGGAAAGATTCTTTCTCTAAAGCTTTTAACTCTTCTTTCAAGTCAAGCTTCGTATTTTTTCGAATTGCGTTTTGAACATCTTTCTGAAATTCAAATTCCTTCTTAAATTCTACATCAGTATCTAAAAACTTATCAAATTCCTCTTGTTCAGAAACAGATAAAGTTCCCTCGAAATACTTTTCTATTAGTGAAAACTTATCCATTTATTGTTGATTTTAATTGTTTTAAACACCTCGATTTTTGACTTTTAACAACGTTCTTATTATCGTAATTCAAATACTCTTTTATCTCATCAATCGTTAGGTTGTTGTAATAAAACAACGTCAGAATTTCTCTACATTTTTTACCTAAACTAGCCATTGCTTTTTCAATTGCTTTTTGCTGTAAACTTACTACTCCATCTGCATCATCAATATCTACTTTTACAACATCATAATCATCTTCAATATTATCATGTGATAGATTGACTTCTTTATTTCGCTTTCTATTCTTTTCATAAAGCATATACTTTCCTATTCCGAATAAATATGTTTTAAGCGAACAGGTTAAGTTTTCTGTTTTACCTCTCATAGCTTGCTCCTGAAAAGCAATAATTGCATCTTGATACACATCTAAGACATCTTCATTAGAACTCACGTACTTTTTTCCGAATTCTAAGAATGCATCTCTATGCTCTAGGTAAAACTCTTTTAATGCTTTAGTGTCTCCTTTACTAATTAATAAAGACTTCTCACTATCATTCATTAGTGACTATTTTTTTTAAAAGTAAACAAAAATCTTAATAAAAAAATTTAAACACGAATGTTAACCTTTTCCATTTGTTCTCATTAAGATAAAAAAACAGATAGTATTATGATCACAAAAAAATTATTCAGAACGACTTTAATTATTGGATTATTAGCATTTAACCCAATACAATCAAATGCTCAATTTTGGAAAAAAGTAACCAAAAGATTACAAAATAAAGCAGAAAATAAAACCCTTGATAAAATAGATCAAAAGGCTGATAAGGCCATGGATAAAGCTCTCGATGACAAACCCAACAAAACAAAAAAGAAGGGTAAAGATACTTTTGAGTTTAAAGGAAGTGTTACCGTAGAAGCTTCAAATGAAACCAATGAAACAGCAAAATTCAATTTGTTATTTCACAAAGATGCTGAGGTATTTTGTATGGAAATGAAGGTGGACAAAACCAATCAAATTTATAATGTTATTACTCCTTCGAAAGTAATTTCTTTTATGGATGTAAGTGGAATGAAGATTAAGAAAGAGAACAATACTTTAGAATTCGATAATACAGATAAGGTACCAACAGAACATGGAGAATTTAGTAAATCAGGAAAAACTAAAGAAATCTTGGGATATGAATGTCATGAATATATCTATTCAAATGATGAAGGAGAAGCTTCTATTTGGATCACCAAAAAGTTCCCGATAAAATCAAAATATGCTCCATTACTTGGAATGACCAAAGACACAAAACTTAAAGGGTTTATTTTAGAATTAAACTACACTTCAAATGACGGAGAAAAAGCCAATATTAAAGTTGTGAATATCGAAAAAGATAAAAAAGTGAAAATAAAATCTAACGACTATAAATCGATGTTTTAAAATGAAAACAATTATATACTTATTTTCCTTAATATTATTAAGTTCTTGTCCAAAAGATAAAGCTCCAGAATCAATTGCAAAAACGTCATCAAAAACAGGAAACGCTATTGATAATATAGCAAAGAAGAAACCTTATATTAAAATTACATTCGAAGGTGGGCCGTTTCAAGGAACTCATATCTTTACACCTGCAAAAGGCGATTATTTAAGTCAGATAAATGTTGGCTATCATGATGGAGTAAGCACTTTAAACTCTTCAAAAATCGTTTCTGAAAATGGCATTCAAATCCATACTATTTCCAGAGGTTTCATGGGTGATGCATCCGTAGGAAATCAAACTACCAAAAAATATACTGAAGGTTGTGGACATTTAAATTTTATCGACTTAAAAAACAATCAAGCCTATAAAAGAATTGATGGGAACTTTACTGGTTGTTCAACTACTCAAATTACACAAGTAACTCCTTGGAAAAAAGGAACTGTGAAGTTTAGAAGAAAAGTAGCTGGTAAATTTTCTGATAACATCTCTTTTGAAATTACAAATGACGATGGTTCTCAAGAAATTATTCAAACTAAAGTTAGGGTTGAATTCTTAGCAAATCAGTCTAAATTATAAAATCATTGATTATGAGAACGATTACACTATTTAGTTTCCTTCTAATTATTATTTTTTCTGGTAATGCACAGTCATTTGAGTTATTTGACTTTAATACATCAGGAGATTTTCAACCAAAATATTTTACTGAATTTAATGGAATTTTAATCTTTCAAGCAAAAGATGCGGATGGAGTTGAGTTATGGAAAACAGACGGAACACAAACAGGAACGTCCAAAATAAAAGATCTAAATCCGAATGGAAGTTCTAACCCAAGAAACTTTATTCCGTTTAATGGAGTATTATATTTTACTGCAACTGGTGGGCTTTGGAAAACTGATGGAACCGAAATTGGTACAGAAATAGTTGCTCAAGTTACACCAGAAGGAAAGCTAACAGTAAGTAATAACTTGTTGTTTTTTGTTGCAGGAAATAATACAAATGGTAAAGAACTTTGGAAATCTGATGGAACTGAAGCTGGAACAGAAATGGTAAAAGATATTAACCCAGGAACTTCAAACTCGTTGCAATTTAATTCTCAAATAATCGCTTACAACAACGAAGTTATTTTTGCAGCAAATAATGGTATAAACGGTAAGGAACTTTGGAAATCTGACGGCACTGAAGCAGGAACAGAAATGATTAAAGACATTAATCAGTTCGGGATGGATGGTTCTAATCCAATGCATTTTATAGAATATAAAGGTAAAATATACTTTGCAGCTTCAGATATTCAGAATGGTAATGAATTATGGAAAACAGACGGTACTTCATCAGGTACAGAATTAGTAGAAGATAATAGTACAGATGATCTATCAAGTAACCCTGCAAAGTTTGTTGTGTATAGCGAAAGTTTATTTTTTCAAGCTGAATCAGATGATAATAAAGGAATAGAGATGCATAGATATAATTTAACTACTAATGCCGTCCAAAGAGTAGTTGATATTTATGATGGTAGTGGAAGTGGTGGATTTTCTCCTGCAATAGAATATAATAATGGATTATACTTTACTGCAAGTAAACCAGAAACTGGAATAGAATTATATGTTAGAAGAAATGGTTCTACTATTTTATCTGAAGATGTTACTCCAGGATCAATTAGTGGTGCCCCAACAGCCTTTTGTAATTGCGGCGACAAAATGTATTTCCGCGCTTATGATGGAAATGAAAATGCATTGTTCGAATTTGACACTACAGGTAATGCTACTAAAATAAAACCCAATTCAGCTACAAATGAACCTTTTTTTATTAGTACTCCTACTGAACTATTTTGCTTTAAAAATGAACTTTATTTAGCTGGGAACTATACCAGTTCTGGTTATGATTTATGGAAATATACTGTTAATTCTACCCTTTCTATTAAAGACGATAAGTATAATTCCAAATCTATTATCTATTACCCTAACCCCGCCTCAGATAAAATAACTATAACCTCGAATAACAGTACAAACATAAATCAAATAGCATTTTATACAATTACAGGTAAACTTGTCTTGAAAGAAGATGTCAATCATAATGAAATTACTACATCCATTAAAAACTTAAATGCAGGAATTTATATTGTTAACATAAAAACTGAATCCTCTTCTTTTACTAAAAGGTTAATAGTAGAGTAATTATAGTATTATCTGTTTCTACTGTTCCTCCCAACTCTTAAGAGTTGGGTTTTTTTATTCTAAATGTTAACCTTTTAAAACATCAAACATTAATACTTAAGAACCGAAAATTAAACCAGATGAAAAATTTTAATTTATACATTGTTGGTCTACTATTATTTCTTTTCTCCTGCAGTAAAAATGATGAAATAATAACCGATCAAAATGGTACAAATCAAGAAATCACTGATGATTTACAACTATCTATTGAATTCTTAGATGGGCCTCATACAGGAAAGCATATTTTTAAAGAAATCAAAGATGATATTCAAAGTAATATTGATGGAGATTTAAACACTGATTATACAAGTTTTGAGTTTAAAAACATAGAAAATGAGACTAATTTAATTTTAAATAATTTCAGAAGATCAATTGAAGGAGAACTGATAATTGGCAAATTAAACTCAAAACAATTCACTAATGGGTGCGGAAGCTTATTCTTTAGAGATACCGATAATAAATTTAGCTATAAAGAAATTAGAGCTGACTTTAATGGTTGTACCCCAACAGAAATACTAGAGTTATCTTCTTGGGAAAAAGAAGTTGTCTACAATAAAAGAAAGGTAAAAGCTCAATTTGAAGAAACTATAAAAATGAAAATCATTAACGATGATAATAGTTCTTTTGAAATCAATACAACAATTAAAGTGAGTTTTATCGCTGAACAAAAAAAATTAATTCTATAACATGAGAAAATTAATTCTATATACCATACTTTTTAGTGTTGGTTTACTATTCAACTCTTGCAATAATGACAACGAATCACCACAAGATAATACTGCTTTACGTGAATTAGTCACTCGAAACCTTACAGAAAACATTATTAATGTAAAACTTCCAGAGCCACTTATATCTAACACAAATGAAAATGCAAAAGAAGTGAAAGCAGAGTTTGATTTTTTCGTGGATCTTGTTGGGCAATTACTAACGTATTTAAAAGTTCCTGAAAATGCTATTTCTTCAAAAATTACCGAGAATGAAGAGAGTTACAATTGGTTTGGTTTCTTTATTAATAGTTCTGTGGTTGTAAAATATAATATCACTAGAGGAATAGATAAATTTAATTTTGTTTACAATGTTACTGCTGGTGACACAACCTTAGATGCAATAAAAGGATACACATCTTCAAATGAACAAAATGGTGTGTTTTTTGTAGATACGGGATCTCCCGTTTCTTTATCATGGAAAATTACAGATTCAAGTAATTTAATACTTGAGTTAATGACTCCAGAGAAAACTACATTTACTATTAACAAAAATAATAGGTCAGGAAAAATTACTTATGATACTGGTGTAATTTACGAATGGTTAGAAAATGGAAGTGGTCAAAAAACCGATGAAAATAATACGGTTTTTAAATGGTGATAAACCTAATTTGTTTTTGATTATGGTCATCCTTTTTTTGGGATGACTATATTCAAACAACTAAATAACGTTCCCTGAAATCTTTTTATGTAATCGAATTGCATAACCATCAGAAAGACTTGCTACATAACTACATGTTTGTAAAATTCTATCATATAAATCATCTTTAACAAGCTGATATTCTTCTGGTAAAAGATTTAAAACTAACCTATCAAAATTCGATTGATTTCCAGTGAACTTATTATTCAAAGCAGTAACAAAAACATCTAACAAATCAGCAATAATCTTGTATCCCGCAACTTCTTTTTCAATAACATCATTACTTCGATAAATCTTCTCAATACTTATCTTAATAATGTCATTCATTTGCGCTTCATACTTACACTTATCTAGTAATGCTTTATTAAAAGTTCCCTTTAAAATTTCATCTTCATGAGCTAAAAATAAATCTACTGCTTCGTTAATTAATACTCCAATAGCAAGTGCTCTTAAATAACTAACTCTATCTTTCTTATGTTTTAGTGAATGGTATTTTTTGATATCAATAGTATCTTTCACCAACTTAATCATATACTCTAAAGCATACTCTTCATCAATTAAACCAAGATTAATTCCATCTTCAAAATCAATAATGGTATAGCAAATATCATCTGCTGCTTCCACTAAATACGCCAAAGGATGACGATAATATGCAATTCCATCTGATTGCTTTTTTGACATTCCTAGCTCTTCTACAACATCTAAAAATGTTTCTTTTTCAGATTGAAAGAAGCCGTATTTCTTATCAGAGATATGTGATGTTGGTTTCTTTGGCAAACTCTCTTTAGGATACTTTATAAACGCTCCAAGCGTAGCATAAGATAAACGCAAACCACCTGGTGTTCCTTCCTTACTTTCAGTAACAATTTTCAATCCGTTTGCATTACCTTCAAAATCAACCAAATCTTGATATTGCTTTTCAGTTAATTCTGATTTGTACTGTAAGCCTTTCCCTGTTTTAAAATATTCTCCAATTGCCTTTTCTCCAGAATGACCGAACGGTGGATTTCCGATGTCGTGCATTAAACATGCCGCAGCTACAATTGCTCCAAAATCATTAAAAGTATATCCTAATGATTTTAATTCTGGATGACGATCCAGTAATTCTTTTCCAACTCTTCTTCCTAAAGTCCTTCCCACAACAGACACTTCTAAACTATGCGTTAAACGTGTGTGAACAAAATCTGTTTTAGATAATGGAATTACTTGAGTTTTGTCTTGAAGACTTCTAAATGCCGATGAAAATATAATTCGATCAAAATCCACTTCAAATCCCAAACGGGTTTCATCTTGTGTTGCTCTAGTTCTCTTATGTGTATCTCCAAATCTTTTTAAAGAAAGTAGTTGTTCCCAGTTCATTCTATATAGTTTCTGATGTAAGTAATCTAAAAATCAATATCTAGCAAAGTTATTTAAACTTTTTATTCTATTCTTATAAATTGACATTATAAATATCTCTTGAATAATTGAAAATCAAAGCATTTTAACTGTTTGATTTTTAGCCTAAAAATGCTAGCTTTGTTACTGCGAAATTGAAAAAACCAAAAAATTGTTATTAAATTTGTCTAAACAGATTATCAATCCTATGGGGACAGCGAGTTCAGTTGCTAATGAATTTATTAAACTTTCTAACGAAACAGGTATAGAAGTTACTAATATGAAATTAGGAAAGTTAATGTACATTGCTCAAGGTCTTTCTTTAGCTTTATTGGAACGTCCTGTTTTTAGTGATGATAAAATAGAAGCTTGGAAATACGGACCCGTTATTCCTAGTATTTATCATGAGTTCAAGCATTTTAAATCGGATCCTATTACAACTAAATCAGTAATTTTAGATAGTAATTGGACACATTCTTCCGAACCAGAATTAACTACAGAAGATGATAAAAAAATCGTTAAGTTAACTTGGAATTTATACAAAAACACATCTGCTGAAGATTTAGTTATTTCTACACATAGACCAGGTACACCATGGAGTTTAACCTATGCTCTAGGCGAGAATAACATTATCGATAATCGATTGATTAAGAGATACTATGATAAGTTTATAACCAGTTTAAAGAACTCTTTAGAAAGTGAATAATTCAGACTTAGATGATTTACTAAAAAAAGCAGATAACTCTAGAGTAAATGCAAACGATATTGATTTAAATATTAATCTTACTCAACAAGAAATTTCTGATAGAATTCAAGATAGAGAAGAACGTAAAAAATATGCTTCTAAAACCTTTGTGTTTCTAAGTAGTTTTACATCTGCAATTCTGATTATAATTACAATCGCAGGGTTTTCTAAAAACACTGGTTTTGTATTAGACAATACAGTTTTAATATCATTAATTACTTCTTCTTTAGCAAGTATAGTAGGTATTTTTATTTTAGTAATGCGATACTTATTTAGATAATCATAACAACATAAAATAAAAAAGAGAAGTCAAATGACTTCTCTTTTTTTCCCTTTTAATTTAACTCTAATTAAGAACCACACATTAAACAATCATCTGGTCCTGCATTTTTAGAAGCATCAACCATTGCCTTGAATTCCTCTGGGCTCATTGGCTTGTCTTCTTCTTGTTTTTTATCTTTAGATAACGTGAACTGAATTGCGTTTACTGCAGATTTAGTTCGTAAATAATACATTCCTGTTTTTAAACCACTCTGCCATGCATAGAAGTGCATAGAAGTTAATTTTCCGAAATCAGGATCTTTCATAAATAAGTTTAACGACTGAGATTGATCGATGAAGTATCCTCTATGACGAGCCATATCGATAATATCTTTCATACTCATTTCCCAAACTGTCTTATATAAATCTTTTAAGTCTTGTGGAATGATATCAATATGCTGGATAGATCCATTTGCACGCATGATATCTTCTTTCATATCGTTATTCCATAATCCTAGCTCCACTAAGTCTTCTAATAAGTGTTTATTTACAACAATAAACTCACCAGATAATACTCTACGTGTATAAATATTAGAAGTATATGGTTCGAAAGCTTCGTTATTTCCTAAAATTTGAGATGTAGAAGCTGTTGGCATTGGAGCAACTAATAATGAGTTTCTAACTCCGTGCTTTTTAACTTCTTTACGTAACGCTTTCCAATCCCAACGTCCACTTAATTCATCATCATTAATTCCCCACATATTGTGTTGGAATTCTCCTTGAGACATTGGTGATCCTTCGTAAGTTGAATACGCTCCTTTTGCTTTTGCAACTTCCATAGAAGAAGTTACAGATGCAAAGTATAGTGTTTCAAAAATCTCTTGGTTTAACTTCTTAGCCTCTTCACTTGTAAACGGTAAACGTAACATGATAAATGCATCTGCTAATCCTTGAATACCTAATCCAACTGGACGATGACGCATGTTAGAGTTTTCAGCTTCAACAACTGGATAGTAGTTTCTATCAATAACCGTATCTAAGTTTCTGATTACCTTTTTAGTTACATCAAATAACTTTTGGTGATCAAAGAATTTGTTTCCGTTTTCATCTTCTGCAACAAACATTGGAATAGCAATAGAAGCTAAGTTACATACAGCAACCTCATCTTCTGCTGTATATTCCATAATCTCCGTACATAAATTTGAAGAACGAATTGTTCCTAAATTCTTTTGGTTAGACTTACGGTTTGCAGCATCTTTATATAACATGTACGGTGTACCTGTTTCAATTTGAGATTCTAATATTTTCTCCCATAAATCACGAGCTTTGATTGTTTTTCTTCCTTTACCAGCTTGTTCGTAGCTTGTATATAAACGCTCAAATTCTTCTCCGTATGTATCATATAAATGAGGACACTCGTGAGGACACATTAACGTCCAATTTCCATCTTCTTGAACACGCTTCATAAATAAATCAGAAATCCACATTGCATAGAATAAATCACGTGCACGCATTTCTTCCTTACCATGGTTTTTCTTTAAATCTAAGAAATCAAAGATATCTGCATGCCAAGGCTCTAAATACATAGCGAAAGATCCTTTACGCTTTCCTCCTCCTTGATCTACATAACGAGCAGTATCATTAAATACACGTAACATAGGAACAATACCATTTGATGTTCCATTTGTTCCTGCAATATAACTTCCTGTAGCACGGATATTATGAATAGATAATCCTATTCCTCCTGCAGACTGAGAAATTTTTGCTGTTTGCTTTAATGTATTGTAAATACCATCAATACTATCATCTTGCATTTGTAATAAGAAACAAGATGACATTTGAGGTTTTGGTGTACCAGAATTGAATAATGTTGGTGTAGCATGAGTAAAGTATTTCTTACTCATTAACTCGTATGTAGCAATCGCTTCGTCAATATCTTCTTTGTGAATACCTATAGAAACACGCATTAACATTTGCTGAGGTCTTTCAGCAATTTGTCCATTTAACTTTAATAAATAAGAACGCTCTAAAGTTTTAAAACCAAAATAATCATAATTAAAATCTCTACTATAAATAATAGTTGAGTCTAACTTATCAGCATTCTTCATGATGATTTCATATACATCATCTGCAAGTAATGGAGCCTTTTTTCCTGTACGTGGATTTACATATTCATATAAGTCGGTCATAGTTTCAGTGAACGACTTTTTGGTGTTTTTATGTAAGTTGGAGACGGCTATTCTTGCTGCTAATTTTGCATAATCAGGATGTGCAGTTGTCATTGTTGCTGCTACCTCAGCGGCTAAGTTATCTAATTCAGAAGTCGTAACTCCATCATATAAACCTTCAATAACTCGCATTGCAACTTTCACTGGATCAACAATTTTGTTTAATCCGTAACACATCTTTTTTACTCTCTCTGTGATCTTGTCGAACATCACAGGTTCTTTTCTCCCGTCTCTTTTTACTACATACATATGAATTTTGGTTTTATATAGGTTAGCCCTAAGGGAAAAAATTCCCTCAAGATTTTAATTATTTTATTTGTTGATATTTTATATATAGTAGAGCTTAAAAATCAGCATCAAAACTGATTGAGCCCGTTCCCCCTGATTTAACTCCTGCCTTTTGATATTCAGAAACTCTCTTTTCGAAGAAGTTTGTTTTTCCTTCTAAAGAAATCATTTCCATAAAGTCAAAAGGATTTGTTGCATTGTATTCTTTCTCACAACCGAATTCTAACAATAATCTGTCTGTTACAAATTCTAAATACTGAGTCATTAATTTTGAATTCATACCAATTAAACTAACCGGTAAAGATTCAGTAATAAACTCTCTTTCGATATCTAAAGCAGAAATAATAATATGTTTAATTCTATCTTTAGAAACTTTATTTACTAGATGATTATTGTGTAAGTGCACGGCAAAATCACAGTGCATTCCCTCGTCTCTTGAAATTAATTCGTTTGAAAATGTTAATCCTGGTAATAACCCTCTTTTCTTTAACCAGAATATTGAACAGAACGATCCTGAGAAGAAAATTCCTTCTACAGCAGCAAAAGCAATTAATCTTTCTGCAAAAGAATCAGATTCTATCCATTTTAATGCCCACTCTGCCTTCTTTTTAATTGCTGGGAAAACTTCAATAGCTTTAAAAAGTCTATTTTTTTCCTCATCGTTTTTAATATACGTATCAATTAATAAAGAATATGTTTCAGAATGAATATTTTCCATCATGATTTGAAATCCGTAAAAGAATTTCGCCTCACTATACTGTACCTCATTTACAAAGTTCTCAGCTAAGTTTTCATTAACAATACCATCAGATGCAGCAAAAAATGCAAGAATGTGTTTAATGAAATAACGCTCATCATCAGAAAGCTTATTATTCCAATCGTCTAAATCTTGGTGTAAGTCTATTTCTTCGGCAGTCCAAAAACATGCTTGTTGTTTTTTATACCATTCCCACAAATCGTCATGTTGGATTGGAAAAATAACAAATCTGTCCTTGTTTTCTTGTAAAATAGGTTCTATAGTAGCCATCTGATAATTTAAATTTCGTGTTTTTTTTTCTCTTTTGGGGGGAAGTACAAAGATTGGAAATTTTATGACTAAAATAAAGCCATACTTTTCCACAAACTCCTTGAAGTTTTTAACAAAATGATAAAATTCTTCTAATTTTAACACTTTTACAGACTAGCGTTATTTTCTTGTTTTTCAAATAATTAGAAGCATCAATTTTCGCTAAGTAGTTAATTTTGCTAGGATTCTAGTTTGAAGAAAAAGTTATAAAAAAGTTGCAAGTAAAAAAGTTTGTAAAAAAGAAAAACGACGTCTGAGAAACGTCGTTTTTGATTCCATAATTCGAATAATCCCCAATATTACGATTTATGATTGTGTAAATGTTGAATACATAAAAGTACGCAGCAAATATATAGACATCTTCAAACCTCTCAATTGCATTTTGTATAAATGGTTGGGTTTTTTGTGTGATTGGTAAACTATTGTTTTATAGTTTGTATATCTATTTATATTATTTGCTACTTATTATCATTAGTTTAACATTATTTAGATACTTTTAAAACATCCGAAATGATCTTTTCTATTTGGTTTTTTGGAAGTGCTCCATGCGCCATTTGTGGGTCTTCTCCTACTGGAACAAACAACATAGAAGGAATACTGCGAATACCAAATACAGCAGAAAGTTCTTGCTCTGCTTCAGTATCAACTTTATAAATTTTTACTTTTCCTTCATACTCATCACTTAACTGTTCTAATACAGGAGCTAACATTTTACATGGTCCACACCAATCTGCGTAAAAATCTATTAAAACTGGAACGTCTCCTTGAAAGTCCCATTCTTTTTTATTCTCATAGTCAAATATTTTCTCTACGAATTCACTCCTAGTTAATAATTCTGTCATTGTTTTATAAATATGTTTTCAAATTGTTAGACGATATAATTTTATAACATTACAAATCTATTCTTTTATGTTAAAAACCTCTTAAATTGTAACAATTCTATCATTTTTTAATCTAATTTTGAAAAGATTAACCTAATATATTATGAAACAATTAGTCTTAACTGCACTTGCAGCAGTGCTTCTAACTGCCTGTAAGACTGAATCTCCTAAAAAAAATATTGACTTGAACTATCCTGAAACAACAAAACAACCTGTTGTAGACACTTATTTTGAAACTGAAGTTACCGATAACTATAGATGGTTAGAAGATGATAGAAGTAAGGAAACTGAAAACTGGGTAAAAGCAGAAAATGAAGTTACTTTCGATTATCTTGATAAAATACCATACAGAGCTCAACTTAAAGAACGTTTATCTGAACTTTGGAATTATGAAAAAGTAGGTGTTCCATTTGAAGAAGGTGATTACACTTATTTTTATAAAAACAATGGTTTACAAAATCATTATGTTTTATATAGAAAAGACAAAGATCAAAAAGAAGAAGTTTTCTTAGACCCAAATACGTTTGCTAAAGATGGAACAACTTCTATGAGTAGTGTTAGTTTTTCTAAAGATGGAAAAACCGTTGCCTATGCAATTTCTGAAGGTGGAAGTGACTGGAGGAAAATAATCATCATGGATGTTGAATCTAAGAAGATTAAAGAAGATACTTTAGTCGATGTAAAATTCTCTGGAATTTCTTGGAAAGGTAACGAAGGATTTTATTATTCAAGTTATGACAAACCTAAAGGAAGTGAACTTTCTGCAAAAACAGATCAACACAAGTTGTACTACCATAAGTTAGGAACGTCTCAGAAATCAGATGAAATCATATTTGGAGCAACTCCTGAAGAAAAACACAGATATGTTGGTGGATACTTAACTGATGATGATAAATACTTAGTTGTTTCTGCTTCAACATCTACCTCTGGAAACAAACTTTTTATTAAGGATTTATCTAAACCAAATAGTAAATTCACTACTGTCATCAACAACTTTGATAGTGATACTTATGTAGCAGCTAATAAAGATTCTAAACTTTATTTAGTTACAAATCTTAATGCTCCTAATCAAAAAGTAGTTACAGTTGACGCATCAAATCCGATTCCAGAAAATTGGAAAGATTTTATTCCTGAAACAGAGAATGTACTAAGCGCTTCTACTGGTAGCGGCTATTTCTTTGCTAAGTATATGGTAGATGCAGTTTCAAAAGTATTACAATATGATTATGATGGTAAACTAATAAGAGAAATCGAATTACCAGGAGTTGGTTCTGCTGGAGGTTTTGGTGGTAAGAAAGATGCTAAAGAACTATACTTCTCTTTTACAAATTATAATACACCTGGTTCATCATACAAATTCAATCCAAACGATGGAAAATATGAGTTATACTGGAAACCTAGTATCTCTTTTAACTCAGACAACTTTGAAAGTAAGCAAGTATTTTATACTTCAAAAGACGGAACAAAAGTTCCTATGATTATTACCTACAAAAAAGGGTTAGAATTAAATGGTAAAAACCCAACAATTTTATACGGGTACGGAGGATTCAATATCAGCTTAACACCAAGCTTTAGTATTGCCAATGCAGTTTGGATGGAACAAGGTGGAGTGTATGCTGTACCGAACTTACGTGGTGGTGGTGAATATGGAAAAAAATGGCATGATGCTGGAACAAAAATGAAAAAGCAAAATGTATTTGATGACTTTATTGCGGCTGCTGAGTTTTTAATTGAAAACAAATACACTTCATCTGATTACTTAGCAATCCGAGGAGGGTCTAATGGAGGATTATTAGTTGGTGCAACTATGACGCAACGTCCAGATTTAATGAAAGTGGCTTTGCCAGCAGTTGGAGTATTAGATATGTTACGTTACCATACATTTACAGCTGGTGCAGGTTGGGCTTATGACTATGGTACAGCTCAAGACAGCAAAGAAATGTTTGAATATCTTAAAGCATACTCTCCAGTTCATAATGTAAAAGAAGGAGTAGAATATCCTGCTACAATGGTTACTACAGGAGATCATGATGATAGAGTAGTTCCTGCTCATAGTTTTAAGTTTGCTGCTGAATTACAAGACAAACAAAAAGGAGATAATCCTGTTTTAATTAGAATAGAGACAAATGCTGGTCATGGTGCGGGTACTCCTGTTGCTAAAACCATTGAACAATATGCCGATATTTTCGGATTTACATTACACAATATGGGATTTGAAGATTTACCAAACCCTAAAATAGAAAAAATTAAGCCTTAAATTAATTCATAATGATTACACTTAAAAAAGCTTTACTTTTTACTGCTGTAGCCTCTTTAGGTATTACGGCATGTAAAACTGAAAAAGCCGAAACCGCGGAAAAAATTCCAGGTATTATACTTGAGAATATGGACACGTCTGTGAAACCATCAGACGACTTTTTTAGATACGTAAATGGTTCTTGGTTAGATAAAACTGAAATTCCAGCCGATAGAACTCGATGGGGTGGTTTTGGAGAATTACGTAAACAAACAGATGCTGATGTTTTAACAATTTTAAACGAAGCTATTGAACAAGGTAATTTCCCAAAAATTAAGGATACTCAAGGAAATGAAATTGATAGCGATCAGCAAAAAGCTGTAAATTATTACGAAAGTATTATGGATACTGTTGCTCGTAATAGTCAAGGATTAGATCCATTAAAGCCTTATTTAGCTAAAATTGATGAAATCAAAACTAAAAAAGACGTAGAAGATTATATTACCAATATGGCTCCATATGGTGGTGGTGCATTCTATGGTTTTGGTGTATTCAATGATTTAAAAGACAGTAAAATTAATGCTGGTTATTTAGGGTCTGGTGGACTTGGATTATCTAGAGATTATTATGTTGATGAAGATGAGGATACAAAAGGGAAACTAAAAAAATACGAAGGTTTTGTAGCTAAAATGTTCCAAAAATTAGGAGATGATGAGGCTACTGCTACAAAAAATGCAGCAACTGTTGTTGCTTTTGAAAGCAGCTTAGCAAAACCAATGATGACAAAAGAAGACAGACGTGATACAAGAAAGATGTACAACCCAATGTCTGTTGAGGAATTACAAACTTTAGCTCCAGCTATTGATTGGGATGCGCACTTAAAAGGAATTGGAGTTGCTAATATTGATAAGGTAATCGTTACAGATCCTAATTATTTTAAAGCTTTCAATACTATTTTCACAGAACGTTCTGTTGAAGATATGAAAACACTTTTACGTTGGAATGCAATCAATGGAGCAGCAGGATTATTATCTACAGATTTAGAAACTGCTAACTGGGAGTTTTATAGTAGAGACTTAAGAGGAGCTAAAGCTCAAAGACCACGTAACGAAAGAGCATTAGCTTCGGTTAATGGTTCTATTGGTGAAGCTTTAGGTAAATTATATGTTGACAAAAAATTCCCACCAGAAGCTAAGCAAAAGGCTAAGGAAATGATTGACAATGTAATGTTAGGTTTTGAAAAGCGTATCAAAGGATTGTCTTGGATGAGTGACTCTACAAAGCAAAAAGCTTTAGAAAAACTTCACCGTTTAACTGTGAAAATTGCATATCCTGATAAATGGAAAGATTACTCAGCTTTACAAGTAAAAGGCGTAAAACAAGGAGGAAGCTATTTTGAAAATGCAATTAATGTTTCTAAATGGAACTACGATAAAGATATGGCTAAATTAGGTAAACCAGTTGATAGAACTGAATGGGGAATGTCTCCTCAAACGGTAAATGCTTACTTCAACCCAGTAAATAATGAGATTGTTTTCCCAGCTGCTATTTTACAACCACCTTTCTACAATTACCAAGCTGATGAAGCTGTAAATTATGGTGGAATTGGTGCTGTAATTGGACATGAAATTTCTCACTGTTTTGATGATTCTGGAGCTCGTTTTGATGCCGACGGAAATTTAAACAACTGGTGGACTGATGAAGATTTAGAAAAGTTTACTGCAGAAGGTAAAGCTTTAATCGGACAATATGATGCGTTAGTTGCTATTGATGATGTTCACGTAAACGGTACATTCACATTAGGAGAAAACATTGGTGATTTAGGTGGTGTTAATGCTGCATATGAAGGATTACAAATCTTCTTAGATAAAAATGGTCGTCCAGGTGAAATTGATGGGTTTACTCCAGAACAACGTTTCTTCCTTTCATGGGGAACAATTTGGAGAACTAAAGCACGTCCAGAAGCGATTAAAAATCAGATTAAAACAGATCCTCACTCTCCTGGAAACTTTAGAGCATATGTACCTTTAAAGAATGTTGATGCTTTCTACAAAGCTTTCGATATTAAAGAAGGTGATAAAATGTATTTAAAACCAGAAGATAGAGTTAAAATCTGGTAATATATTATTCAAAATATTTTTCACAAATAACCGATGCGAAAGTATCGGTTATTTTTTTGGAACAATTTTTAGTGTAAATCGTCTTACTAAAATATGAGACAATTCTTACGCATTTTAATTCTTTTAGCTATTCAATTTAGTTTTGCACAAACTAATTCAAATAAGGTTTCATTAACCGCTACTTCTGAAGTTAAAAATCAAAACAACATTACTGTAGTTCTTTCCAACTCTTCAAAAAATAAGGTAAGCTATTATAATGGAAAACCAAACTTTCAAATTTATTATATGGGTAAATGGATCTCATATAATATTTCGAAACAACAGATTGTAAAATGTGCGAATACCTTATTACATAAAAACCAAAGACAAGAAAATAATATTGTCCTAGCACCAAAAGAAAAAATCACTTATAATTTCAAGGTTTCAAATGGGAATTTTAAAGTAAAATCTAGATTCTCATTTTACTCAATCACACATCAAAAACGAATATATTCCAATGAATTTATTTGCTCAATAGATAAAGCTCTTCTTTCAAGAGATTAACTTATTTTGTTTGCATATTTTTGCTGTTATGCTACAAGTAAATAACATTTCTTTCTCATACGATAAAGAAAAACCTACACTTAACAATATAACTCTTTCTTTAAAACCAGGGGAGCATTTGAGTGTTATGGGAGAAAGTGGTTGTGGAAAATCTACTTTACTTAAGGTAATTTATGGTTTATTAGATGTAAATGAAGGAACATTGTTTTGGAATGATCATCAAATTTTAGGTCCAGAATACCATTTAGTTCCTGGGATGGAATTCTTTAAATACGTTCCTCAAAACTTCGATTTAATGCCTTTCACAACAGTAGCAGAAAATATCTCAAAGTTTTTATCTCGTTTCTTTCCAGAAGAAGCCAAACAAAGAACTCAAGAACTTCTTGAGGTTATTGAAATGGAAGAATTTGCCAATGTAAAAGTAAAAACGTTGAGCGGTGGACAACAACAGCGAGTTGCCATTGCAAGAGCATTAGCCAAAGAACCAGAGCTACTTTTATTAGACGAACCTTTTAGTCAAATTGATAACTTCAAGAAAAACTCACTACGCAGAAAACTTTTTCAATATTTAAAGGAAAAGAATATCGCTTGTATTGTTGCTACTCATGATGGTAGCGATGCACTTTCTTTTTCAGATCAATTAATTGTAATTAAAAACCATGCAGTTTTAGCTCAAGGAAAGCCAAGTGAATTATATCAATTCCCTAAACATAAATATGTAGCTGCCTTATTTGATGATGTAAATGAAATTGAAATTGATGGAGAGCTTAAGTTGTTATATCCTCATCAAATCTTAATAACAGACAAATCTGAACATAAAGCGATTGTTAAAAACAATTACTTTAAAGGTAGTTATTCGTTAATTGAAGTAACATTAGAAGGAAAACCAATATTCTTATCTAACTCAATGGCAATTGAAATAAATTCGGAGATTCATTTAGAATTTAATCTATCTGAGTAATTTTTATCTGTTGTCCGTTAAATTGAATTACATCATTTACTTGTTTTCCTAACAATAACTTCCCAATTGGAGAAGAACTTGAAATCACAAAATACGTCTCATCATTTACTGAAACAAGACCAATACTAATAGTTAAGTAATACCTCGCTTTATCTGTTTGAACCAAACTTCCCAGTCTTACAACCTTTGAAGATTCAGTGGTTTTAACTCGATGTAAAACTTCTTTCATTTGTTGAACTACCCCTATTTGTTGACTTGCTTTTTCCATTTCCAATTGCAACATAGCTCTTCCTGTTTCATGTTTATCACCTGCTGAACTTTTAGTTTCAGAAAGTAATGCCTTTTTGTTTGAAGCCATGATTTCACGAATGGTTTGCTCGCGTTTTTCAACATACAGTTGACACTCTTTGAAAAGTTGCTCTTTTACACTCATATCAAATCAGCTAATTCTTTCCCTACTAAACTTCCAATAGCAACGCCCATTCCACCCAATCTCACTCCACAAAACACATTTTCTGAAATTGGCTTTACAATACTTTTCTTCTGAGTTCCAACCCCCATAATGCCAGTCCATCTGTGATCAATTTCAGCATCTATATTTGGTAAAATTGTGGTTTGTAATAATTCGTCTAATTTATTCTGAACTAATTCTGTTAACGCAAATTCTGTTGTTTCCTCAGCTTTAAAATCTAAATTTCTTCCTCCACCAAGTAAAATTCTATCATCTATATTCCTAAAATAATAGTACCCTTTTTCTAAATGAAAAGTTCCTTTTATATGAAGATTTTTAATAGGTTTAGTTATTAAAACTTGAGCTCTAGCTGGTTTCACTTCTTGATCAATCAACTGCTTCGCAAAACCATTAGTAGCAATCATTAACTTATTCGTAGTAAAGGTTATATCTGAAGTTTGAACGGATACATGATTCCCATGGTCTTCAAAATTATCCACAGAAGTATTATTTAATATCTTAATCCCACTTTCCTGACATTTCTTGAGTAAGTGGAACATCATCTTACCAGTATCAATTTGGCCTTCAAAATGGTTGACAATATAATTCTCCTCTACATTTTTGAACTTAAATACATTAGTACTTTCTGAAAACACATCAGACTTAAATATAGGATGTAGTAATTTGTTTATTTCTTCTTTTCTAGATAAACACTCATTATACAAGTCTTTACTATCAAATAATTCAAATCCCTTGTTTTGCTGAAAATCTAAGTTTTCATCACCTAAGTTTGACCTAAGAAACTGTAATCCTTCCCATCTTCTTCTTACCAGATTTACAACCTCTTCTTCAGAATGAGAATTTAAATCATCAATCAATTCAGATAAACTACCAAAACAAGCAAAACCTGCATTTTTTGTGCTAGCACCTTGAGGTAGCATTCCTTTTTCTAAAACTAATATCTTGGCATTTGGTTGCTTCTTTTTTAAAGATAATGCACAATTTAAACCTACAATTCCGCTTCCAACAATAGTAAAATCCACTTGTTGAAACCATTGTTTAATTTCCCAATAACTTAATTGATTCATAAATTAAAACTATAAAAAAGGTTTCATATAAATTTGTACTTTGGTATAAATCTTGAAAACTCAAAAGAAAAACAACAAATATGAAATTATTTAAATTACTTTCACTTCCACTTTTATTAGTTACATTAACAAAATGTGCTAGTTATAAATTAGAAAACACAGCTCCCTTCGATGTTAAATCTGCAACATCGGTTTCAAGAATTGGTGGTAGACCAGGTTCTCCAGGAGGAACTGAAGTGAAAATTGTATATTCTTCTGATAAAGAAATAAAGTTCGATAGTATGTTTTATAACAATAAGAAGGCTAAAACTAGAACTTTTACAGAAAATAAAATGAACGTTGTTTCTGCTATTTTTTATTCAACCTCAGTTTCAAATGATACTCAAATGCACAATGATGCAAGTAAAGAGTATGGGAATTCTGCTCCAACAAAAAAGGAAGATATGCCTTTTACTTTAAAAGAGAATGAAGCAGTGATAAGTTATATTGAAGGTAAAAAAACAAAGTATTTTAAAATAGGTAATGTAAAGACTGGAAAGCCAGTAATGATGCAGTAAACAACTATTTCAAACATCAAAATAAAGCCGCTAAAATTAGCGGCTTTATTTTTTGGCATGCATTTTGAAACGTACTTAGTATAACCGTAAAAACTGATACTTATGAAAACATTAAAATTACTTTTCGCACTATTTTTATCCGTCTCGA
The DNA here is from genome assembly GCF_964036595.1 of Tenacibaculum sp. 190524A05c. Classification (NCBI taxonomy): domain Bacteria; kingdom Pseudomonadati; phylum Bacteroidota; class Flavobacteriia; order Flavobacteriales; family Flavobacteriaceae; genus Tenacibaculum; species Tenacibaculum platacis. Next base: position 2,805,496 of record NZ_OZ038523.1, on the reverse strand, counting down.
TAACTTCATGTGTTGTAGTTAATGATGAGCCAATTGTAGATAACTTCGTTTCATTAGAAGAGGTTGTTGGAGGATATGACTTATGGTATGTAGATTTTCATAGAACAACAGGAAATGCTGAAATTCCATATTTATCGAAAGCATTCACAGTATCTTTTTTCAACGGAGATTTATATGCAAATAATAACATCGTAGATATAGGAATAACAGGAAATGGATTAGGAATTCATGTTGGAAGCTATAGAACTTTTGTTGATGGAGTATTAGAAACTCGTCACGATTTAGATGGGTCTTACAGCTTTGAAGTTATTCAAATATCTGCAAACGAAATAAGATTAAACGATTTACAAAGCAATACTAGTTATTTCCTTGTTGGATATCAAAGAAATAATTTCGATTATGACATGTTGTTTTATGACAATATTGAGTATTTCTTGCAAGAGTATGTAGCTTGGGAAAGAACTGGAGCAGCAAATGGTACTCCAAATCCATTTGATAGTGAGCACTTCTTACAGTTTACTCCAGAAAATATCACAACGTTTTACTCTTCTCAAGATAATTTTGGCACAAATGTTGATCTAATTAATTGGGACTATGTAGGTAGCTATAAAGTAGAGGATATTCAAGATTATGACGACTTAAAGTTTTTAACACTTTATTATGATGGAGGAGATACTGAAGAATTTGAATTGAGCGTTATTAATGATGGAACAATAGAGCTATTTCACCTAAGTAGTAACACAACATACGTTTTCACAGGAAGAGGATTTATCTTGTATAAAAAAGGAGATTCAAAAGTTAAGAAGGAAGCTGTAAGGAATAGTGGAAGAAAACGTACTAAAATTAAAAGAAATAAGATTATTAGAAGAGTTTTAAAATAAAGTTTGGTTAGTTGATTTTTGGTTGGTTTTTTGAAAACCAACACAAGAAACCGCCTCCTCAGAAGGCGGTTTTCTATTTTTTATAACATAGGGTTTACATAAAAAGTATACCTTTATAAAAAACTAAATTTACACATGCCTTTAACTGCTTTTATAACAGGAGCTACCTCAGGAATAGGTAAAGCTACTGCATATTTATTTGCTCAAAATAACATCCGCTTGGTTTTATGTGGTCGTAGAACAGAAAAACTACAAGAAATAAAAAACGACCTTTCTCAATTCACCGAAGTACATACTTTACAGTTTGACGTTCGTTTTAAAGAAGAGGTTTTTAATGCTATTGAAAGTTTACCCGATAACTTTAATGATATTGACATTCTTATTAATAATGCTGGAAATGCTCATGGTCTTGCCACAATACAAGACGGTAGCATTGACGATTGGGATGCAATGATTGATGGAAACGTAAAAGGGTTATTATACGTTTCTAAAGCTATTATTCCTGGGATGATTAAAAGGAATACAGGGTTTATCTTAAATATTGGATCTATTGCTGGAAAAGAAGTATATGCAAACGGAAATGTGTATTGTGCTTCAAAATTCGCTGTAAATGCATTAAATAAAGGAATGCGTCTGGATTTGAATCAATATAATATTCGAGTAAGCGCAATTCATCCTGGATTAGTTGAAACTGAATTCTCTGATGTTAGATTTAAAGGAGATACAGATAGAGCTAAAAAGGTGTATCAAGGTTATAAAGCTTTGCAACCTGAAGATATTGCAGATATTATTCATTTTGTGGTAACAAGACCTTATCATGTGAATATTGAAGATTTAATTGTTTATCCTACAGCACAGGCTAGTGCTACTTTACTTAATAAAAATGAAAACTAAACTTTCTGATATTATAATAGGTTGTATGTCATGGGGAATTTGGGGAAAGAATTTCTCAACTAAGGAAATGGATGAGCTCATTCATTTTTGTTTAGAAGAAGGAAATACAACTTTTGATCATGCCGATATTTACGGCGGATACACTACAGAAGAATCATTCGGAAAAGCTTTTTCAACTAGTGGAATTGAACGTGAACAAATTCAACTGATTTCGAAATGTGGAATTCAGTACAAAACCGAAAACAGAGATAATAAAGTAAAGCACTACGATTATTCTAAAGAGTATATTATTTGGAGTGCTGAACAATCTCTAAAAAATTTACAAACAGATTATTTGGATGTTCTTTTGTTACATCGTCCTAGTCCTTTATTAGAAACTAATGAAGTTTTAGAAGCGGTTACACAATTACAAGAACAAGGAAAAATTATAGATTTTGGAGTTTCAAATTTTACTCCGAGCCAAATGGATGTATTACAAAGTGAAATTCCAATCACCTGTAATCAATTTGAGTTCTCGTTAGTTCAAAATACAGCTATAGACAATGGAACTTTAGATTACTTGTTAAAACATAAAATGAAAGCTATGAGTTGGAGTCCTTTAGGCGGTTTCTTTTCCTTAGAAACAGAGCAGGCTTCAAGAATAAAAGAAGTTCTACCTTCTCTTTTAGAAAAATATAATGCCACTGAAGATCAATTATTACTTGCTTGGATTTTAAAACATCCAGCTGCGGTGGTTCCTGTGGTAGGAACTTCTAATAAAGAGCGTATAAAAATTGCTAATGATGCTACAAAGATAAATCTAGAATTACAAGATTGGTTTATTCTTTATGAAGCTAGCAGAGGCCATAAAGTAGCATAACATGATTAATAAACGCTTACTTATTAAAAACCTACTTTCTCATAATGATGAGAATAGTTTTTATGATAAGAAGCAAAAACTTACCTTAAGTTCTAAAGAAGGAAAAGCGAAGTTTATTAAACACGTTTGTGCGCTATCAAACTCAAATCCTGATAACAACTCTTATATATTAATAGGAATAAGAGATGAGGATAATAAAATAATAGGCGTTGACTTTTTTGATGATAGTAAGATTCAAAATTTAGTGAACGCTTATTTAATTCATCCTCCAAAAATTCAATACGAAAACATCCCTTTTCCAGGCTTACCGAGGTATAAAGTTATTGGATTAGTAACTATTTATCCGAACGATAACGTTTCTCATTTGGCAAAATCTGCATGGAAATACCCAAAAGGAACCATATTTTATAGACGCGGAAGTAATTCACTTCCAGTTAATGAACAATTTGAATTAAAAAACACTAATAGTAATGTAGTCGAAGCTATTGAAAAAAATGCCAGCAATAATATTCAATTGACACTTGATGGAGTTTTTGATTTTATCAATCGACATAAAGAAGAATACAATCCACAATACAAAGTTTTTAAAGAGCAATTTGTGCTTTGCTGGGCCGGAAAGAAAACAACTATAAATGCTAAGGAATATTACTCCCGAGTAGACATTGAACTAATCAATGAAAATGTTCGATTATTCTACTCTGCACTTGATGAAGTTCAAATAAAAATTAACGACCATTCCTTTATTATTGTCGAATATATTTTACTTGGGTTAGAGCAAAAAGAAGTTAGATATCCATTAGAGAAAACCATTATTCACTTTAAAAACAACGGTAAATTAGAAATTATTAAAGAGTTTTTATTTGAACCTCCAACTTTCGATACATCAATTATAAATCACATGTATGAAAGTAGTAATAATATTGTTTCTAATATTGAAAATAACATTCCACTTTCAGTAACTGAACATGAAGATGTTCATAGATTACCTAACAATTATTTAATCTGTTATTTGAATGGTTTTTTAGATGCGAAAGAGCAACTAGAAAAAGCAAAGGACTACATTCGAAACTTAGAAGACAAAACTACTTACATTAAATATAAAGATGTGATTAGAGTACTTAGAAAGGTAAAATATCACTAATTCTTTTTCGCATTTGACGAAACTAAACATTTAGTGTTTTTCCATTTTCCTTTTAATGACTTCGGATTTATTATGTCTCCTTTACACGTTAAGAAGTTTCCTTTTTTATCTTTTTTAATCACCTTCATTTTTCCTTCCAAAACAGCATTGATAACTCTATAAATTAATCCTTTTCTCGGGGTTTTATTTCCTTTTGTTGTAAGAGAAAGACCAACATCATTATTAAACAAATCCATTTCGGAAGAAATTTCATCCGGCACAATTCCTTCCTCCAATTTTCTTTTTTTATACATTAAGTAATTCTCTTTTTCGTGTGCTTTACCTAATGATCTTGCAGCAGAAGCACCAATCTCTTCTTTCAACCTTGCCATCCAATATGCATGTCTGAAAGCATCTACATGTCCACCAGAATGATCTCCATCTAAAAGATTGCTTTTTCTAATGCTATCACTAACTTTATTTACATCTTTAGATATTAACAAAGCTTTCTTTGCTTTAAAAGGATGTAGAATTACCCACCATTTTTTTGGAGAAGATAGTTTTTTAAACTTTTGATAATTTGATTGAGCAAAAACGCTCATTGATAAGAAAAGGAGACAACAAAATATACTTCGAATGTGCACAACAACAATATTAACTACAAAGAAAAAAGAGCCCTTAAAATAAGGACTCTTTATAATATACAATTATAAAATAAAAATTACCTGATAATTAACTTTTTAGAAGCTACTTTTTCTCCTTCAACTACTTTTAAAATATAAATTCCAGAGTTTAACGTGGCAACATCAATATCGTTATTTGCTCCATTAACTCTAGTATTGTAAACTTCTTTACCTAAAACGTTAAAAATTTGAACTGTTTTAGTTGTAAATGAAGCTGTTGTTAACTTAAAAGTTTTAGCATTTACAGGGTTTGGATACACTGCAAATCCTTCAATATCATTTTTATCCACTGAAGCAGTAGCTTCTTTTGGAGTAACCTCAGCCCAAGTTTTAGCAATTCTCAATTCGTCAATCTCAATACTCGGAGTTTCATTCGAAGAGTCTTGCCTTAAAATAAAAGTATTGATATTAGATGGTGCGCTTGGATCATTACCTCCTAAATCTGGAGTTGGTGCAGCTCCTTCAAAAGTAGATGCATCTGGATTAATCCATAAACTTACCACATCATTATCTAAATCGTAAGCCATTACAATGAATAAAACATCTCCAACATTATAAGTAGATGTTGTAAAAGGAGGATTAGATGACTCAGCTCCAAAACCAATATCGAAAGTTGTTCCACTCGTATCAGGATTTGGTCTCACCCATAATCTTGCATCATAAGATGAAGTTCCAGCGGCCAAACCAGCGATATAACCACCATCTGTAGTATCTGGACTAGATCCTGTTTGGAAAGCAGCTACTTTTAATAAGAATGAACTATAAACTGTACCTGATGAAACATCTGTAAATTGAGTATATGATTCTGCTCCTGACTCGCTAAATGTAATTTTATTTCCTTCAGAAGCTTTTAGACCAGTATAATCTAAACTTCCCGTAGCGACTACAATATCATCACCAGAATTAACAGTCTCCCAGTTAGCTTGCGCAGATAAAACCGCCGCATCAGAATAGTCAAAAGTATCAATAAAAGGTAAACCTTTACAAGTTGGACTAGATATATTTCTAGTAAAATCACAACTACTATTTGCCATATCTCCCTTTACAGTTAATACAATATTTGTCCCTTCAGTAACTCCAGAAATTGTGATTGTTCCAGAAGCCATCATTGATGGATTATCTCCGCCTACAGTTCCGTTATCTGCTGTTAATGTATATGTTGAAGTTCCTCCTCCTGTAAAAGCAATTGATACATCATACGTATCTAGAGCTGCTGTTTCTGCATTACAAGTTGTTGTAATTGTTCCTAACTGAATATCGCACGGAAAATTAACCGTAAAAGTTACAGTATCATTTACCGCAGTAGATAATGGATTTCCTGAATTATCCACTAACTCCATGTAAACAGTATATGTAGTTCCAGCGGCAGAACTAAAAGTAATATCGGTTGTATCGAATTTATCAATAGCTGCACCAGAATTTACTGTGTATTTAATATATCCATCTCCTGAACCACCCGAAGCAACATTAAAGTTACTTACAGAAAACTTAACAGTAGCCATATCAGTAAAACTAATTGTTGATCCGTCTGTAGGAGAACTAATTGTTAATGTAGGTGTAGTAATACATCCTGAATAAGATCCAATTTTATCGAACTCAGTATCTATATCAGTAACAATCCATTCAGAACTTGCCGCATCGGTTCCTGCAGAAGCTGCCCAATCATTATTTGGTCCACAAACGCTAGTCTTTCTCGTTAATGTATGATTTGCTGTTGCAGCTGCAACACCGGCAACATCCCATCCAGATCCTGGATCACCATCCCAATCTCCTAACCAATCAAGAATGGTAAATCCTGTCATTTCACCAGCATCTATATCTCCATCCATATTTGCGTCGTTGTGAGTTCCACCTTTAACAAGTGCTAAACCATCATCACCATTACTTAAAAATTGGAAAGTCATGTCTGAAGCTGCTAAAATTGTAGCATTAGCACTTGGATGAGCTATTACAAATACATCTCCAGCTGCAATTGTAGCCCCATCAGGAAACTTATTCCAAAACTCGTACTCTCCTGGAGTAGTTGGTGCATTTCCAACAGTAGCAAAAGCATAATCATTCAGATTAATTGCTCCTGAAGTACCATTGTAAATTTCTAAAAACTTATTATTACTACTTCCTTCTCCATATTTACTTATATAGAGCTCAGTTATTTGAGCGCTTGAAACATAGCTTACAAGGATTAATAAAAAGCTTAAAAAGTAATTTTTTCTCATGTTTTCATTTAATTTAAAAAAAGCTCTCAAAATTAGGGAATTATCTGACTTAACAATGGTTTTTTTGGATTAATTTAATGTTAAGTCTCTCATTGTTACTTTTCTTCAAAAAAAATTTATTAATATTAAATCAACATTAAGTTAAAGTGGCTTTAACCATTTTTGTTATTTAATCGTTACTTTTGGGTTGATTTATAATCAAATTTAAACGTATGAACACTAACGACATTAAGATTTTATTAGTTGACGACGAACCAGATATTTTGGAGATTGTTGGATACAATCTTAGATCTGAAGGATATCAAGTATTTACAGCAACTAATGGAGCCGAAGGTGTTAAAATAGCCCGCAAAATATCTCCTCATTTAATTTTGTTAGATATTATGATGCCAGAAATGGATGGTATCGAAGCGTGTGAAAAAATAAGAAACATTAAACCTTTAGAAAATGTTATCATATCATTTTTAACTGCTAGAGGTGAAGACTATTCTCAGGTTGCTGGTTTTGATGCTGGTGCCGATGATTACATTACTAAACCTATTAAACCAAAAGTATTAGTTAGTAAGGTAAAATCACTTTTACGTCGATTAAAAACCGATACAGTTTCTGAGGTTACTACTAAAATTGGTGATATCCTTATCAATCGTGATGAATACGTTGTGTTTAAAGGAGAGCAGAAAATTACTTTGCCTAGAAAAGAGTTTGAACTTTTTTCTTTATTAACTTCTAAACCTGGAAAAGTGTTTAAAAGAGAAACTATTTTAGATAGTGTTTGGGGTAACGAGGTTGTTGTAGGTGGAAGAACTATTGATGTTCATATTAGAAAGCTTAGAGAGAAAATAGGCGATCACTACTTTAAAACAGTTAAAGGTGTAGGGTATAAATTTGTGCTTGAAACAGATAAATAAACCCACATATTAAATAATACAATGAATTAGTTTGCCCCCTAAAGGGCATTCTTTCTTTTTATGAAAAAACTAAAAAAAACATACAACTACGCTTTTTTATCAGCTTTATATTTAACCATTTTATCAGTTGTTATTGCTGTTTTTTCATATCTCTACTTTTTTAAATCTCTTGGTTTAGTTTCCATAATTATTTTTGGAATAATTCTATTTGTTTTTTCATTCTTCGTAATTCAATACAGAGCTGAACATTTTATTTATCAACGTGTTAAAAAACTATATAAGGATATTTCTATTCTAGATGTAGAAGATTTAAAACGTGATAAAATCACCACAGATATTGAAGCTTTTACCAAAACGGTACAAGATTATGTTGAGGATAAAAAGGAAGAAATTGCTAACCTAACAGAAAGAGATTCTTTTCGTAGAGATTTTTTAGGGAATGTTGCTCACGAATTAAAAACTCCTCTTTTTACAGTACAAGGATATATTTTAACCTTAATTGAAGGTGCTGCTGAAGACAAGGTAATTCGTGATAAATATTTAGAACGTGCGAATAAAGGAGTCGAACGATTAACTTCTATTGTTAAAGATTTGGACATGATTGCCAAATTAGAAACAGATGGAATGAAAATAAAATTCGAACCATTTAATATTCTTGAGCTGATTCAAAATGTATTCGACTTATTCGAAATGAAAGCTAAAAAGAAGAATATTAAGCTGATTTTCGATCGACTTTATGAATTTCCAATATTTGTAAAAGGTGATGTTGAACGTATAGAACAAGTATTAATTAACTTGGTTGTTAACTCTATTAAATATGGAAAACCAGGCGGAGTTACCACTGCCTCTGTTGAACTTTATAACGAAAATAAGTTCATTATAAAAATCATTGACGATGGTGAAGGAATTAAACAAGAACATATTCCTAGATTGTTTGAGCGTTTTTATAGAGTTGATCAAAGTAGATCTAGAGAACAAGGAGGTTCTGGTTTAGGATTGTCAATTGTAAAACATATTATTGAAGCACACAACGAAACGATTCTACTAAAAAGTAACTTTGGTGAAGGTTCAGAGTTTTCTTTTACTTTAGAAAAGGCGACCTAGTTCTTTGTGTTCGATTTGCTTTAATGATTCAGGATTCTTCTTTACATGTGAATTTAAAATTCGACGAATATCCTGATTGTCTTTTTGTGGTTTAAGATGCTGCAAATAGATTTCAGAACTGCTCGAATTCTGTTCCTCTAATTTTAAATATCCATATCCTTCATATACTCCATTCAAAACTAGAGCATAACTCAGTTCATCTTCCGTTTTACCCTGTTCTGTAATGATAAAGTTTTCAGTTTCAAATACGACAGAAGCAATGGCCTTTTCAACTCTTTTATTATAGGATTCAATCGATTCTTCCTCTCTACAAATTCCTTTACAATCTTTTATTTGATAATGAAAACAACTAGTAACATTATCTTGTAAATGACAGTATTTAGGACATAACTCAAACTCTTTACATAACTGTTCTACAAAACTTCTGGCTTGAGGTACAGAGTAAAATCTCATTAGTGGTTGACTGATCAGCTTAACGTTATTCCACGCTAAATGAATAATTCCTTTTCGATCTTTATAACTGAATAATCCGTAATTCGCATTTGTTCTTCGTTGTGCTCGATTGAATTTAGGAAATAAACGTTTGATCTCGACAGATTCTTCAAGTAAGGCAATGAGTTCACTTCCTGTTTCTGTAAACGTGATGTTAGCCGTTGCCAAACACATTTCTATTTCTTTCTTTTTCTTATCGTGAAAATGACTTACAACTCGTTGTTTGATATTATTGGCTTTCCCTACATAAATCACTTCTTTGTCTTTACTCCAGAAATAATACACTCCGTGTGTTTCTGGCAAACTATCAAAAACCTCTTTTGGTAGCAACGGTGGTAAGGTTGCCTCTCTAGATTTAGGATTTAGAAATGAATTAACAACTTCAAAGTTATTAAGTTTATCTTTTTCCAATAACTTTTTAAACAGTATTACAGTCGCTTCAGCATCACCTTTTGCCCTATGTCTTGCTTTAATTTCAATTCCTTCAGAAATACATAATTTACCTAAGCTGTATGATCTTTTTCCTGGTAATAATTTTCTTGATAAACGAACGGTACATAGTTTTTTTCTGCGGTATGTTAAGCCTAAAGATTTAAATTCCTTTCCAATAATTCCATAATCGAAATTTACATTGTGCGCTACAAAAACACAATCTTCTGTAGTTTGATAAATCTGCTTGGCAACTTCTTCAAACCTCGGAGCATCCTTTACCATAAAGTTGGTAATTCCCGTTAATTGAGTAATATACGACGGGATAAATGTACCTGGATTTATGAGTGTTGTAAATTCATTTATAACACTTTCTCCATCAAAAACAAAAATGCTGATTTCAGTGATTTTTACACCACCATCGGTTTCTATATCTACAATTGCATACTTCACAGTAGTAAAAATACAACTATGAATCCTATAATAAAACAGGAACTCGTTTCTTTATTTTCTAATGAGTTATGCTTTCTTATTGAACGTTGCTGTAAGCTCGTTTAATAAATATCCAAATACCGAAAGATCTATTGGATTAGGGTGAATAATTGTAGTTAGTTTTGATTCTCCGTACATGTTTCCATCTTTATCTTTATAATAAAAATAGATGGGTTTTCCTTCTGAAAATGAATTTCGAGCAATAAAATATGGAGACTCTAAATCTACATAATCTTTAAAGTACAACTCTTTATGAAAGGCTCTGTTTAAGGTAGTGTTTTTCTGAATACTCTTTTGAATTACATTGGTAATGATGTTTTGTTTATTTACTTCAACAAAATGTTCTTTAAAGGATTCTCCTTTCTTCTCTACAATTAAATACTCTGAGTTTTCTATTGAAAACAACATATAAGAGTTGGGTAAATCGTTATGAAAAACGCTATTGACAACTCTTTGTGCATTTTGATAATCTTTACCTGTTTGAGCAGTAATATTTGATGTTAAAACAGCACTAAAAAAAAGTAAAAAAACTACACGTTTTACTAAATTGAAATTTTTAGGTAAATAGGGAATTACAGGATATGTACTCATTTCTTTTTCACTTACATTAAAAACCTAGCAAGATTAGTGATTAAAATAATTGTCTTTTAAATTTTAATAGAACTATAACGATACTTTAACAAAAAGCACGGCTGTTACTATGTTTTCTGTTAAAAATAGACTCATAAAAACTAAATGCATTCGCTTATTTAAGTTCTTAAAGTTTAGTGAATGTTACTATGGTGTGTTTTGGTTTTTACTATTGTTTTTCAAATAAAAAAACCACGCTATTTTAGTAAATATCGTGGTTGTATTCTAAGCTAATTATTTTTCTTATTACCAAAACTGCTACCAGTTACAAACTGGCGAGAGCATTAGAGCTATCGGGTACTACAAATAGGAAAAATTATCTTGTAGTAAACTTTATTGTTAGTTTTATGTAAAACAGTCTTTTCTTTATCTACTGTTCTGATTAATTTATCATAATACGAAGCTTTTATTAAGCCTACGGCAAAAGATACAGTATCCTCTGTAAAACTATCATAATAAAGATTTTCATTTACTTTGATTTCACATTTATTAGTATTGTATCTAAAATCATCTCTAATAGAAAAGATATAGGGATTAAATCCCATAAAATAGATATTTTCCGAAGCTAAAACTTTACTTTTCTTCTTGAAATCTCTTTTATTGAAGTTCGAAAGTTCCGTTACGAAATAACCTTCATAATTCTTTAAAGAAAAGATGATGGGTTTATTTAAAACAATTGTATCTAAAGGAAAAAAGAATTCTTTCTCTTTTTGAGCATTCCCAAAAGACAACATCAGAATAAAACTTAGTAAGAATATTTTTTTCATTATTTTTTTACTTTTCCATTTCTAAATTTTCTATAACCCGTTGAAGTTTGAGGTGAATTATTAGATGAATTATCCTCTATTTATAAACTTACTGTTGGGCGCTGGAAGTAATCATAAACATCTATTAATCATTATTCAATCGAACAATATTCTATTGTTATTGAATTCTCCCCTAATTTACTAAAAGTACGTTTTACAGACTTCAAGTCAATTATTAGTTTCGTTTTTGTTTAAAAAAAAGCTTGAGAAATAAACCCCAAGCTTTATTTATAAATTAAAGTATTTGTTAATCTTCTATTTTGTTAAATCAAAACCTATGTCTTTTCTATAATTGATTTTGTCAAATGAGATTTTATTAATGTTATTATATGAAGTTTTTAGAGCTTCTTCAATGGTTTCTCCAAATGATGTAATTGCGATTACACGTCCTCCATTAGTAACCACTTTATTATCCTCATTTTTCGTTCCCGCATGGAAAACTAAAGATCCTTCTACAGCTTCTAAACCTGTAATTTCCTTCCCTTTTTCATATGCCTCTGGATAACCTCCAGAAACTAACATCACAGTAGTAGCAGTTTTATCTATTACACTAAAGCTTTTATCTGATAAGGTTTGAGTAGCAACTCCTTCGAACAACTCTAAAAGATCTGATTCAATTCTTGGTAAAACCACTTCTGTTTCTGGATCTCCCATACGAACATTATATTCAATTACAAATGGATCTCCAGCAACATTCATTAATCCAATAAAAACAAAACCTCTATAGTCTATTCCATCCTTTTGTAGTCCATCAATTGTAGGTTTTATAACTCTATCTTCTACTTTGGTTAAGAAATCATTATCTGCAAAAGGAACAGGTGAAATAGCTCCCATTCCTCCTGTATTTAAACCAGTATCTCCTTCTCCAATTCTCTTGTAATCTTTAGCCGATGGTAATACTTTGTAACTTTTACCGTCTGTTAAAACAAAAACTGAAAGCTCAATTCCTTTTAAGAACTCTTCAATAACTACTGTTGCTGAAGCAGCTCCAAACTTTTGGTTCGTAAGCATTTCTTTTAGTTCAGCTTTTGCTTCTTGTATATCTTCTAAAATTAGTACTCCTTTACCTGCTGCTAAACCATCTGCTTTCAAAACAAATGGCGGATTTAAAGTTTCTAAAAACACATATCCTTCTTCAAGAGTTTCGCTAGTAAATGATTGATATTTTGCAGTTGGAATATTATGCTTTTCCATAAACTGCTTCGAAAAGTCTTTACTTCCTTCTAATAAAGCACCATCCTTTTTAGGACCAATTACCGGAATTGATTTTAGCTCTTCGTCTGACAAGAAAAAATCATGAACTCCTTCTACTAAGGGTGCTTCTGGTCCAACAACAACCATATTAATATTGTGCTCTAAAACAATTTTCTTTACTGCTTCAAAATCCGTTGGATTAATTGCAATATTAGTTGCTATTTCATTCGTTCCTGCATTACCAGGAGCTACATAAAGTTTATCAATTTTTTTACTCTCTAATAACTTATGAGTAAATGCATGTTCTCTTCCTCCAGAACCTAATACTAAAATATTCATTGTGTGTTGTGTTATTGAGCCGCAAATATAGCTATAACCATTTTAAAAAGTATTGAATAGCAGATGAGAAATGGTAAAAAAACAACTTCAATTTCTTTGAAGATTCTTTCTTTAAAGCATGGGTAACAGTTACTTTAGGATAGAATAGTTTTTTCTTACCTAGAGTATCTATTTTCTTACAAATGTCAATGTCTTCTAGATATAAAAAATAACGTTCATCAAAACCATCTACAGCAACAAAATCTTCTGTTTTAAACAGCATAAAACTTCCATGAACAGCATCAGGATAGAAGGGTTGGGATAAATCTATATCTCTATATTCTTTATTATGAATTCTACTCTTGAAAACTCCTAACTTTCTAATAATTAAATCGAAAAAAGAAGGATACTTTCTTACTGAATATTGATGACTTCCATCTGGAAACTTTATGGCTGGTGTTATTAATGCTAAGTCTTCATTCTTGATAAGCTCAGTTGTTAGCTCATCTAGTATATTAGGATCAAATTTTGTGTCAGGATTTAAGATTAGGTGAAACTCTGAAACATCTTTGATACTATCAATAACTAAATTATTAGCACGTCCAAATCCTAAATTTCTATTATTGAAGATATATACTACATCTGGATGGTTTAATATAGTTGCGTTTGTGAATTTTGATGTAGAATTATCCACTAAAAACAACTTCTTCGTGAGCTTACTGGACAAAAAGGAATTAATTGCTTGTAATAGTTCTTCCTCTTCCTCATTATATAAAACTATCGCTGCTGATATGTTTATGTTCTGATTAAGCATTAATATGCGTTTTCATCTCCTTTAAATATATTTAAAACCGTACTAACCACGATTTTTACATCTAAAATAAAAGACCAATTTTCTATGTAAAATATATCTAAGCGAACCCTATTTTTAATATCTGACTTCTTTTTGATTTCACCTCGATAACCACTTATTTGTGCTAATCCTGTAATTCCAGGTTTTACCGCGTGTCTTTCTAAATAATTATCAACATCTTTTTGATATTCTAAAGCAAGACTCTCTAAATGAGGTCGTGGTCCTACAACACTCATACTTCCTAATAAAACATTAAAAAACTGCGGTATTTCATCTAAGCTAGTTTTGCGTAAAAATGAACCTAATTTTGTTACTCTACGATCGTTTTTAGTAGCATGGACTTTATCTGCTTCTTGATTAATCCTCATAGATCTGAATTTATAACAGACAAATTCTTCCCCATTAAAACCTTCCCTTTCTTGCTTAAAAATTGCTGGACCTCTAGATTCTAACTTTATTAAAATCCAAAGTATAGGATACAACCATGAAATAATAAACAAACAAACAAAGGCGGCAAAAAGAAAATCAAAAACGCGTTTAATAATTCTATTTTCTGGTAAATCAAACGGTAATTTTTTAACATTTAATATCAGCATAGAATCATCATAATACTGAGCAGCAACATTCTTTGTGTTTAATTCGTTTGAATTTGGAATCAGTTTTACACCTCGTTTATGCTTTATAGCAAATTTTTTTACTTTTTTAATTTGTTTGCTTTTGAGTTCAGCCAACGAACAATATACTTCATCAACCTCCTCGGCTAAGGCAAAACTTTCATATTTAGATAAAGATCCAAGAAAGTTTTCGTTATCATCTTCTTCTTTATTTGAAAAGTACCCTAAAAATTGATATCCAAGACTCTTCTTGTTTTTTAGAATTTCTATTAATTTTTTAGCGGACTCATCTGCACCTAAAACTATTACTTTTCTGTAGTTATTACCTCGTCTTCTATACTTTCTTATCGCATATACGAACAAAAGTCTTGCAATTACAATACTCAGAATAATTGATGCTAACACTTTTGTTTGATTGTTAACAATATCTCCTTCTCTAAAAATGGTAAAGAATGTAAAGAAACCAAGTACAAATATGATTGCTTGAGTACTTAAAGCTGATATTACTTTGAAGTAATTATAATGACGATAAATCTTGTAAAAATTGGTAATAACTCCTGAGAGAATCCAGAACAAATTAATATATCCAAGAAATTTCGGGTTTAAATAATCTTTATCGTTAATTAAGTATATAACTGTATTGATGATAAACACATCAACCAATACTAAGACTAGGGGAATATATATTGAATATCTTTTTCTCAAGAATAAAACTCTTTTAATTTTTCTTCAACGAATAATTTAAACTCTCTTTGAAAACGATCAACACTAAATCTTAAAGCATTCTCTCTAATGACTGAAAAATCAAAAGATGAGGATTCGAATACTTTTACAGCTTTTATGATATCTTCAGGTATTTGACGATCAAAAAACACTCCTGTCTTATTTTCAATTACAGTTTCTAACAAACCTCCTTTTCTAAATGCTATAACAGGTGTACCGCAACATTGGGCTTCAACTGGTAGAATACCAAAATCTTCATCTGCCGCAAATACAAGTGCTTTTGCTTTTTGTAAATTGGATATCATATCCTCTTCACTGACCTTCCCAACAAATGTAATATTTTTATTTGCTTTCTTGATCAATGTTTTCATTTCTGGACCGTCTCCTATTATTTTCAACTGTTTATCTGGCATTTGATTAAATGCTTCTAGGATAACATCAATTTTCTTGTATGAAACTAATCTAGATGCGGCGATATAGAAATCTTCCTTTTCACTACATAAAGTAAATTTCTCTGTTTCTACCGGTGGGTAAATTACCACTGAATCTCGATTGTAGATTTTCTTAATCCTTTGAGCAATGTAATTAGAGTTTGCGATAAAAAAATCGACTCTGTTGGAAGAAATAACATCCCAAAGTCTAATTTTTCTTAATACCCTTTTGGCATACCAACCTTTAATTCCTTTGTTTAAATTCTTGTCATTTAAATAATCGAAATATAAATTCCACGCATACCTAATAGGTGAATGGCAATAGCAAATATGTAATTGATTTTGATTTGTTAAAACACCCTTTGCAACAGATGATGACGATGAAATAACTAAGTCGTATGGAGATAAATCAAAACTTTCTATTGCAGCAGGAAATAATTCTAAGTAATTTCTATGATTCTTTTTAGATCTTGGTAACTTTTGAATAAAACTTGTGGTTGTTTTTGATCCTTTTAGAATTTCATTTCTTAATTGATCATTCAGAGTATCAATTAACGTATAATAATCAAAATCCGACCATATATCGCTAATTGCCTCAACAACCTTTTCTCCTCCTGCTTTGGTATAAAACCAATCATGAACTAGTGCTCTTTTCATCAATTCTTGTGTTTAATAGAATCAAGTTCTTCAATTAATAAATACTGATTCTATTTCTCTTTAAAGTAAAATATATTCTTAAAGTTCGTTATTGTTAATACAATTCCAATCGTATAAATTCCTATTTGTCGTTCCAATAGATTTTCTACCAGCATAAACATAGATAATGAGATAAGTAGAAGGATATTGGTATAATTCTTCAATTTAAAATTAATGAAAAACCCATAGATAATAGGTAAACAAAATAGGATTAGACCAATAAATCCTCCTCTTACCAATTCATTTAAAAATTGATTGTGAGTATTGTAATTGTTCTTTATAAATCTATTTCTTATTTCTATATCATTAAAGTGTTCATACCTTTTATAATACTCTAAAAGATATTGTCTTGTTTGCTTTAAACTGGAGTTTCCTATTAGGAAATCTTTAAAAGAACTTAATTGCTCTGCAGCTCCACCCCAAATAATATTCCTTGAATCTTCTTTTATTTGGGAAAACCTTTTCTTTATTGATGAGTTATAGCTTAGTGTTACTCCTACTACCGTTAACCCCATTAATCCAAAAACAATTAATTTCTGCTTTAAATTTTTCATCTCTCTCCAAAGAATCCAAACTATGTAAATGCCTGCAAGAATAAGTGCTAGCCTGGCAGATATATAGATTATAAAACATAACGAAATTATTGCGGTGATTACATAATACCATTTCTTGTATTTTTTGAAAAATATATAAGAAAGTAAAATGTTTATTGCCGAGAAAAAACCTAAGTATGGTCTTTCAAATCGAAGTATTTCATTCAGTTTTACATAATTTGTTAAATCTCTACCAATTTTATCACTGGTCAAGAAGTAATTTGTTATTCCATATATTGAAATCAACTGCATTGAAAAAACCCCTAATAGTAGCACTAACAAAGCGTATTCAATGGTTTTCTCATCATCTCTTAATAAAACAAAAGGCACTAGAATTATTGGAATGATTTTAAGAATATTGGATAATTCAATATTAAAACTCCCTTGGGCTAATGCATTAATCAGTAAGTAAACTAAAAATACTACAGGTGTACCAATTAATAATGTCTTTTTCTTTATTTCAAATTTATAGGGAGGTAAGACAAACAATAAGGCTAAACAGATATTATGAATCAGTCTCCAAGTAGGAAGAAAAAAGAATAAGACATACACTACATATCTCTGAGCTAGTTTAATTTTCTGATTCATTTTTTCTCGTTTTATTAATTAGAAAGGTAAAGAAGCTCAAAGCAAATAAGAGAATAAAAGGTATTATTAATTTATTAAAATATGCCATTGTGTATGCATAACTTACCCACATTAAAAGTTGGAAGAAAACAATACTTAATACAAATGATCTTCTTTCGATAAAAGTTGCCAATAAAGACTGGAAAAATCCCACAACACTTAACAATAGCATGTTTACAAGTAACGCAATAGGCAACGGAAAAATTCTTAGTAAAATAGAAGGATAAGCGTTTGTCCAACTCACACCTCTGGTTGTTACCGATACATAAGCTTCATACGACCAAGGCCAAAATTCTCTCATCAACACATGCATTCCTTTCCAAAGTTCAGATAGATTCCATGTATTTGGAGTTCCATTATAAATATAATGTTCTGTTGTACCCCAAAACACGTGAGCCTGTAATCCAAAAGCTCGATAAAAAACAGACTCTAATGGTGTTAAACCCATGTATTTAAATGGTTGTTTAACACTATACTTGTAATATACCAAACAAAAAAGAGCAATAACAATTGTTATTAAATATTTGTTTAATATCCACTTGAGTTTGAATTGTACCCTTACATTAGATGAAAAATACAATGCTACTAGAATACCATAAATTGCTATTAGAAACCCAGTGAATTTCTGATCCATTAAAACTAAGTATCCTATATATAATGTTAAATAAAAAATACTGGTTCGCTTTTTAAATCTGTATAATAATGCTGCACCAAAGCCAGCGAAAGCAATTACATTTCCTATTATTGATTTTAAAAAAGGATATTTAGCATACTCCCAAAAATTGAACTTTGTAACTTCCTCAGAAAACAGAGGAATAGGAGAATTAAACAAATTGAAATAAGCAATACCTAGTATTGTTCCTATTAATATACTTGCAATATTTATATCTTTTAATTCACCTATTTTAAATTTAAATGACGGTGTTTTTTTAAATAAAGTTCCAAAAGTTTTCTTGTAAAAAATAAGTGATAGAAGTGAGGTGACATAAAACAAGAGCAGAATGAAACCAGAATATACAAAATAGCCATTTCGTCCTTGTTCATTAATATAAATTCCATTCTCGATTACTAAAATGGAACAGAACATCCATATGTACTGCAATAAAATTATGAAGGATAAAAGAAAAAGACCTAAATCTCTCTCTAAGATATAGATAAGAATAATCAGAGCGATTATAATTAGTGCTATGTTAGTTGCAATTATCATTCAATAATTTTAAAGTTAAATCTCTCAAAAATAAATCTTAGCTCTTTATTATACTTTAAAAGTACTGTAAACTTAATTTTAGATTTAATTTCTTCCGCAGCTTCTAAATATATATTTAATAGTGCACTTGAATCGAATGAAAAAATATTTTCAGATCCAATCTCATTAAAATATAAATCTTCTAGAGGTTCATTAGCAGAAAGCACTTCTACTTCTTTATCCAAAAAAGCATCGTAAAGTAAATTATAATCGATACGCTCACCGTTTCGATGAGGCTTGTAATAAATTTTACTTACTGTATTGTAACCGTTATTTTTTTTAATTACTTCAAACAACTGTTGAAGTCGAGTATTGTAAAGTTCTTTTCCGCTCTCATTTATGTAGGCTTCCTGACCAATAATTAAAAAAGTATCAGTAAGATTAGCACTTCGTTTACTATAAGGTAATTCCTCTGATTTTTCAGGAAACATGCTAAGTTTTGGTGAACGAACATATTGTTTTATAACCTTATTGTACTCTATACCGCTTGAATGACCTTTGTATAAAGTAAAATTCAATCCATATAAGGAACTTAATACTTTTTTTAGATAGACCTTTTTTTTATTTAAGTTTTCAATTGTATGATTATAATAATTTAAAGTTCCATCTTCTACAACAATACCTCTAAGGTTTTTATTAAAAGAAAAAAACAAATAGTTTGTCAACACATCCTCTATGTACGTAAAATAAAGTGTTATGTCTTTATCTCTTTTATATGATTTTAACCCTTTGACTATTCGTTTATATTCGCTAATCTTATTCGTTATATTCTGTATTGATTGTAATCTTCCTGAAGCTTGATTATTAAAACTTGACTCTGATAAAATAACTGTACTAAAAAGAGTTTGATCAAAATTCAAACTACTATTAGCAATTAAAATATTGTTCCCTTTTATTCCTTTTTTTAATAAGGATTCGTAACTCTTTATTTGATTATTAGAAAGGCCTATAAATATATTCGTCATAGCTTTAATTTTTTAACCTCATAATATCTGCAATAAAATAACACACCTCCAGACAAGGAGAAAGCCAATGCTGCTCCATAGATTCCAAAATATTTCGTAGCGATTATGGCTAATACTAAACTTATAATTCCTGAAACAACTATGGTCTTTACCAGTTGCATATCAAAATGTTTAACATATAATTTAAAATGGTAATATAAAGAGTAGTTCATTAAAACCACACCTATTATCATAAAATATAAAATAGGTTGAAACTCTTGAAATATTGGTTTATTTTGCCACCATAATATTGGATAAATAATTAAAAGTAAAATTATTGATATTACAATATTCTGAACCAAAAGCGACTTCTTAAATTTTGGAAATAACTGTTGATCTTGTGCCTCATTAGAAGCCTTAAGTATATTTGGCAACTCAAAAGAGATAACAATTGTATTAATATATACTGTAATGAGAATGGCAATACTAGAATAAAAAGTATAAACACCTACCATTTCTTTACCTAAAAAAATATCAACTACAAACCTATTTGCGTATTCTATTAGCTTTAAGAAAATAGTTGAAATGAAAAAAAGTGAACTCACTTTTAATCCTTTGGATATCCAGTTATAATTAATACTAATACTCTTAGAATCGATATATTTTAAAGATGAAACTAAGGTAATTAGTATGGTTAGAGCATTCGATACTGTCCAGATTTTCAAGATGAATTCAATAGATATTGACTTACTCATATAAGAAAGAAAAAGAACATAAGTACCCCAAATGAAAGTTCTTAAAAACAAAAGAATATTTGCAAATAATACTTTATTAAAACCAACTAGGAATCTATAAATTTCCTGAGAAAAATGCTCAGTAACACACAAAGCAATAATTAGAAAAGCATATTCTTTTGTGAAATTGATTTGATTAAAAACTGCCCATCCCAACACAAAAAAAACTGTATATATCACTAAATATAATAGAACAGTTGAGACTATGTTTTTTTGAATTTGTGAAGTTTCTTTTGTTTTTAGAATATCTCTAATACTAAAGTTATAGAAATCTAATCCTAGAACAAAAATCATAATAGTTACTAAAGATGTAATTAAACTATAATTACCAAATTCGATATCCGTAAAGTATTTAGATAAATAAGTAAATACTATGAATTTACTGCCTATGGCACTAATTCTTAAAAATACATTAACTAACTTATGAAAAGAAAAGTAAGACGGTAAACGCACAATTTTTACTGTTTAAACTTGTTTATCGTTATCGTTTCAACAAGTTCCTTAATATTAATGTTATTCTTTTTAAGTATTAACTCAACAAACTCTCTAAAAACACCCTCACCTCCTTTTTTATGCAAAACAACATCAACATCGTCTTTAATATAATCTGGAGCACTCGAAGGTACTGCACTAAAACCTACATTTTTTAATAACTGAAAATCGTTAATATCATCTCCAATATATGCTACATCTTTTAAGGTAATTGATAAAGAATCACATAAGTTTTCAATTAGTTCTAATTTGTTTTTAGCTGCTAAATACAAATAATCTACCTTTAATTTTTCAGCCCTTCTTTTGACTGCTTTAGAGTTTTCTCCAGTAATAATACCAGTAGGAATATTTAGCTCTTTACAGAATAAAATACCAGCACTATCATAAGTGTTGAATTTTTTAAATTCATTTCCTTGTTCGTCATAATACATTCCTGCATCTGTCCAAACTCCATCAATATCTGTTAGTACTAATTTGGGTAACATTTTATTCAATATTATTCAAGTAAATAATTTCATCCTTTGGTAAATCATTCTTTAGTTTTTTACCAATAATTAAACTTTTATCAATCCATTTAACACCATCTCCTGGACTTAGTAAATGAATATCTTCTTCTCTTAAAACTGCTCCTTTATTTAGATCTTTATTACTTGCAATAGACCTTTCTAATTTATGTCTTGCAGAATCAACTGAATCTTCAATTTTCATTAATTCTTCTCCAAATGAATTTTCAAGATTTCTTATATCCCTCATCATTCTATATATTCCATCAACACTTAATGAACCTGCTTGATCAGTACCTTTCATTTGTCTATCTAATGTGATGTGCTTTTCAATAACTTCAGCACCCATTGCAACTGCAGCAATTGGTGTAGCAATACCAATAGTGTGATCTGAATAACCAATTTTATAGTTAGGATACACTCTTTTTAGATAGGTGATTGTCTTTAAATTAACGTTTTTGTACTCCGTTGGATATTGAGAAACACAATGTAAAATAGTGATATCATTATGGTGTTTTTCAATAACATTTAAAGCATCATTAAGTTCTTTTTCTCCCGCCATTCCAGTAGAAAGAATAATTGGAATTTTAGTTTCTGCCATGGCCTCAAGTAGCGGTAAATTTGTTAAATCTCTTGATGCTACTTTTAGTTTATCAGGAGTAAATAAATTTAGCATTTTAAGACATGACGGTGCACAAAGTGTTTCTACAAAATCAAGTCCTTTTTCTTTGGCATAATTATAAACATCTAAATGTTGATGATCATCCAATTCAAGAAATGCTCTATGTTCCCCATAAGTTTTACCAAAAGAATTTGGAGAATCATAAGGTCGACTCATTTGTGATGCAGATAACTCATAATCTAAATCTCTTTTTGTAAGCTTTACTGCATCCATTCCTTTTAATACTGTTCCAAAAAGCTTATCATCTACTTGTCTGGTTACAACATCTACAATAAGTTTAGCTATATCTACAGAACCATTATGATTTTGTCCTATTTCTCCTATTATATAAGCCATCTATTTACTATTATTTTTTATTTCTAATTCCATTAATCTCTTTAAATCCTCTTGTTTATTCAGAAAATTTAATAACGAATCTATACTTCTATCTTCATTTCCTTTATACCAATTAAAGTAGATGTTTTTCAAATTCTCAAAATCTTGTTGTGTATCTAAAGTACAACGAATATTAGTTGAGCGTATATTTAAGTCATTGAATTTTACGTTAAATAATCCTTCGTTATTAGTGTAAACGCAATTGGTAACATGTTCTTGGCAATGTGAATTCCCTTTACTTAAAATTTTATTTAAAGCATTTGTACTTACAATCTCAGCAAAAAACCCATAATGTGTTAAAATACTAGGTGTTCCATTTACGCTGAAAGCTAAATAATCCTCGTTTTGATAATCTTGTAATAATTCCTTCAAGAGGTTACTACTTAAAAAAGGATTATCAGAACACACCCTAATAATTGTATCTAAGTTAAATTCACTAGCACAATCTGTAAATCTCTTAAGCACATTGTTTTCATCTCCTCTAAAACACTTAATCTGGTGTTTCTTAGCTACAGTTACTAAAACATCGTTCTCTTCCTTTATAGAGGTAGCTAGTATAATAGGAATGTTTTTAAAATTCTTCTTCAAGTTTAGAATTAGAATATCTAAAAATGTGATTTGATCATCAACAGGAAGTAAGATTTTATTTTTCAATCGAGTTGATCCTACTCTTGCTTGAATAATTATTCCTTTACCAGTCATTTCTCTAATTATTGTTAATATACCAATTATACATTCTATGAATTCCTTCCTCTAACTCAACTTTATGTTTCCAACCTAGTTTAGTTAACTTATGCACATCGGTAACCTTTCGCATTGTACCATCTGGTTTGCTTATATTAAACTGTAATTCTCCTTTAAACCCTACTTCTCTCTTCACAATTTCAGCTAATTCTTTTATCGAAATTTCTTTACCGGTACCAATATTAATATGTGTGTTTTTTATGTCTCCTTCTACTTCATTTATAACATTATTGAAATGTATTTTCTCCATTATATAAATACAAGCATCAGCCAAATCTTCACTCCATAAGAACTCTCTTGTTGGCTTTCCTGAACCCCAAATCTCTACACTATTTTCAGATACACCGAATTTCCTTAAATAAAATTTTGCCTGTTCTATAGATTCAACATCTAAATCTTTAATAACTTCTGTTTCTTTTTTTTCCGATAGTAATTTTGCCAAATGCATTTTTCTAATAAGAGCGGGTAAAACATGAGATTTCTCCAGATCGAAATTATCATTAGGACCGTATAGATTTGTTGGCATTACAGAGATAAAATCAGTCCCATACTGTAAATTATAACTCTCACACATTTTAATACCTGCTATTTTCGCAATAGCATATGGTTCGTTTGTGTATTCTAATTCTCCTGTTAATAATGAATCTTCTTTTAAAGGTTGTTCTGCATTTTTAGGATAAATACAAGTACTTCCTAAGAATAAAAGTTTTTTTACATTATGCCTATAACTTTCATGAATCACATTATTCTGAATCATCAAATTATCATAAATAAAATCTGCTCTATAGGTATTATTCGCCATAATACCACCAACTTTTGCAGCGGCTAAAAAAACATATTCTGGTTTTTCTTTATTGAAAAAAGATGCGGTCTCAACTTGATTTGTTAAATCAAGCTCGTTGTGTGTTCTAGTAATGATGTTTGTAAATCCTTTTTGTTCTAAGTTTCTTACAATAGCACTACCCACTAATCCACGGTGACCAGCTACAAATATTTTAGATGACTTAATCATAATCTCTATGTGTATTATGATCCTTTTGTTTCAAAAAAGCTTCTTTCTTCATTAACTCCAAATCACTCACCATCATTTCTTTCACCATATCTTCTAAAGTGTATTCTGGAATCCAACCAAGTTTTTTCTTTGCTTTTGACGCATCACCAATTAACACATCTACTTCCGTTGGACGATAATAATGTGGATCAATTGAAACAACAGTTTTTCCTATTTCTATGCTATAATCGGTATTGCTGCATGATTTTACTATTCCTTTCTCTTCTTTTCCTTCTCCTTCAAACTCTAACTCCACACCAATTTCTTCAAAGGCTAATCTCACAAAATCTCTTACTGTGGTAGTTTTTCCAGTAGCAATAACCCAATCTTCTGGTTCTTCTGCTTGTAAAATCATCCACATCATTCGAACATAATCTTTAGCGTGTCCCCAATCTCTCTGAGCATTTAAATTTCCAAGATACAATTGGTCTTGTAATCCTAAAGCAATTTTTGAGACGGCTCTTGTAATTTTTCGAGTAACAAATGTTTCTCCTCGAATTGGAGATTCATGATTAAATAAAATTCCGTTACATCCAAAAATATTATAGGCTTCTCTATAATTTACTGTAATCCAATATGCATACATTTTTGCTACTCCGTATGGACTTCGTGGATAGAAAGGAGTCGTTTCCGATTGCGGAATTTCCTTTGCTTTCCCGAATAATTCAGAGGTAGCAGCTTGGTAAAATTTTGTTTTTTTCTCTAGCTTTAAAATTCGAATTGCTTCAAGTAAACGTAGTGTTCCTAAACCATCGACATTTGCTGTATATTCTGGAGTTTCAAATGAAACATGAACATGACTCATTGCAGCCAGATTGTAAATTTCATCTGGTTGTACTTCTTGGAGAATTCTGATTAAATTAATTCCATCAGTCATATCTCCATAATGAAGAATCAAATTTCTGTTATTACTATGAGGATCCTGATAAAGGTGATCTATTCGTTGGGTATTAAAGCTAGATGATCTTCTTTTTATACCATGAACGATATAGTTTTTTTCAAGTAAAAGCTCAGCTAGATAAGCACCATCCTGCCCTGTAATTCCTGTAATTAAAGCTACTTTTTTCATTCCTCTATAAATTCATAAACATGATCCTTTAAAATAACTTTTACAAGGAGTTCTAATTTCTTTCTTTGTATTCTTCTAAATACGTATTTAGTTGAACTAATAATAAAAAGACAACCATTAAACCAAAGCCAACTAAAGCAAATTGAAATCCTTTATTCTTTTCAATTTCTCTTACTTTATGTCCAATAGGTTGAAAATTAGAAACAATATTAATTACCTCTGATTTCTCAGATAAATCATCATTTACCTCAACAAGATTATCGTTTAATCGTAAACTCGTTTCAAAAAGTTTCAATTCTCTTTCTGATTTATTTCTACTTTGAGCAAGATCTATAGTGGTTCCAGAATTGCTCTTTTTAGCCTCTTCTAATAAAACTTTCTTGTATAAACTGTGAAGAGAATCGGCTTGTTGCAAATTCTTTTTAAGTAAAGAACTAGTCCTTTTTAAATTCTCTTTTTTATTTCCTTTTAAGGTTTTGAAATAATCATTATTTATAATTGAAGAGATTATAGGCTGACTTAATTTTTGAAAAATATTATCATTTAATGATTCAACAGAAATTTCATGAATATTATAATCTACTTCAGTAAATGTTTCTTTAAACTTTTTGTAAGAATAACTCTTTACTGTAGCGGTATCAATAGATTGCATTAACTCATCAAAAGAAGTTAAAATGTCGTTTTCATTAATAACGGGTTTAATAGAGAATTTTTTTAATGATTTTGCTTCATCTTCACTAATTCCAAATATCTCAGATAAATCCTTACTGTTCTTCTGTTTTACTAAATCATTATAGAAGTTTACGTTATTATATAATTGTCTTGAACTTCCAAAGTTTGGTTTAACATAAAGGTTTGCTTCATATTTTGTTCCGTTTTTATACTCAATTATAAAACCAACAACACCTCCAATAAGAGCAGCAATTGAAAGTTTGATAACGTTTGTTTTTAGAAATAATAACGCCTCAATTAAAAACTTAAAAATTACATTAAACATTGAAACGATAAGATTTCCTAGTTTTGAAAATCCTTTACCAATAATTACAAATAAAGAACCTAAGTCTACTTCCTCGTTATCTTTTACTTGTTTTGACATTTGTCTTATTTTAATATTTGTTCTAATATTCTTTGTGTGATCGCATATGTTGGTGTTACACCGCTCATTCCTAAACCACCAGATGCTAATGTTGCTCCAGTTTCTAGCGGATTATCCGAAGCATAATATGCATATCTTACCTTTACATTTTCACCAATAGTTTCTCTAATTCTTGAAGCGGATTGAATAGCTTTTTGATAATGTGCTCCTTCCATTTCTAATCCGATTACTTTCCAAGTTGAATCGTGGAAAAACTTCAATAAATCTTTATTTTGTAAAGATGTTCCTAATACCGTAACCATACTTCCATCAAAAACCTCAACTCCAAATCCTTCTAAATCTTCTTTGGTCAACTCATTTTTAAAAGGATAGTTATCGGCTGTTCCTTCGAAAACGTGAGCCGAAGGAATCATGATATCTCCTTTACCTCCTTCTAATATTCCGGCTTTACCCATTATAGAAACGGACTCTACATTTAAAAGATGTGTATTTGTTCCATCTTTATATGGTTTTAATAACTCATCCATTGTTTCATAAGCCTGCTCACCAAATGCATAATCCATTACAATTATTACAGGTTTCTCTCCACCTTTATCTTTTGAAATTAAATCAGAGTCAAATGAAATTTTAGCTGTATCAATTACCTGAACATTAATATTTGTTCCTGATTTGTCTTTCAAATAAATCAATCCATTTTCAGAAGCAAAATTCTTTACCGCTGTTTGTAATGGTTTACTATCACTATTACTTAACAGTTCAAATAATGAAAACCCTACATTGGTATTTGCTTCATTTGGAATTGCATTTTTAGCATAGATAGAATTTAAAACACTATGCATGTTAGCACTAATAATATGAATTGGTCTTTCTATTAAACCTTCTTTTAATAGTACTTCTTTAATATCATTTGCCCAACGCTCTCCATGGTAATGTCTTCCAATCTCTTCTGATAATACCGAACTAAAACGAATAGATCTTTTCTTATCATGTAACTCTTCGTTAATCGCTAATTTTCCTAACCAGTAAATTAAATGGAAAAAACGATGCGGATTTTCTTCGGTAGAGAAAGTATTGTATGATTGATAAACCTCATCATATGTTCTTCCTAAAATACTTCCAAGATGCACCATTAATACATCTTTTTCCTTATCAGATAACGTTGTGTTATTTACAACTACATCTTCAAGGTTAGACCATTCTCTAGTAGTTTTTCCGGCATCAGAAAGTAAAACTCTATCTTTTATCTTATGCGATTCAATAAATAAGAAAGTAAGATGAGTTAAAATATCATAGATATCAGATCTTCCTCGAGTAATCTCAATATTCATCTGATCTTTATCTATTCGATAACAGTTTCTTCTACGTTTTGGAGGAACAATACATTTAAAATGAGAATTTCTATAACCTTCGTCAGCTGTTAAATTGATAAATTGACATTCCTCAATTCCTTCTGGTAAACGCTCAATGATATATGTTAATCCGTTTAATTCTGATTTCTCCTCTGCAATAGAACCATAAATCTCTGGTCTTAATAATAAAAGTGATTTTCTCAGTGTTTCTCCTGAAACACCCATTGGTTTATAAAATCCTCTACTAAAAAGGTGACGCATAGAAATGTATAATCTTTCTATGGCATTTGTTGATTCTTGTGCTCTTGTTCTTTCTTTATATACTTTGGTCATATGTTTACTTTCCGTTTGCTAATATTTTTTGATATTTCTCAGTGTCGTTTAAAATCTCAACTGCTTTTTTAATCGTTTCGTCATTTTGAAGATGATATTGATAAACACCTTTTTTGTAAAAGTATTGTTCTAATATTTCATCTTGAATTTCAGTCATCAAAATATCTTTATTCGTTGTGATTGATGCTATCTTTTGGTTCTCTAATTGTTTTAATAGCTTGTTATAATCACTTGAAATGGCTTTATTATTTTTTACTGATTTATATGCCTTTTTGAATAATGCTTCTTGCTTACTTGTAAAGGTTGTGTCTTTAGATTTCAAATAACTTTTAAATGCATCAAAATCTGAATTCCCAAAAGCAAAATTTTCAAGTGTAGGCTTTGCATTGTTTCTAACATAATCGGTTGCAAAATTGAAAATTGCCGAAGAACCTAATAATTTCTTTGTTTCATCCGTTTTATCAGCAATTTCAATTACAATATCTGGAGTAACTCCACCACCATCTTTAACCGTTCTTCCGTTTGTAGTTTTAAAAGAGTTTACGATTCTATCAGAAAACTTAGGAACTTTTCCTGTTTTTAAATCACGATTTGCATAATCTAATTCCTGAATACATCTACCGCTTGGTGTATAATATTTTGAAATTGTTGCTTTCATTTGAGTTCCATAACTCAAATCAAAATAACGTTGTACCAATCCTTTCCCAAAAGATCGCTGTCCCATCACAACTGCACGATCATAATCTTGTAATGCTCCAGACACAATTTCTGATGCAGAAGCAGATCTTCTATCAATTAAAACTACTACTGGCATTTCTGTATCTAACGGAGTATTACTTGTACTGTATGTTCTAGAATTTTTTCTTGTTTTACCCCTGGTGTCTACAACTTTTTTACCCGTTGGAATAAACAAATTGGTAATATTAACAGCATCAAACAAAGATCCTCCTGGGTTACTACGAAGGTCAAAAACCAATTTTTTCATTCCTTTTGATTTCAGTGCTTCGATAGCATCTTTAACTCCATCTGTTGCTTTACGAACTGTAAAACGAGTTAAAATAAAATACCCAGTATCCTCATTAATCATATCGTAAAAAGGAACCGGATTGTCTATGATTTTATCTAACTTCAATCCAAAGTCAAGGTTTTTATTTCCTCTTTCAATTTTTAAAGTTATAGGTGTTCCAGGAATTCCTTTCAATACTTGAGATAATTGCTCTCTTTCTAATTCCTCTAATTTTTGATTGTTTACAACTGTAATTACATCTCCTACTTTTAATCCTGATTTATCTGCTGGAAATCCTTCTTTTACAGATACTATTAGAATTCCTTTTTTCGTATACTTTGATGAAATTCCAATTCCTCCATATTCACCTTCTCTTCTGATTTTTGCATCTTCTACTTGCTGCTCATTATAAAAACGTGTGTAAGGATCTAAATTTTCTAATGTGTTATTGATTGCTTTTGATGTTAAATCTCCTTGATTCAATTCATCAATATAATTTATATTCAATGTTTTATACACATTGTTATATATCTGAATTTGTTTAGCAATCTCGAAAAAACGATCTTGAAACGAAAAAGAAACTATAACAACAGTTACTACAAGCAGTATAAGATTTTTTTTATTCCTCATTTTTAGATGTTTTTTCTATAAATAAAGTTAATAATTTTCTCATTTTATCTTCAATATCGGCATATTTCCACTCCTCTTTTGCAAGATAAGAAATCATGAACACATAGGGTTTATCAACTTCTGAATAAACGATTTCCTTTTGCAAACGATACGATTCTCTTAATAAACGTTTAATTCTGTTTCTATCAACAGCTTTTTTAAATAATCTTTTAGGAACGGAAACTCCAACTTGAGTGGGGTATTTCGAAGTATGTTCGGTTTGTAAATACACCATTTTCAATGGGAACTTTTTTATCGATTCTCCTTCAGAATAAAGCCTCCCAATTAGTTTTCTACTTTTTAGTCGTTCTTCTTTACCAAGTGTAAATTTCATTATTACAAACATACGTAAACTAAAGCTATCATTTGTTTTTTTACTTATTTTTGAGAAAATCATTTTTATGAAATCCGACTTATTCCAATCACCTGATTATTACCAACTAGATGAACTTTTAACTGATGAACACAAATTAGTTCGAAATACTGCTAGAGATTGGGTGAAAAAATATTTATCTCCAATTATTGAAGAATATGCACAACGATCAGAATTTCCACAGACTTTAGTTAACGGTCTTGCCGAAGTTGGAGCCTTTGGGTCTTATATTCCTGAAGAATATGGAGGCGCTGGTTTGGATCAGATTTCTTATGGTTTAATTATGCAAGAATTAGAGCGTGGAGATAGTGGAATTCGTTCTACAGCATCTGTACAAACTTCTTTAGTAATGGGACCTATATATAATTATGGAACTGAAGAACAACGTAAAAAATATTTACCAAAATTGGCCTCTGGTGAATGGATTGGTAGTTTTGGTTTAACAGAACCTAATCATGGATCTAATCCTGGAGGAATGGAAACTAAGTTCAAAGATATGGGAGATCATTACTTATTAAATGGTTCTAAAATGTGGATCTCAAATTCTCCTATTTGTGATGTAGCTGTTGTTTGGGCAAAAAATGAAGAAGGAAGAATTCATGGTTTACTTGTTGAAAGAGGAATGGAAGGATTTTCAACTCCAGAAACAAAAAACAAATGGTCTTTACGTGCTTCTATAACAGGAGAGCTATTATTCGATAATGTAAAAGTTCCTAAAGAAAATTTACTTCCGAACAAGTCTGGATTAAGTGCTCCATTGAAATGTTTAGATCATGCTCGATATGGAATTGCATGGGGAGCAATTGGTGCTGCAATGGATTGTTATGACACCGCTCTGCGATATGCAAAAGAACGAACGCAATTTGGAAAACCTATTGGTCAATTTCAACTTCAACAGAAAAAGTTAGCTGAAATGATTACGGAAATTACAAAAGCTCAACTGTTAGCATGGCGACTTGGTGTTTTAAAAAATGAAGGTAAAGCAACTTCTGCGCAAATTTCAATGGCAAAAAGAAATAATGTGGCTATGGCTTTGGAAATCGCTCGAGAATCAAGACAAATATTAGGTGCTATGGGAATTTCTGGTGAATACTCTATTATGCGACATGCGATGAATTTAGAAAGTGTTATTACCTATGAAGGAACTCATGATGTTCACTTACTAATAACAGGATTAGATATTACAGGATTAAACGCTTTTAAATAAAAAAGCTGCCAAGTGGCAGCTTACAACGTGTGTTAATAGCGTCGGGGGGTGAGTTTAGTGATTTAAAGCGTAGCTTGCGCCTTTTGCGCACTCAATTAAAGTCACTAATAAGCTCTTTATAATTTGATCTAATCTTTTAAGTAATATTGTTGTCATAATTCCTTTATTTATATTACTGACTAGCAGTGTTTTAAACGTTACAATTCAAAGATAGACAGGATTATTAATTTAAAAAAAGGGATTTCCGCAATAAAAAATGCATTTTTCCGTAATTTATTGATTTTCAAATAAAAAAAAGCTGCTTTTAAGAAAAGCAGCTCTCTCAGTTTGGCTATTAACCGATTAGTGGTGAATGGCGTAACCAGCTCCTTTACCACATTCAATTAGTGTTAATATAATCCCCTTCAAAATTTGATTAATCCTTGTAGTTAATAGTGTTCCCATAATCCCCTAATAATGTTTTTTTGTTATCCCTAATTGGTTACAACACAAATATATAACTGATTATCAATATATTAAATTGGTTTTCCGCAATTAAAAGTGTGATTTTCCGTAGTTAGATTTAATATAACTTACAAAAACAAGAAAGCCACTTAGTTAAGCGGCTTTCTTAATTCGTGATTTTAAATTTACTAGTGATTTAAAGCATAACTTGCTCCTTTAGCACACTCGGCTAATGCTGTTAAAAAGCTTTTTACAATTCTGTCGATTTTTTGAAGTAATAATGTTGTCATAATCCCTATATTTTATTGTTAGTTAGTAGTATCTAATTAATTACAATACAAAGATATAACAGCTTTACAGTCTAAAAAAAGGGATATCCGCAACTTGAAATGTAATTTTCCGAACACCTGTTTTTACTCTAATTTATTTCCATAAAAAAAAGCTGTCGATAAAGACAGCTTTAAAGAATTTAAGTTTGTTCTTTTTAGTGTTGAATTGCATAACTAGCACCTTTTGCACATTCTGCTAATGCTGTTAAAAACCCTTTTGCAATTCTATCTATTCTTTTAAGTAATATTGTTGTCATAATCCCCTTATTTTATATTGTTAATTGTTAGTATCTAATTAATTACACTACAAATATATAATAGCTTTACAGTCTAAAAAAAGGGATATCCGCAACTTGAAATGCAATTTTCCGAACACCTGTTTTTAAACTGAAATTATGTCCATAAAAAAAGCTGTCGATAATGACAGCTCTAAAAATTTGGTTAATTGTTTTTTAATGTTGTAATGCATAGCTCGCAGCTTTGCCCCATTCGCTTAAAGTTAAAACGATCCCCTTAATAATTCGCTTAACTTTTTTGATTAATAACTTTCCCATTTTTTTAATTTAAAAAATAATCCCTAAAACTTGTTATTAAAGAATAACACTGCAAATATAGAACGCAATTCAAGCCTAATAAAAGGGGATTGCCGCAGATTAGGATGCAATTTTCCGAATTCTCGTTAGGGGTTTTTCCTATGAACATTCCAAATGATTGTTTATTTGTTAAGATTTTAAGCTTACGGTAATTTTTCTTTTAGTATTTTAGGAAGGTAACAAATTTTAACCTTTCAAATTATGAATCTTTTAAAACCCTTTCAAAAGAGGCTATTGATAATAGCTTCAATCATCTCGTTATGCTTTTTTTATTCTTGTGCAGAAGACGAAATCAATAATGAAGATGTTTCGCAACAACTCAGCGAAGTCAACTTACTTACAACAGTAAATGAAAAAAACTTTCAACCTCCAAATGAGATAGTTACCAAACTTGGTGAAAAGTATGGAATGAAAACTGAAGAGATCATTGAATCTTCAAAATCATCTGAAAAAATCTATTCTGGAATAACAGTTAATATATATAAGGTATCAACTCAGTCGCCGCATCCAGATGGATCAGGAAGAAGTATTCAAATTTCTGGTGTTGTTTTAATTCCAAAATATAAAGACCGTATTGTATGGTTTAAAAAAGAAAAGATCCCGTATCGTATTAGATTTGTAACTCCTTTTACATATACGAGTAATTCATCTGCAGCGTCAGTTTCTTATAATAATATATTTAGCATTCCAGATGAGATAGATCAATTAGTACCATTAACTATGATTGCTCAAGCTTGGACTGGTAAATTTGCAGTGTTTGTTCCAGATTATCCAGGATTTGGAGATTCCTTCGGAGATTGTTTTCCTCCATTTGTGAATAAGGATGCTCACAACCGCTCTAACTATGATTTCTTAAAAGCGGGAATTCAGCAGTTAGAAAACATGGGTTATGAACTAAAGGATGAAATGCTAATTCAAGGATATTCTCAAGGTGCATTTTCAGCCATTCAATTTGCTAGATATCTAGAAACAAATAACCTTAAAAAAGTAAAAGGTCTTTCCGCTGGAGGAACACCAGCTTTACTAGACAACTTTATTGTTAAGGCTCGTTCAGAAAGTTTTCATCCACATCCGTTCTTCTTCCCATATGCATATTACGGAATGAAAGAGAACAATCTGATTTCTATTGGTGAAGACAGAATTATTCAATTGAACAAATTTGCATCTACTCAACAATATGATAATTACGATCAAATACGAGCGTTATATGATGGAACAAATTCAATTTTAAAACTTCAATTCGCTCTACCTAATATACCTAGTAGATTATTGATGAGTGATTTTATCAATGCAAATCCTAATGATCAGAATTCTGATTATGCCAACTTTTTTAATACGTTACGAAAAAACAGCATTCAACCTTGGAACAATAGATGTCAATTTAGAATGTATCATGGTAAGTTAGATAATGCAGTTTATACGAGTCAGGCTTTTGAATATTATCAAAAACATAAAAGTTTTGGAGGTTCTGTAAGTTTCGATTATACCTTAGGAGAACATATTACAGGATATTTGCCATTCCTACTGAAAACCAATGATTGGTTTTGGGATTTAAGATAAATACTACAAAAAAGGTCTTCAAATGAAGACCTTTTTTATTCAAACCAAATTATAGTTTTTAATCTTTAAAAAATGCACTCACAATTGCCAACATCATTCCAATAAATGTTGTGGCGTTGGTGGTAATACTTTGAGAAGCATCTGCGTTTAACATCGCCCAAACTACAATGGAAGCAATTCCGACTAAGATATATGCCCAAGCATATAACGTTCCTAATTTTTCTTTTAGTTTCTCTTCGTTTGCTCCCATTGCAAATTCGCCAACTCTCTGCATTTTTATTTTTCCTGCAGTTGCAGAACTTCCTCCTGTATTCATTGCATCTACGCCGTCATTATCAGTTTTTACACCAAAAGCAGCAGCAACTATTCCTCCAACAAGACCTGTTAAGGCACTTGCCAAATACATTAAAACAGGACTAGTTTCTGGATTTTTTTGTCCTTTTAATTCAAAAGCTTCTTTAAAAAGTAAGACCGAACTGATAATGTAACCTAAGAGAGCTACTATTACCAAGAAGTTGATAATTCCTTCTTTTCCTCTCATTATTAGTAGTTTATGGTTAGTATACTCAAATGTAATAGAAAAAGAAATCAATTACAACTCCACTAAATTTCATAAAAAAACCTTCTAGAAAAGAAATTTCTAGAAGGCCATATAATCCCCTAAAATGTTTTCACCCTTATGTTTCCGCGGATGATCACTGATACAAATGTATATTAAAGTCACATTTTAATAAAGGGGATTTCCGCAATTTAAAATGTGGATTTATGCAAACCCTTAAAAATCAGATAAAAAAAGAACCTCCCAAACAAAAGTTTGAGAGGTTCGCATTATACTAATCTCTTATGGTAATTTATAATCCCCAAAATGAATTACCTGATTGATTTGATACAAAGTTATGTGAACATCCTCTCAGAAAAAAAGTAATATCCGCAGATAAATATGTGGTTTTATGTAACCCAAAAATTAAGCAAAAAAAAGAACCTCCCAAACGAGCGTTTGAGAGGTTCAAGAATACTAATCTCCTACAGTAATTCCTTCCCCCAACGTGAATTACATGATTGATTCTGGTACAAAGCTATCTCATATTTTCAGGTTAAAAAAAGGGTTTTCCGCAGATTGAAATGTGGATTTATGTACCCTAAAATTAAACGCAAAAAAGAACCTCCTAAGCTTAACGCCTAAGAGGTCTTTTGTCTTTCTTTTACTCTTTTCAGTAATTCTTCCCTAAAGAATTTGTTTCATGTAAGTGATACAAAGATATAAGAGATTAGAAGCACTGGAAAGGGGATATCTGCAAGCTAAACTGTGGTTTTCCGCAAAATTAATCTAGGATACCTAATTCCTTAGCTTTTAGTACTAAATCAGTGTTATTATTTGCCTGAAGATCTGTTCTTAGCTTAGCTAATTTATTTTCTATTGATCTTATTTTAAGCAAACTACCGTCATCTTTAGTAATAATTCCTTCAAGGTTACTAATTTTTGGATGCTTTGGTAATTCCTTTAATATTTGAATAGCCACATCATCCATTTGAATATCTATTAAAGCACGTTTCAACAACTTTTGATGAATTTCATGTGTGTAATATACTTCACCAGACAACATTTTATCAATGGCAAAATTTAGCTCAGCTGTATTACACTTTCCTTTTAATAAATATGCATTTGGATTTAAATTCTGAATTACATTAAATACTCTATTTGTTTCAGAATGTCCAGTAATTACACCAACTTTAATTGGAATTTCTTCTTGTTTAATGGTTTTAATTAAGTTTTCGCCACTATCGATTCTTGAGTTCTCGCTAGCGTTATCAAAACTTAAATCGGTAAATAAAATTTGAAAGGGGGTCTCTGTTAATGCTACCTTAATTTTAGAGAATGCTTCATCGCAAGAATTGGTTGTTTCTATCTCTAGATTATCAATATCTTTAATGTACGATAGTATACCTTCTATAATTAACTGGTGATCATCTGCAATTAATATTTTTATCTTATCAGGCATTTAGAGGTGTTTGGATGATTATTTTAGTTCCTTTTCCTACCTCACTTTCAATGGTTAATGTTCCGTTTAAATCTTGAACACGTTCTTGTAAGTTTAGTAATCCAATTCCCTTTTTTTGCGTAGCGGTATCGAAACCTTTACCGTTATCTGCTACATCCAAAAATACAGATTTTTTATGTATTGAGAAATTAATTGTCATTTTAGAAGCTTCTGCATATTTCTGACAATTTTGAATACACTCTCGTAAACTCAAATAAAGTAATCTTTTGATTGATTTATTTGCTTCGGACCAATCAATCTCTTTTAGTCCGTTAACTTTTATAATAAAATCAGGAGAAAAATAATCGCTTACCAAATTTAGAATTTGATCTCTAAATGGAACGTCTTCAAAACTCACACTACTCAACTGGTGAGAAAGATTACGAACATTATCTTTTACCAACTCTAACTTTTGAGCCTCCTCTAATAAAAATGATTTTTCTAGCTTTCTATGTAGTAAACGTAAATCACCAGCAACCTCGTCGTGCAAAGATTTTGCAATTTGTCTTCTTTCTTGTTCTCTTGCCTCTATTTTTTGCAGTTGTGATTGAAACAAAAGCTTTTTTCTTCTAAATCTAAAAAATGAAATACTTGATAAAAGAAACATTATACTAATTCCTGAAAGAAGTAAACCAATAGTTGCACGTTGTTTTTGTAATTCTGCTTCCGCTAATGTTTTTTCATTCTCGACTTTTAACTCTTTATTCTCTTTTTCAGTTTTATCCGTTTCATAACGGATTTTGGCAAATTGGTTTTTCAACTGCCTTTCCTGTTGAAAAAGACTATCGTTAAGAGTCATATATTCTCTTAAATACTTATTAGATTCCTCTACTGTAGAAAGTTCAGATAACTTTTGTAGTGCCTGTAACCAACGTTTATTATTATGAGTTTCCTTTGCATATTCCAATGCTTGATTAGCATGAAATTTAGCTTTACCAACTCTTTTCTCACTCGTATAAAACTCAGATAATAAAACGTGAGTGATACATAAATCACTGTAGTCCTTCTGATTTTCTCTTATTTGAATAACCTCATTATAGTTCTCTTCAGCAAAACCCTTTTTTCCTAGTGCAATACTGCTATAAGTTAAATTCTCTAACAATAAAGCATAATGAATTGGATGTTTCTCTTTTAAACTATCAAACTGCAATCCTTTTCTAAAATATTCAACAGCAGTATTATGAATACTATCCTGCTGATATAATAAGCCCAAATTGTTATGAAAACGAAGAAAACTTACTTCTTTTCTTGATTTGTCCTCTATTAACTCACTAATTTTATAGGCCTGCTTATAATACTTAATAGCTTCTCTGTCTTGATTTAATTCTTCAGAAACTAAACCCAAATTATTATAAACACTTTCTAAAAAGGTATAAGATTTTATTGGCTCTAAATACTGTAATGCTTCAACTGAACTAATTTCGCTTCCCAAATAATCTTTAGCTCTTCTTTGCATTACAGCCATACTTAGAAGTCTTCTACCAACATTTAAGGAATCTCCGATATCCTTAGAAATACTTTTTGAAGTATTATAATAGTAATAAGCACTATCATATTGAAATCTCACCCTATATGATAATGCCTTGTAATGAAAGTACTTTGCTAGAACCAAAGAATCCTTACCTGAATTTGATAACTCATAAAGTTTATTAATTGACTTTTTTAAACCTAAAGAATCTTTGTTGCGGTAAGACTTTAATCCATCATCAATAACTTTTGCCGTAATGGAATCTATTCTCTTTTGAGAATAAGAAGAGTAAGCTACAATAAAAGCAATTAGAAAAAAACGCATAAGATTAATATAATTAAAAAACCATCATAATATGATGGTTTTTTATTCATAAATATAGTACTTATTTTATAATTTTTTTCCTCCTCCTTCTCCATCTCCGCTAGATCCACCACCACCGGTAGTCATTCCTCCACCGTTATTGTCATCTCCTCCTGGGAACTTCATTGTTTCTGTTTTCTGAACGTAAGTAATTTTTTTCATGATTTAAAAAAATTTAAATGTTAATATTATGTATTCTATCTCTCAAATTAAACATTTTAGTTGAAAAACACAAAATCTACATATGTTAATAGTATTCT
Source organism: Tenacibaculum sp. 190524A05c (assembly GCF_964036595.1). Classification (NCBI taxonomy): domain Bacteria; kingdom Pseudomonadati; phylum Bacteroidota; class Flavobacteriia; order Flavobacteriales; family Flavobacteriaceae; genus Tenacibaculum; species Tenacibaculum platacis. The sequence continues at coordinate 2,766,944 of NZ_OZ038523.1, read as the reverse complement.
AAACTTTTCCCCGCGTTTGTTGAGGTTAGCAAATTTTTTTGTTTTTCTAGAGCTATTTCTTTGAGCGACATTAATATATCAATTCTCAAAACAATAACTGTTTTATTTTTCGAAAAAGGGGGATTTTCCTGTGGGTGGTTTCAATTTTTGCGAAAATATGCAAAAAAAATTAGAAATTTCTTAATTCAATCACAGAAATATTACAATCTGCAAGAAACTTTTAACATCAAACCATTATGGGATTCTAAAATAAATTTAGAATAATAGAAAATTAGAGATTACTTCGTCATTCTTCCTCGTAATGACGGAATGAAACGTCATTGCGAATGGAATAAAATGGAATGAAGCAATCTTTAAGTTTAGGACTAAATCAGAATTATTAAAAAGACAGATTACCTCGTCGTTACCTCCTCGTTATGACAGAAATTATATATATTTATCTTTATGAAAAAGAGCTATGTATATTTTCTTACCAATAAAAATAATACGGTTATTTATATTGGGGTTACTAGTGATATAGAGAAAAGAATTCTTCAACATAAAACAAAAGTATTTAAAGGTTTTACTTCTAAGTATAATTGTAATAAACTGGTTTATCTCGAAAAGTTTGATTCAATAAATGAAGCAATTATAAGAGAAAAACAATTAAAATCAGGGAATAGAAAAAGAAAAGAAGGTTTAATAAATGTTTCGAATTCTGAATGGATTGATTTATCTAAAGATTGGGTTTTTCATACGAATTAACAGATTACTTCGTCATCCTTCCTCGTAATGACAATTCAAAACGTCATTGCGAATGGAATAAAATGAGTGAAGCAATCTGTTTATCCTGAATTTAATTCAGAATTAAACAGGAATTTGAACTAATACACTTGTACCATTTCCTTTTGAGCTTTGAACTCCAAAAATTCCTTGTAACTTTTTAACTCGTGCTTCCATGTTTTTAAAACCGATTCCTTCAGCTTTCTCTGAAGCATCAAAACCAATACCATTATCTTCTATTTCTAAAGAAAGATTATTATTG